>JAISRX010000168.1 GCA_031273395.1 Bacteroidales bacterium | reverse complement strand
CTCCGTGCTTCTTCGCTATTTTCTCTACTTTTCCCTTGCTGATGAAAAATAATAACTGATTCAGTAGCGGCTGTCCGCTAAAATTTGTACTTTTGCCCATGGTTGTTCTCTGTTTTGTTGAGATTACAAAGATAACCATAGGGTGGGTATTTTATACCTACCCTTTCTTTTGGAGGTTTACCGGACAGTAGTGACTTTAAATCTATATTTACTGATTGAAACAGCACCACAATAAAAGCATTTTTTTTGTCATTTCTGATTTTTGACGCAAAGTTACATTTTATAATTACTTACAACGATTTTACCATTCCTTTTGTCTATTAAGACATTTTTCATACTTTTGTCCGTTAATTTTATTTTTTTCAATGACTCTTGCCATTATCGGTAGCGGAAGCTGGGCTACAGCTTTGGTGAAAACAATTTGTAACAATGCGGAGCGGATCAACTGGTACATCCGCGAACCGGAAATCCGGCGGTCTGTCGCGCAATACGGGACAAACTGCATGTATTTGAGTTCCGTGCGGCTCGATACGGAAAAAATTGCCCTGTTTGACGATGCGGATGAAGCCGTCCGGCAAGCGGACATGCTGCTTTTCGCAGTTCCGGCTGCCTTCCTGAAGATCACCACAGAAGCCATATCCGTTCCGCTCGCAGGGAAAATGGTTTTTTCCGCCATCAAGGGAATTGTGCCGGGCGAAAACACTACCGTGGGCGAATATTTTAACCGGCGGTTCGGGCTTCCTTTCGACCGCTTCGGAGTGGTATCCGGTCCCACTCATGCCGAAGAAGTTGCGCTGGAACGGCTGTCGTATCTTACCGTGGCGAGCAAGCAAGCCGAAAGCGCCGAAACAATGGCGGAGCTGCTCGGTTGCCGTTACATCAAAACCGTGATTTCAACGGACATCTATGGCATAGAGTACGGAGGAATTATCAAGAACATCATTGCCCTGTGCGCCGGTATTGCGCACGGACTCGGCTATGGCGACAACTTTCTGGCAGCGCTCGTTTCCAACGGATTTGCCGAAATCAAACGTTTTATAGAACAAAGTTACCCCGCCGAACGCGACGTCGAGCAGTCGGCGTATCTGGGAGACCTGCTGGTGACCTGTTACTCGCAGTTCAGCCGTAACCGCACCTTCGGAACCATGATCGGAAAGGGGTATTCGGTTAAGTCGGCGCAACTGGAAATGAACATGATTGCCGAAGGATATTACGCCGTTGCCTGCCTGCATGAAATGAACCGGCAATTCCGGATTGATTTGCCCATCGTCAATGCGGTATATAACATATTGTACGAAAACATTTCCCCCTCGGTGGAAATACGCCTGCTGAGCGAACAGTTCCGCTAAACGGCGCTTCGCATCTTCAAACGGAAACATGAAAAACGAATCGGTCAAATAGATATATGGTAACGGGAATAACATCACAGCTTCCCTTATTGACCTGCGTTTGCGGCGGGAAATGCTTTGTGCGGGAGGTTGATTGCCGGCAGCCTGCAGGGTGGTATCGCCGGATGATGCGGACGGGCGCAGCGCGTAATTCCAAATTGCGGCAGCCATGAAAAGAGGCTCTGCCGACCTGCCGCTTCACTACGGAACCGTTCCGCAATGGCTGGCGCAGCGGATGTGCCTGCTGGGAGGCGCCATTGCGGAGGCGATTGTCATGGAATACGGACGATCCGCCCTGTTGCAGCGGCTCAGCGATCCCTTCTGGTTCCAGTCGCTGGGTTGCGTGCTGGGAATGGACTGGCACTCGTCGGGAATTACCACATCGGTGATGAACGCGCTGAAAAAAGCCATCAACAGGCGTTCGGGGGAACTCGGCGTGTATGTTTGCGGGGGGCGCGGAAAAGCTTCGCGGCAAACGCCCGCCGAACTGCTCGACATAGCCGGCAAAACGGGACTGAACGGCAACGAACTGGTGCGCAGCAGCCGCCTGTCGGCAAAGGTGGACAACACCGCGCTACAGGACGGCTTCCAACTCTACCTCCATTCGTTTATCGTGACCATTGACGGCGAATGGGCGGTGATACAGCAGGGCATGAACACGGAGGAAAAAATGGCGCGGCGCTACCACTGGCTCTCCTCCGCGCTGCCATCGTTTACCGAAGAACCCCACGCTTCGGTGTGCGGCGTCAATCGGGGGATGATACTGAACCTTACCGCGAAGGAGGCGCTCCCCGCCAAAGAAGGGATCATGCAACTGACCGCCATGTCGCCCGGAAAACTGCTTCGGGAGGTTTCCCTGATCCTCCCGCGACGCCACGAAGTGACCGCCGCCGACGTGGACATGAAACGGCTGGGCGCAACGCTCGTACTTGCCCACGAAAGAGGCGTTGCGAACATCGAAGAACTCCTGCTGCTGGAGGGGCTTGGTCCCCGAACCCTGCAATCGCTGACGCTGACAAGCGAAATCATCCACGGGACGCCCTCGCGCTTCTCCGATCCTGCGCGGTTTTCCTTCGCGCACGGCGGAAAAGACGGGCATCCCTTCCCGGTTCCCCTGCGGGTGTACGACCAAACCGTGGAGACTTTCGATAAAGCCATCCGCCTTGCGCGGTTAGGCGACCGCGACAAGTCCGACGCGCTCAAAAACCTTTCAAAAATTTCCCTGGAAATGGAAAAAGGCTACACGCCCGGCGATTATTTCGAGCGGCTGCTGCAACACGAGCGGGATAGCTCGTGGCAGCACGGCGGGAAAACCGTTTACGGCGATGCGCGCAAGCCGTCGGAGAAGGCGGTGCAGCTGCGTCTGTGGGAATAGCTCCCCCCGCGCCTGCCGTTCCCGTCAGGGCGCTATCAGCATGAACGTCCCGCGTTTTTCCGTCACCGCGCCCTTTGCCGTGCGGTACCGCATGAAGTATCCATATACCCCTTCGCCGGCAGGCTGCCCGTTTTTCAAACGCCCGTCCCATCCTTTCGACGGTTCTTTGCTCTCGAACACTTTTGAGCCGTTGCGGTGGAAGGCAATGAAGAGATATTCTTCGGGCGGGTAGGAAAAAGACAGGCGGTATTCGTCGTTCCTGCCGTCGCCGTTGGGCGTGAAGGCTTGGGGGATGAATACCTCGCTCTCCGGCTGCACGCACACGCGGTTGGACTCCGCTTTCCTCACTCCCTGCGCGTCCGTTTCGGGAGCGGCTTCCACCCGGTAGCAAACATCGCCGTCCGCGGGCAGCGAAGAGACGTCCTCGCGAAACTCAAGGACGTCCGTAGCGGCAAAGGAGGCAAGCAGGGTTTCCTTCCGGTTTCCCGCTTTCCGGTAGAGGCGGTAAACAGGCGGCGTTTGCCATTCGGCATAAGCGTTCCATTGCAGCGTCGCCGCCGGTTCGTCGTATGAAAGGGCGAGCCGCAGCGCCGTGGCGGTGTTGGAGACTGCCGAGTGCCGGTCGCCGCACACATGCAGGGCAGCCAGGCGGTAAAAGTACGCGCTTTCCCGCTGCCGCACGTCGGGCAATGTCACCCTGCCGCCTGCGGGAAAGTCCGCATCGGCAAGCGGCAGCCACTCGCCGGCGGGCGAGTCAGCCCCCAGCAACGCATACTGATGCGTTTCGGAGGCAGGGTCAATCGAAAAGGTGATTTCCGCCACCCCTTCCCCGTTGTAGCGTGTCGCTTCCGCTTCGATGTACGCCGGAGGGAGGGGCATCCGCGTGAATTTCTCCGTCCGGTAGCCGGTGGCGGTCACTCCGTCGTCCCGTTCGGCTTCCACGTAATAAGTATAAGTTTTGTTTTCGGCAATCCCGCCAAGGATGCAAGCCGTATCACCGGGGGGGAGCGTCGCCACCGTTTCCGGGGGGCTTCCGTCGTCGGGAAGGCGCACTACCCTGTAGCCTTTCAGGTTGTCCCAGCCTTTGTAGGGATACCACGCGAGGCGCAACTCCGCCCGGCAGGAGTCGTAGCGGTGCGTCAGCAGGATATTGTAATCTTCCGCCGAACGGAGGCTGGGCGTCCAGGGGTGATAGCGGAATGCGGCGACGGTGAAGGGCAGGGAAACGGCGCGTGGGTCGGGCATGGGCGGGTACAGCTGCTTGAAGTCGGGATGAAAGGTGTAGCTTCGCGCGGAAATGTCCCTCACGGTGTCGATCACGTAGTTATTGGAAACGGCTTTGTCCAGCCAGAAGACGATAAACCCGTCCACAGGCGGCGGCGGGTTGCCGGGCATTTCCCATTCCACGGTCACTTCCCCGCTAAGGGGATCCACGCTCACCCTTTTGAGTTCCGGCGTGGGAACGCTCTGCGCCGCGACGGTCAGGCGGAGCAGCGCGGCAATTGCCGGAAGCCACCACCGCGCGCTTATGCCTGCCTGCCGTCTGTTTTGCCCTTTCATACCACTACCGTTTCATACATGGCGTCCGTATCCAGGTACTTTTGCGCCAGCCTTTGCAGCTCCTGCGCGTCGATGGTGCGGATACAGTCCATGTAGCGCGTGTAATAGGTTTCGTCCTGCCGGTTTTCCAGCAGCATGATCAGGCTTTCCGCCCGGGCGAAGGGACCGTCGAACCACCGGAGCATCTCCGAGCGCATGAAGGTTTTGACGAGGTTCAGTTCGTCGCTGCCGACAGGCTCTTCGCGCAGCCTTTCCATTTCGCGGTAAATCCCGCGAAGGGCATCGGCGAGGACGTCCGCTCCCGTTTCCGTGGTGATGGTGAAGTAACCCGCCTTTTGCAGGGGGATGAGGCTGGAATGAATGCCGTAGGTGTAGCCCTTTTCTTCGCGGAGGCTTCGCATGAGGCGCGAACCGAAGTAACCTCCCAGCAGGGCGTTCAGCACGCACAGCCCGGCATAGTCTTCGTGCTGCCGGGTGCACGCGCGTTTCCCGATGCGCACGGAAGCCTGTAGCGATCCTTTCCTTTCCACCCTTTCCCTTCGGTTTTCAGCCGGCTCGAAGGCGTATTGCGGCGGTTCTTCGGGCGCATCCTCCGGCTGCAGGGGGCTTCCCAAATGGAAATTGATCTGTTGCACGTCCCCGTCGGTTACTTTTCCCGCCGCCACTATCCGGCAGCGTCCGGCACGGTAGTAATTCCGGTGGAAACGGCGCAGTCCTCCGGCGGTAAGCCTGTCGAAATCTTCAAGGCGTTCCCCTTCCCCGTAAGGGTGGCTACCGCCGAAAAGGGCGGAGAGGAAACGCTTGCGGGCAACCAGCCTTCCCACCGCTTCGTCGGCGAGGAAATGGCTCCGGCTTCGCGCAAGGAAAGCCTGCAATTCCTTTTCGGGAAAGGCGGGACAGTTTACCATGTCCGCAAGGAGGGGGAGCAGGCGGTGGAGATGCCGCCGCGCGGTAAGCAGTCGCACCATTGCAACGTCCTTTTCGCAGGAACAGGCAAGGGATGCGCCATGAAATTCAACGGTTTCGGCAATTTCCTTTCCGGAATACCCGTCGCTTCCCTCGGAAAGCATCCGGCAAACGGCGGGCGCCGTCAGCGGCAGGTTTTGACAGATGCTGCCCGCTTCCCACAGCAGGGAAAGCTGCACCACCTCCTCCTTTCCTTCATTGACGGTATAAAGGGGGACGCCGTTGTCCAGAACGGTTTTTTCGGGGGGGACTACCCGGACGAAATCGACCGGTTTGCAGGGGGGGGGAGTTGTTCGCACGGTATTTCAGGACGAAGGGTATAAAAAAAACCTGCCGTGCGAGGCTCTCGCATCGCAGAGGCAGGAAAAAAAGCCTGCAACGTAAATAACAAATGGGGATGTTGCAGGCAAAATGAAGAGAGGGGTAAGAAATTCAGTACACATTAGCTTGACATGAGTGGAAAAAAAGCAACCGGAGATTCCTTTCCCTACACTCCATCTTTATCCGTTAAGGGATGATGGCACTTGTGATTTCGCCGAAGGGACCCTTCACGCCGCGGTTGTTTTCCCACCGCGTGCAGAGATACACGGTCTTTCCCCGGTCGCTTTCCTTAAATTCGAGGACATAGGGGCTTTTGGTGGCGAACTCCGAGCGGATCAAATCGTCCACATCGGCGGGCGGCGCGTCGCGAATACCCCAGCGTACCTCCGCTCCGTGGATGCCGTAGGGTTTCCCGCGCTTTTCGCTGCCGTAGTCCCTGAAGTAGAGGAGGAGGCGGCGAATGATGCTGCTGTCTATTTCCATTTCCGGGAAAGTGGAGGGGGTGGGTATGGGGGTGGGGGTGGAGTCGTGGGGGGGGCAACTCCATTGAAATAAGGTCTGCCGGCGTTACCAGCGCGTTGTGGATGAGCCGTCCCTGTATGAAAGGGCGTAATTTCGTTACCAGCGTCTTTCGCGCGTCGTCTTTTTCCCTGATGGCGACGGGCGTTCGCGTGGCGGGGTTTTTCGCGACGGCAAGCGCGGTTTTAAAAGTCAGCAAATCGCCCGACCATTCCATTAATTCCTGAGGATTGATCCCCCAATTGCCTGCTTTTAACGTTACAGTGTCCTGAATGGTTTGCACCTGAATGGCAAACTCTTCATCATTGCTCTTTAAATAATCCTTAGCCATAACTTTTTATTTTACTGATATTTATTATCTGCATATTTATCATTTCGTCTTCTCCTGCCGGATGTTATTTAGAATGGTTCCAATGTCTAAAAAACTTTTTTAGAATACCCAAAAACTTTTTTAGAACTCTAAAATTCTTTTTCAGCATACCCAAAAACTTTTTCGGAACT
>JAISRX010000156.1 GCA_031273395.1 Bacteroidales bacterium | reverse complement strand
ATGCCGTAAAATTGCGCACCGTTTTGGAGCGTCGAAACGTCGATGCCGTAAAATTGCGCACCTTTTCGGAGCATCGAAACGTAAATATTGAAAAAATGCGTACATTTTCGGGCATTTCCTGACGTAATGGCAGATATTGCGCGCAGTTTTGGAGCATTGACGTGTCGATATTAAAAAAATGCGTGCATTTTCGGGCATTGTCTGCCACAATGTCAGAAAAGTTCCATCTTCCGTCACCATTGACGTTGTTTTGCCGGCAGCAGGTCGACAGGAAGCCATCATCGACGCTGTTTTGCCGGCGGCATGTCGACGAAAAGGCGTCACTGTTTCCGGCAAGCCGTCCGTTTTCGCACTGCCGGTCTCCCTGCACCGACCATACCGGACGTTCTTCGCCGGAATGGGAATGCCGCAGCGGACGGAAGGCCGTCGCGAGCCGCGCAGGGCGCAAAACAGCTTTTAAACGGTTTTTCGCATCGTTTAACAGCCGGTCGGCGGACAATATGTGAGCAAAATTCTTCATTACAAACTGAAAAAAGTCCTGCTTCTTTGTGCATTTACCCTTTAAGGAACGTGAAATAAATAATGTATCATGGTTTTGATGCCGAAGGCATCTTATGTTTATAGAAAAACGATGCTGTGTTTCCATTCGACCCCGTCGGGGTCGTACAACAGAAGGGTACATTGCTTCCATAAACATGTGACCTCTTCGAGGTCAAATTTCATATCCGTTACAAATTTTTATTCGCCATTCCCAAGACAAAATTTTCATAAAACGCGGTAAAGATACATCATGTTTTTGTAATTGTTCGCTTGAATGTCAAAAAATCAAAAAAAAAATTACGCAACCGATTGCGGAAGGTAAATGCACCCGTTGACTCTGGCGTTTCAAAAAAAGATGTAGCCATCTTCAATTATATTCACTATCTTTGCGGGACTATTTGAGTTTCAAAAGTAATAAGACATGGCATTATTCGGATTGTTTTCAAAGGAAAAAAAAGAATACCTTGACAGGGGTATCGAAAAAACAAAGGAAAGTTTGTTTCGGAAGCTGGCGCGCGCCGTTGCCGGGAAGTCCAAAGTAGATGAGGAGGTGCTGGACAACCTTGAAGAAGTGCTGATCAGCTCCGACGTCGGGGTGGAAACGACCCTGAAAATCATCAGGCGCATCGAAAACAGAGCCGCCCGCGACAAGATCATGAATGTCGGGGAACTGAACGCCATTCTGCGGGAAGAAATAGCCGCCCTGCTGGAAGAGAACCACACGGGCGATGTGGCGGATTTTGCCTCCGTTGTCACTGCCAAACCGTACGTCATCATGGTGGTAGGCGTGAACGGGGCGGGTAAAACCACCACGATCGGCAAACTTGCCTGCCAGTTTAAAAATGCCGGGAAAAAGGTATTGCTCGGCGCGGCGGATACGTTCAGGGCTGCCGCGGTCGATCAGCTGGTCATCTGGTCGGAGCGCACGGGCGCAGGTATCGTCAAGCAGCAGATGGGCGCCGACCCCGCATCGGTGGCATACGATACCGTCAGTTCGGCTAAAGCCGGCGGCGCCGACGTGGCGATCATCGACACGGCAGGACGTCTGCACAACAAAATCAACCTGATGAACGAACTTTCCAAAATAAGAAAGGTAATTCAAAAAGTCATCCCCGACGCGCCCCACGAGGTGTTGCTGGTGCTGGACGGCTCAACGGGACAAAACGCCTTCGAGCAGGCAAAACAGTTCACCAAAGCCACGGAAGTATCGGCGCTGGCGCTCACCAAACTGGACGGAACAGCCAAGGGAGGCGTGATACTGGGGATTTCCGATCAGTTCAAAATACCGGTCAGGTACATCGGCGTCGGCGAAAAGCCGGAAGACCTGCTGGTTTTTAACAAATACGAATTTGTAGATTCACTTTTTAAATAATTTAAAATCATTTAAAATCATGTATGGAAAAATGCAGTCATATCTTGCCGGCGAACTGGAAAACATCCGGAAGGCAGGATTGCACAAGAACGAGCATGTTATCGCAAGCCCTCAGGGAGTAGAGATCACACTGGACACGGGGCGGCAAGTACTGAATTTCTGCGCCAACAATTATCTGGGGCTTTCCGCGCATCCGGATATTGTTCAAGCGGCGCACCGGGCGCTGGACAGTCACGGTTTCGGCATGTCGTCGGTGCGGTTTATCTGCGGCACACAGGACATGCACAAGGAACTGGAACGGCGCATTGCGCGGTTTTTCGGCACGGAGGACACTATCCTGTATGCCTCGTGTTTCGACGCCAACGGGGGAGTGTTCGAACCGCTTCTGGGCGAGGAAGACGCCATCATCTCCGATGCGCTCAACCATGCCTCCATCATCGACGGCATCCGCTTGTGCAAAGCGGTGCGCTACCGTTACGCAAACGCCGACATGGACGATCTGGAAAAGCAACTCGTGGCAGCGCAGCGACACCGTTTCAGGATCATTGCCACCGACGCCGTTTTTTCCATGGACGGCAACGTCGCCCCGATGGACAGTATTTGCCGGTTAGCCGAAAAATACGACGCGCTGGTGATGATTGACGAATGTCATTCCGCCGGCGTGGTGGGAGCAACGGGACACGGGGTCACCGAACTGTTCAACGTGCGCGGACAGGCGGATATTATCACCGGTACGCTGGGCAAAGCGCTGGGCGGCGGCATCGGGGGATTCGCCACGGGACGGAAGGAGATCATCCGGATGCTGCGGCAACGCTCGCGTCCGTACCTGTTTTCCAATTCCATTCCCCCTTCGGTAGTCGGCGCGGGAATTGCCGCCCTCGACCTGCTGGAAACATCCACCGGTCTGCACGACCGCTTGACGCAAAACATCCACCGTTTCATGTCGGGGATGCAGCAATCAGGGTTCGACATCAAGCCCAGCCGCTCGGCAATTGTTGCCGTCATGCTCTACGACGCCGCCCTTTCACAGGAATTTGCGGAACGGCTGTTGCAGGAAGGCATTTATGTGGTGGGCTTTTATTATCCGGTAGTGCCGAAGGAACAGGCGCGCATCAGGGTGCAACTGTCCGCAGCGCACACGCAAGCCCATTTGGACAGGGCGCTGAACGCCTTTGCCAAAATCGGCAGGGAATTGAAAATTATTTAGTCATCACCCGTCACGACCATGAAAAAATTGAACGTCATATTGCCAATGGGACTGGCAGTTGCACTGTTGTCCGCCTCGTGCGGCAGTTCGTACCACTCGTACAAAAAAAAACGGCGTGGAGCGCCGTGCAACTGTCCCACATTCGGCGACAGACAACCGTCAACAAACAGTTACCGCGTGCCGGTCGGCGGAGGGGAAACATAACAAAGAACATTCAAGCAGTGGCTACATTTTTATTCGACCGGCTTGTTTTCGGTCCCGTACAAAGCCGCCGGCTGGGCGCATCGCTGGGAATCAACCTGCTTCCGGCGGACAGCAAATACTGTAACTTCGACTGTATTTACTGCGAATGTGGAAGGAACGCCGCAGGAAGCAACATAAAGGAGCATCCGCTGCCCGCGCGGAAGGACGTCGCCGCGGCGCTGGAGCGGAAACTTGCCGGAATGCAGGCGTCAGGACAGCTTCCCGACGCCATTACCTTTGCCGGCAACGGCGAACCGACCATTCATCCCGATTTTGCCGGAATTGTCGATGACGTTATTGCTCTGCGCAACCGGTATGCTCCCCCGTCGAAAATATCCGTCCTGTCCAACGCCACGATGCTGCACCGTCCGGAAGTGGCGGAGGCGCTCGGGAAAACCGACATGCCCGTCCTGAAACTGGATTCGGCGATTGATGCCACCGTCCGTTTGCTCAATCATCCCGCAAAGGCAGTACCGGTACGGAAACTGATCGCCCGGCTGAAAGCCTTTAACGGAAGGTGCGTCATCCAAACCATGTTTCTGCACGGCACCTGCAACGGGCAACCGGTGAACAACATGCTTCCGGAAGAACTGGATGCATGGGAAAAAGCCGTTTCCGACATCCGTCCGAAACAGCTGATGATTTATACCATAGCAAGAGACACGCCGGTGAATACCCTCTATAAAGCGCCGGAAGAGACCCTGCGCCTCATTGCAAAACGAATGGAAAAGTACGGTATTCCGGTGCAAATATCCCTCTGAAGAGACGGTTGCGGAAACGTGGCAAGTATTTCGGCTTCGCCGCTGTCTGCCAGCGCATGCAACATGGTCAGAGCGCCCACGTCATCATAAGCGATTTCATAAAAACGCATTCCGTATAGGAGTTCATGATGCGGGTATTTATTTTCTTTCGCCATTGGTGCAACATTTTTGCAAACGGAACACAAATACCGGAAGAACCGGATTTTTAAAGCCATGTTAGAGTATATCCTTAAATCCGCACCTTAAATATTTGCAGTGTAATAAGGTGGTGTTTTCATCGGGGATCGGGAATGGTGGAGATTTCCGTGAAAAGATTCGGCGCCGGACTGTTCGGCATGCCGTTATCCGTATTCACCTGTTCGGCAGCCGATATACAGGACCCGTCCTGATGAAAGGCACTATATTCGTTTCTATTTTTGCAAACGGGAAATCAATCCTTTCATATCGACTGCCCGCCGGCATGTACGGTTTGACGTAGAACAGAGCGTTTTTCACCGGAGAGGGAATAAACGGTTCGGTACTGCCCAGATATACGCCTTGCGAGTCGCGCCAGTCGAACCGGATTCCCGGATCGTGCCGGTAGAGGCAGAAGCGGTAAGGCACGCCTGCGCATACGCTAAAGTTGCCCGTACAGCTTTCGACGATGTAAATATACACCTTTGCCCGCTTGCTGACGCCGTAGCAATGCACGGTATAGGCAGCTTCCACCAGTATGCTGTCCCTGTAGGGCGCCGGCGGCGGGGTATATTTCAGGCGGTTGCCCGTTATTTCAAAAGCGCCGAAACTGCCGGTCATCACTCCGGCGCCTCCGGGGGTGACGAGGTCGGCCTCCCGCAATTGCACGCTGCATCCCGTGCCGAGCGAATCGTTGGCAAGGACGTCGATGATCGCCGTTTGCGAAAAAACGACGGTCGCCGCATCGTTCCTCAGCAGGAAAATGCCGGTTTCCGCCGTGTTGTCCGCCCAGTTACATTCCTGATAATGCTGCATGAACAAATCATCCCGGTTGTTGCAGGTGGAATCGGACACGCGGATGGTAAAACTCTTGTCGAGGTCTGCCGCCGGAAACGGGAAGATGATGTGCGTCGAATCGTTCGGGAACAGATCGGCGCCGACCGTGATCTTGGCAAAAAATCCGCTTGGCACGTAACTGTCGTCCCCCTTGAAGATCGTGACGGGGGTATGTCCGTTCAGCGTTCCGTTACCGGTGTTGACTACATAAAATTCGAGTTGCGGGGGCGTTGTCGTCCTGTTGACCCGCGCTCCCGATATTTTCGCGTCGGGGATGACCACAATGGGTTGAAGCACGTTTACCGTGTTGCCTGCCGTGTCGGGCATTGGGAAAATGGCTGATTTGACCACCTGCGTGATGGTGTTGTTGTAAATCTGCGTGACGGCTTTCGAGTTGACGTCCGCTTGCAGCACGTAGCCCAGCGCAGGCGACAGGGGATGCAGGTTGATCATCGGAA
This sequence comes from Bacteroidales bacterium, assembly GCA_031273395.1. Lineage (GTDB taxonomy): Bacteria > Bacteroidota > Bacteroidia > Bacteroidales > UBA4181 > JAIRLS01. Next base: position 1,873 of record JAISRX010000156.1, on the reverse strand, counting down.
CGGCGAGGTCTTCCTGTATCTTCAAGGGCGAATACATAAACTGGTTCCACATTTTGGGGGCGGGGGCAAAAGTGGTTTTTCCCGGCTTTGCCTGCACCACGTAGATGTATCCGCGGGCGTCCAAATCGTTGGGGCTTCCCATCACAATGATGTCGGCGCTTCCGTCTCCGTCGATGTCGGCGATGACGGGATATTCGTATCCGGTGTAGGATTTGACGTCTTTTTTGAACCTGATGACGCGGCTGTCGCTATCGTTCAGCCGCACCAAATGTTTGCCGGCGCTGATGATGCGCAGGTTTTTCTCATCGCGGTAGCATATTTCCTGTACGCCGTCGTTGTCGAAATCGAACATGGTGAAGCCCGTGTTGAGCGACCGGTCGTTGTGTTCCAGCAGGAACGACACTTTCAGGCGGTTGTCGACGGTTGCCGCAGGGTCGTTGTTCCACGTCCAGCTCATCAGTGCGCCGCGCGCCGTATGGTCGCCGTCACCGGAAGTATAGACGTAATTGCCGCCAAACGACGGAACATTCGGATGATTTGGAATGATCCTGTTGTCATACAGGCGGGGACCCAGCACCGATATTTCCGGATATTTCTTTTTGGAGACGGGATCAATTTTCCCGTCAATGTCGCCGATATACACGTAGGAATGGGTGCCTTGCCTTGCGCTGTAGGTAAAAGGGACGGTTATATCCGCCAGCAGCGCCGGCGGTGAGGCGGCAATGTCCGCCACCGGTATTTTGTTTCCCTGCGGGTCGACCGTGATGAAGGCCGGGTCCCAAACCCTGATGCGCAGGTTTTTTTCGTCGCTGGTGTTGGACGCCACCACTATTTCGGCTTTTCCGTCGGCGTTAACGTCGGCTACTCCGGTATATCCGTCGCCTATCCCAAGTCCCTGCCCGCCGCCGAAACGGGTATCGTCCGCCGATTTCACGCTGTAGGAACCTTTGGCAGGATCAAGACGGTAATACACTTTTCCTCCGGCAATGATTTCCATTTTTCCGTCTTCGTCGAGGTCATATACAAAGGAAAAGTTGATGTTCCTGTCGGCGGGGACGCCATTGTCGTACCACGAGGTATGCCTGCCGCGCCCCACGTAGGCATACTGCCGGTACTGGGCAACGGTGCGGTTGCGGGTGTTCCACGTGCTGTTGGGTTCAAGGTCTTCGAGGGTGATCAGCAGTTCGCCGGTTACGGCATGGTACAGTTTGTTGTACACCAGAATTTCGGCAACCCCGTCGCCGTTGACGTCCACCACCTGCGGCAGGGGGGAGGCTTTAGCGAAGCGGGTGTCGGCAACGCCGGAGGTCGATTGGTCATACCGCACGCTGCTTGTCCACTTTTGCGTGAGCCTGTCGGGATGCTCCGTGCCAAGCGACGGGGTGGCGGGCAGGAAGGTCTTGTCATTGACCTCGTAGGAAACAAGCTGTTTCCGGTATTTTGCCGTCTCGCCCCACTCGGTATATCCGCATGCCACGATGATTTCCGCCTTCCCGTTCCGGTCGGCGTCCACCAGCGCCATCCACGAGGGGGTATTGTGCGAAGGGTCGCGCACCTGCCACTGTGCCGGCAGGGGATAGCGTACCGTCTCCTGTCCCGTTTGCCCGTTCAGGATACAGATGCAGGTGGCTGTTCCGTAAAGGCTTGCGCCCGTACTGTTTTCAAGCCCCATCACAACGATTTCGGGCTTGCCGTCGCCGTTGAGGTCGCCCGCCAGCGGCGAAGTAAAACCGTCATAGCGGTGATTGGCAGGATTGACGTTGCCGGATATGAACTTGTCTTCGGCGACGAAATCGGTTTGTCCCATGCCCGTATAGCACCTCACCTGCGTTTCGTCCGTTATTCCGGGATGCTGACGTATGTCCCGTATGGT
>JAISRX010000139.1 GCA_031273395.1 Bacteroidales bacterium | reverse complement strand
GCGAGGCAACCGTTTTGGCGCCCGTCCAGCTTCGATCGACGCCGTCGGGACCAAAATCCGTAACAGCGCTTGTCCATGTCTGCCCGTTGTCGGTCGATTCGATGACGACAATCTGCTGTACATACGCATCCGCAGCCATTCCTGTTGAATTGATCATTACAAGAGGCTGGGATACGGCACCATTGGCAAAATAGAGTTGCAGCCTGCCGTCGGGAAGTAGCAGGAACGACGGATGCTCCACTCCGAGATTGACGTAAACATCCGCGGTAGAAGAAAATGAAAAATCCGTACTGTTGATGCGTCTTACCCTTACGGCTGCGGGAAATTCCGTAACAACATTATCCACCGTGTACTGATACCTGACGGCGCAAACCGCTACCAGATCGCCGTCGGCAAGTTGGATGATCGCCGGTTGTCCCGCAAGTTCGGTATAGGTGATGTCGTAGTCGCCGTTTTTACCGGTGTGGGAACTTTTGGCAAACAGGGTAACTGCGGCGCTCCATGTTTGCCCGTCGTCCGTACTGCGGGTCAGATACGCAACACCTTCCAATCCGTATACCGCCACCAGCGACCCGTCGGATGCGCGGATCATTTTCGGCGAAGTACCCTTGGATGCCAGCTGTTTCATGGAACTGTAGTCCCACATTATGCGCAGACCGCTTACGGGGGTTACTTTGACGGGCTTGTAGCTGTCGTCAAAAACCCCGTCCTTCTTTTCTTCTTCCTTGCCGCACGCGCCCAGCAACGCCGAAATCGCGCCCAGCAACAATAAATGTCCTATATGGAATTTATATCTTTTCATACTGTTATACATTATTAATTGTTATTAATCTGCTGTTGTTTTGCATAAACGGAAATCGGCAATATAAAAGACTACCTGATTGTCTGCATCGTAAGTCCAGGTAACGCCGTTTTCCTGTCCTACGTTGACTACATAAACGCGATTGCGTCTGTTGGAATTGTCTCCGCCGTCATTGGCGCTCATATTTACCGTATACTCATGCCACGTCTTGTTATCTATTTCGGCATCCGTTATAGCCGGATAATTACCTTTACCGGTATCCCACGATTCCTGCCCATAGTCGGAATTGGAAGTAAAAGCCCACAGGTAGTTTATCGGACGAATCCACGGCTGACGGTAAACATGCCGGTTATTCCCGCCGGTATTGGTAACCAGCGATTTGTCGCAACCAATCATCATTTTGAACTTCACATACGGATAGCGCCGATTGTCGAAACGCCATTGTCGGGGAAGTGCAAAGAAAAACGAAGGACGATAATCCTGAATGACACAACGGTAAATGTTTTTACCGTCGCTTTGCAGCAACTGGTTCAGATTCATGTTTACCGCAACGCCATTAACCGTTTCTGCGGCGGGGTTAAACCTGACAATGTCTGTAGAGCGGGGCAGCACATCGCCCGAATAGGATAAAATAATGTCCCATGAATTGGCATCCTGCACCGTTCCGCTGCCGAAAAACTGCGGCTCTATATATACGCTGTCGGGGAAATACTCCTTGTTGTCGTTGTCGTATCCGAGCAGTTCCACCACGCCCGACGTTACATAGGGTTGCAGGAACTCGTCAAACACCGTCCCCATGGTTTTGGGGATATACAGTATTTTGGTGATTTGCCCGCCATCTATGGCGTCTTTCAAGGTCTGGAGGCTTTCGGGCGCTCTGCCTGTGGTCTCTCTGATTCTTGCAGGCTGGTCTACCGGCATCATAAATTCCTGCCATGCACCGCCGCCCACTATGCTTACCACATTATTGCGTCCGTAAGTCAGGGTTTCCAGCGTTCCGGGCAAACCCTTGCCGGTAAGGTCGAGCGTTTCCACCTTGTTGAAATAGAACAGGTCGGCAAAGGTGGTCATGTTCATGGGATAGGTCAATTTGGTAACGGCATCGGCATCGGCAAGGGTGAAACTGTTTATTCCGTTGGCGCGCAGAATGGCAAGTTCCGTCGGAACAAAAGGCTGTTCCGCTGTTGGCATCTGCACCACAAATGCCTTTTCAACGGGAATGGTATCCAGGAGTTTGTCTCCATTGTCGAGGATGGGCAGCACACGGTAAGTCATGTTGAAACTTACTTCCCTGCCTTCCGGCAGGTTATTGGCGTAAATACGCGGCGCAAGGTTCAATTCGCCTTCATGCCACACGCTGTCCGCGTCGGCGTACCTGTACCTTAGACCGTGGTACTCCATCATGATGGTGTGCAGTCCGCCGGGCCACTCCATCAACAGAGCGGAAGAGGCGACGGATGCGGAGGGATCGAGGATACCCTGCTGCAGTACGTCGCGGTCGTAGGAAGTGTAAGGCACTAAGGATATTTCCTGCGGGATGGAACGGCTGCCTTCCCCGTCTTCGGTGTAAATCTTGAACCGGTACAGGCGCGGTTCGATCAGTCCGGTAATATTGACATACGAACAGACGCTGTCGATCTCGATGACCATCGGCGTCGGTGTGTCTTCATCGTACACCACGACGGTTTTTTTCGCTTTACCCATAATGATTTTGCTTGCCGGAATGCGTCCGTCTTTCCGGAGGTCTATTTCCACGCGCTCATAGCCGATACGTCCGGAGATCGTGTCGAATTTGGCGGGATAGATTTCTTCTTCCGAAAATTGTTTGATATTATCATAGATGGCTTCTCTGTCGCAACTGCCCGTAATGAGCGCCGCGACCGCCAGGACGCCGTACAGAGCGGCGTACTTTTTCAGATTTTTAAATACTGCTTTCATTTTTTTTAACTTTATAATGATGAATATTTTATCAATAACCTTCCGCTTTGCGCCCATAGAGGGTGAGTTCCGACACGCATCTGTGATTTATACCCGTATATTGGTCGTCGAAAGAAGCCAGTGCTTCGTAGCGGAACCAGCGGGTAGGCTTGGTAAACTTTGGATCGTCGGGATGCATGTACGCCATGTCGCCCTGCTGTCCCAGAATTTTGTACTGCCGGTCGGGCAGGTTGAGCGGGAAGGTGATGATGTTGGTGGTAATGGAATCCCACGCCTGAGTGTCTTCGTCCCACCGCCACATGGAATATTTCCCGACATTTTCGTTGCGGTAATAGTCTTCGCGTCCGCTGTATTCGTTCGCCCCGCTGCTTCTATAGCGCTGATGGGTGATGATGCGGCTCAACTCGTAATAGTCGCCCAGATCGATGATGTAGTTCCACGGCGTGTTGCCGTCCCTGCTTTCGCCCGTTCGCCCGTATCCTCTGGTATGTACAAAATTGACGAAAGTGCCGTCGTTGATGATGTCGTCGATCATCATGTAGGCGCGCCCCTCATATCCGTCGAAGAATCCCATCGGGACGCCGGTATTCACCCTTTCTCCGGCACGATTGACAATGGTGGAGTCGTTCGTAGCGGGAATCTGCCACTTGTCCTTGGGTATAACTTCGTCGGCAAGCAACCGAAGCTGCCCCATGTCGAAAGTACTGCTGGTATTGCCGTATTCGTCTTCAACACGTATTTTCACGCTGACCGGATACTTGTCCGAGAAGCCCGGATCGCGTATGAATTGCCGTTCTTCCGCCTCGCGCGAGGTGTACACGATGGATTTTTCGTGTTTGACGTTCGAAGCGTCCGAATATTCATATTCGAGGAAGATTTTCATGCTTTGCATCAAGCCGTTTTCCCAGTTGATATAGAAAGAACTGAATCCGCCGACGCAGTAAACCGTGTTTGCCACCTGTTCCACAGCCGGCTGTAGCGGTTCCACTTCAATATTGAGCCTTTCCGACTGATTGCCTGCGCGGTCGACGGCATAAAGTTCCACGATATGCGGTTCCTGAGTGGCAAAGCCGGCCACATCAATGTGGTCTGCATAATAGGATACGGAAAACCACCGTTCTTCGCCCTTTTTGGTACGGTAAACGGCGTCAATGGACAATAAATCCTTGTTTTCGGGCGCCTTGAAAAAGATGCGCACGCCGCCGTAGGTGGGTTTGTACTTCACAAACACGGGGGGAAGCGGCGGCTCGCTGTCGCTGTAGCCTATTTCAAACCGCTTGCTCTCCTCGCATGAGAACAGCAGGACGGCAGCACAGACTACCGCCGCGAGGTTCTTTATCGATTCTAATACTCTTTTCATATTCTTCAATTTTTAATATTTCGTTTTCTTTCATTATTCCCATCCATAACTTTGAATCATATTGGCATTGGTATTCATTTCGTTGATGGAAATGGGCCACAAGTAGTTTCGGTTGAGGAAGCGACGGCGCTGCTTCACCTCCAACCTGAAAAAGTTGGTGGATCCGTAGGTATCGGCTCTCCATCCGGTTATAGGCTCGTTAAATTCGGCGGCGCCCCGTTTGTAGCGCACTACATCCCAGTAGCGGCTGCCTTCAAACGACAGTTCTATGGCGCGTTCGCGCATGATAATCTCGCGCATGCCGGATTTGTCCAGATGCCTGTTCAGATACAGACTGTTGACCAGACCGGGATCTGCCCATACTTCTTCCACGTCGGGTATGCCGGCGCGGCTGCGTATTCTGTTCACTTCGTCCCATACGTTCTGACCGGGTCCGTAGAGCTGATTCAGTATTTCGGCTTTCATCAGATAAAGGTCAGCCATGCGGATGATCGGATAGGGAAAATGTACCTGACGCAGCCAGCTCCCCGATTTGGATTCGGGATGCACGAACTTTTTCACGCCGATGCCCGTCCAGTAGAAGTCGGTGGTATTGATGCCCGGATCGTATCCGCCGGCAGTACCGCCGTACATTTCCGTGGGGATGCAGTACTGGTGCGCCCGCCAGTAGCCGCCTGTGATGCCGAGATTGGCATAGAAGCGCGGCTCGCGGTCGAGATACATTTTCACCGTCAGGAAATCGGGTTGCAGAATTCCCCGCCATTTCACATATTCGGGATCGTCCTCCTCCGGCGTGGAAACAAGGCGCAGCATGTTGTTCCGGTCAAAGGTTTTGTCCACGTCAATGGGCAGCCCGTTCCTGGTGTAGTAGCGGCTCATCGCCTGATATGTCGCCGCAGCCCAGTTCCACGAATTGGCGGCGGTTTCATACACTCCGTTGTTATAGGTGCGGGGCAGGCGGAGGTTGCTGGCGTCCTGAAGAGTACCCGAGGATGTGGGGTTGTAGGTGCGTCCCCAGATACATTCTTTGTTCCACGGGTCAACAATCAGCATCCGCAGGGTATAGAACAGTTTCAGGTCGGGGTTTGCGTTCCAGTCTTCAATGTCGAATTTGTAGGGCTGCTCTTCGTATTCATACAGCCCGTAGCCTTCCGCTTCGCAATAGGAGATAGCCTCGTTGACTGCGGTTTCGGCGTCTTTCCACTTTTGCGTCCACGCCGGAGAGTTTTCCGCATCCATGGGGAAGAACGGTTGACCGTCGTGGTCAAGGAATCCGCCGAACAGATCGGCGGGACCGTTGAACAGGGGGCTTGCCCTGAACAGCAGCACACGCGCCTTGATGGCTTTGGCGGCAGCCCTGCTGACCATGCCGAGTTCGTCTTCCATGACTTCATCGTCCAGGTCGGGAATTGCCTCGTCCATCAGCCGAAGAACATAATCAAAACATTCGTCCACCTTGCTGCGGCTTACAAACAAATCTTCCGCCGACGAATTGGGGGGAAGGTTGGCATCCACAATAACAATCGGTCCGTAGTACTGGATCAGGATGAAATGGAAATATGCCTTCAGAAACTTCACCTGCGCCAGCCACTGTGTTCTTTCGGCGGCGGTAATATCCTTTACCAGATGAAAGTATTCGAAGAAGGTATTTGCCATACGGATGCGTTCGTACATATCGGTAGCATAATTGCTGCCTTCCCAGAAACCAAGCAGGGGATCCGATGCGTTCTGGTCGCCCGCCATGATGCGGCTTCCTGCAAGTCCGCTTGAGGCTCTGGTAGCGTCGCGCTGTCCCAGCCAGTCATCGCCCAGCAGCCATTCGGTATTGTGGATGTACTGGTTGTTCGGCAGCCCTGCATACACATTGCTCAGCGCCTGATACGCCGACTGCTTGTTGGCGAAATAGTCTTCCACGGTGATGGTATTATCCGGCACGATGTCGAGAAAACTGCACGAGGACAGGCAACAGGCAAACAGCAGACATGCGACGGCACGGAGAGTTCGGGTAAACAGTCTGTTTACCGGGTCAGTTATTTTTTTTACAATACTATTTAATCCTTTCATTGTTTGAATTAATTACTTGTTATACAATTTAAAAATTAAGCTGAAGCCCTATGTTGAAACGCCTGTTGATGGGGTAGGCAAGCCCGTTGCCGCCCATTTCGGGGTCCCAGAGTTTAAAGGCGCTGATGGAGAACAGGTTCTCGCCGCTGAAATAGATGCGGGCGTTCGACATTTTCAGCCTGTCAACCTTGGGTATGGTGTAACCTAATTCCAAGGTTTTCAGGCGGACAAAACTGCCTTCGCGCAACCACCACGACGATTGCTGTACATTATTGGACACCTGATAGGTTGCCAGACGGGGCCAGAAGGCATGAACGTCGGGATGCGTTTCGCTCCACGAATCGCGGGCGACGATTTCCGGCGCGTTTCTGCGATTGATGAACGGAGCGATTGCCTCCGGCGCAATATAGAACGATACGCGGGCGTTTCCCTGAAAGAAAAACGACAGGTCGAAATTCTTGTAACCGCCCGACAGACCGAAACCGTACTGTATTTCGGGAACCGTCGGATAGCCCATCGGAACGCGGTCGTTGGTGTTCACCACGCCGTCGCCGTTAACGTCCAGATACTTGATGTCGCCGCGCATGTACTGTCCGAATTCCTGCCGCGGTGAATTGTCGATTTCCAGCTGGTCGACAAAAAGCCTTTCGGCAAGATATCCCCAGGTCTGGTTCACCGGCTGTCCCACCGATTTCAGATATTCGTCGCGGAAGTTCTTTTCGTCCTTTTCCAGAAACTTGTTGGTGGAATAGGTGAAGTTTGCCCGCGCCGTCAACCATAAATCCCTGTTAAACGAATGTTTGTAGTCAAGGGATGCTTCAAAGCCCTTTGAGGTTACCTTGCCGACATTGCCGTGTATGGATCTCTGGAAACCGGCGGTCTGCGGGAAATTTTCCCTCTCCATGTAAATATTTTCCCTTAAATCCTTAAAAAAGTCTACCTGGAGTTTCAGCGCTTCGTCCTTGAAAATACCGAGTTCTACACCCAGATTGTACTTGGTGGATACTTCCCAGGATATGTCGGGGTTGGCATACCTGTCGAAAGTGAATCCGCTGTAGGTACCTGAAAAGATTTTTCCCCACTGGTATTCCCCGCCTCCGTCAACAATTCTGGAAAGGTAGAAGAATCTGCCCTCGCGTCCCGCGATGGCGTCGTTGCCCACTTTTCCGTATGTTACCTTGAATTTCAGCAGGCTGATAATATTTTTCAGTCCATCGCCCCAAAAGGCTTCGTTCGAAGTAATCCAGCCTCCGCCAAATGACGGGAAAAAGCCGAACTGTTTGTCGCCGATGAATTTCTCCGAACCGTTGTAACCGTAGGCAAACTCGGCAAAGTAGCGTTTGTCGAAATCATACGAGAAACGTCCGGAGTTGCCGAGGTTTCGTTCGGGCAGAGTGTAATAGATAGTGCCTCCCTGTCCGTTGGTCAGGATTTTTTCGTCGCGAATGCCCACAGTCATCAGGCTTACCGTATGTTTGCCCCAGGTTTTGTCCCAGTTCAGGCGGGCTTCGAAATATATCTGCGTATTTCCGTCGCGTCCTCCAGTCACATCGCCAAGATAAGGCACCGTGTTCGGCGTCAGATTGTAGAGTGAATATTCGCCTGTAAAGACGTCGTACTGTTCCAGCCCGTAATATACGGGACTGTATGAACGCATACCGCTCGTATAGTTCCAGGTGTTTGCCGAAGCCTTCAG
>JAISRX010000113.1 GCA_031273395.1 Bacteroidales bacterium | reverse complement strand
ATGATAAAAATGATCTTTGGTCAGTATATTAAATTGTTTACGGCAGTGTGCATCATGAAGCTGGTAGAGGAAGGGAGGCTGAATTTGGATCAGCCCGTTTTCGGCTCCGGCGGCGTCCTGGACGCAGAATTTCCCGGAGTAACGGGCAGCAAGGCAACGGTAACGCCACGCCATTTCCTGCAGCACAACAGCGGCTGGATCAGCAATCCCGACCCGATGTTCACCACGCCTTACATGAACCAAACGCTCGACCAGCTGATCACGTACATGCTCGGTCTTTCCCAGACATACACTCCCGGAGCAACGTTTTCCTATTATAATATGGGCTTTGGCGTACTGGGCAAAATCATCGAAAAAACGACCGGCAAAACCTACGAGCAGTACCTGAAGGAGGAAATATTGCAGCCCGCGGGGATCAGCGATATTCATGTCGGCGCGGGCAGCCGTTCGCAGAAACGCGGCAACGAATGTGTTTACTATCCGCAGGGCGGCTACAGCGCCTACGACAACAACATGCCGCTGATAGCGGCTGCGGGAGGCTTGATAGCATCCACCAGCCAAATGATGCGCTTTCTGGCGTCGTTCGACGGATTGACCAACATTCCCGACATATTGAACGCGACGTCGCGCGCCGAAATGTTTACGGCATGGCAGCCATACAACATGTATGCTCTGGGCTGGCGGGTGAACCACAGCCGTCTGTATCCGGGCGGTTACTATCACGACGGCAACCTTGCAGGCACGGCAACCATGTGGTGCGGCGGGGTAAACGGAGGCTACAGCGCCGCCGTCCTGTGCAACTCGCGCAGTTACATCAGCGGGTTCGACACGGCGCTGTATGTGCTTTTAAGCGATATACTCCATGTGTACGGCGTGCCTAATTAGTTTGGGGATAAAAATAAATAACCTGTAATACTTTACGGGGCAAAACAATAGAGACGGGGCATGCCCCGTCTTTTAACCATGTCATCCCTGACGGTACCTGTTCCGCAGGGACGGGTACATTTTTTGCCGGCAAAGTCCCGCACGGGACGACACTTTATTAACCGTAAGCTTTAGCTTACGGACAGGGCAGCATCCATACGCTCCCAAGTCCCGCACGGGACGACACTTTATTAACCGTATGCTTCAGCTTACGGACAGGACGGGATCCATACACTCCCAAGTCCCGCACGGACGGGTATATTTTTTGCCGGCATATTACTGTTTGGTACGAATAGCGCCTAAAACATTGCGGACATTCGCCGAACCCCCGCGGACATTCGCCGAACACCTGTCGCAACAATCGCAGGAGCGGCAATGCCCCTGCCGTCCGCAGCGCCGGAGAATACCTGCACGGTTCTCTATATTTTTCCCGCCATTTTTGCAGGAACTACCCACCGGTCGAACTCTTCGGCGGTGAGATAACCCAGTTCCACCGCCTTTTCTTTCAGCGTTTTGCCTTCCCTGTGGGCTTTCTGGGCTATTTCGGCAGCCTTGTAGTATCCTATTTTCGGATTCAGCGCCGTAACCAGCATCAACGAGTTGTCCAAATGCTTTTTGATATTGGCTTCAATGGGTTCCAACCCCGCCGCGCACTTGTCGTTGAAGCTCACACAACCTTCGCCGATCAAACGCGCACTGTGCAGGAAATTGTAAATGATCAACGGTTTAAATACATTCAGTTCAAAATGTCCGGTAGCCCCGCCGATATTGATCGCCACGTCGTTGCCCAGCACCTGTGCGGCTATCATGGTGAGCGCTTCGCACTGCGTGGGGTTCACCTTGCCGGGCATGATGGACGACCCGGGTTCGTTGTCGGGAATGTGTAATTCGCCGATGCCCGAACGGGGTCCCGAACTCAACATGCGTATGTCGTTGGCGATCTTCATCAGGCTGACGGCAACGGTTTTCAAGGCGCCGTGCGTTTCTACGATCGCATCGTGGGAGGCAAGCGATTCAAACTTGTTGGCAGCGGACACGAAAGGCAAACCGGTAAGTTCGGCTATCTTTTTCGCCACGTTTTCGGCATAGCCTTCGGGAGTATTGATGCCTGTGCCGACGGCGGTTCCGCCCAGCGCCAGCTCGGACAGATGAGGAAGAGTGTTGCGGATGGCTTTCAGTCCGTGTTCGAGCTGCGACACGTACCCGCTGATTTCCTGCCCCACAGTGAGCGGAGTGGCGTCCATGAAATGCGTCCGTCCGATCTTCACCACCTGCATGTACTGTTTGCTTTTGGCTTCCAGCGTCGCCTTCAGTTTTTCGACGCCGGGTATGGTGGTTTCCACCAGCATCTTGTAGGCGGCAATGTGCATCGCCGTAGGGAAAGTATCGTTGGAGGACTGGGATTTGTTCACATCGTCGTTCGGCGCAAGAAATTTCTCCTTGTCGGTCAGTTTTCCGCCGTGCAGCACGTGTCCGCGATAAGCCACCACCTCGTTGACGTTCATGTTGCTCTGCGTCCCGCTGCCCGTTTGCCACACTACCAGCGGGAAATATTCGTCCAGTTTGCCTTCGAGTATTTCGTCGCATGTTTTGGCTATCAGGTCGCATTTTTCTTTCGGCAACACCCCTGCCTCAAAATTGGTGAGGGCAGCCGCCTTTTTCAGGTATCCGAACGCGCGGATGATTTCCTTCGGCATCCGGTTGATGTCCCGGGCAATTTTAAAATTTTCGACGCTGCGTTGCGTTTGTGCGCCGTAATACGCATCGGCAGGCACCTGCACCTCGCCCATGGTATCCTTCTCTATACGATATTCCATTGTTATTGATGAAATTAAAATTTACGGTTAAAAAAGGCAAAAGTAGGAAATTTCTTTGATTGTACGGGTGAATATCGAATAATTATTACTATTTTTGTTGCCGTAATTTAAAAAAACAATCGCATGAGAACATTATTTTTGGTATTTATATGTCTGATAACCGTGCAGGTGCAGGCAAGGGAGAAAGAAGAAATCAGGGTAGCCACCTACAACTTGAGGCTCAATACCCCCCATGACGGGATCAATGCGTGGCCCAACAGAAAGGAAAACGTTAAAGCGCTGATCCTCTATCACGATTTTGACATTTTCGGCACGCAGGAAGGAAAAATCGAACAGTTGAAAGACCTGAGCGAAATGTCCGCTTACGCATACTTCGGCGTCGGCAGGGACGACGGCAAGGAAGGCGGGGAACATGCCGCCATCTTTTACAAAAAAGACCGGTTTAAAATACTGGCTTCGGGAAACTTCTGGCTTCGGGAAACGCCCGAAACGCCCGGACTGGGATGGGACGCCACGTGCTGCAACCGGATTTGTTCGTGGGCAAAATTCAAAGACGCCCATACGCGGAAAGAGTTTTATTTCTTCAACGTGCATTTCGATCATCAGGGAGTTGTTGCGCGGCAGGAGTCGGGAAAACTGATGGTGCGGAAAATCGGGGAAATAGCAGGAAACGCCACAGTAATATGTACGGGCGATTTCAATTCCACGCCCGAAACCGAGCAGATACAAGCCATGCAAACCATTCTGAACGACGCTTTCCGTGTGACCGAAATGCCGCCGTACGGACCTGTCGGCACTTTTAACGGGTTCAAGTTCGACGCCCCGATGAAGGATCGCATCGATTACATATTTGTCGGAAAACAAATTACCGTGTGGAAGTACGCCGTGTTAACCGACGCCAATAACCAGCGCTATCCGTCGGATCACCAGCCTGTAGTAGCCGATATAACCATCGGGAAATGAAGATGGAGAATTGAAAGTTGATTCTCTGCGCAATGATTGTCCGATCACCCATACGGATGATTTTATCGCGTTCGCTCCAAGGCAAAGGGAACAACAGACGGGTATTGTGACACGCCGACGCCTTCGGATAAACGAATTGGGAAATGAAAAATATCAGTGTATTAACGATAGCCGGATTATTTTTTTTGTATTCATGTCCTCATGTAAAAAAACAGCAGGAAAATACCGTCGTTACGCAACAGACGCCGGCGGAAACGGAAGGCGATTCCGCACGTTGGGCGCGTGAGAAACGGGAAGAAACCGCGCTGTTTTACTCATTTCCGCCGATTGCGCCCGAAGAAGTATCCGCCTTCCAACCCGTTATCCGGAAATGGCTGGACTACTACCAAATCGACTTGTCGCAAGCCCGACTTGTTCAGCGTGACACGACCTGTTTTAACTGTCCGCCAGACACTTCGAGTCTGTACCATCTCGAATTTGATGAAGAAGATATGTCCACTGCCAACATATCGCGGGATTATTCGCCAAACAGTCAATTCGATGTTAGTTTGGGTATCCAGTAT
>JAISRX010000023.1 GCA_031273395.1 Bacteroidales bacterium | reverse complement strand
ATCATGAACAAACCCCTTCTTGAGCGTATTGTAACAGGGCGCCGACTTCTTTCCGTCTCCCGTGAAATGCTCTACCGCGTCAATATGCTCGGCATCGTTTACCGCATGGAGAAAGACCCTGCAATACTCAAACGCCTTAATGATGAAGTCATTGCCGTATGCAACTTCTCCGACTGGAACCCCTCCCACTATCTCGATGTCGCGGAAATGGCAATGGCTGTAGCCCTTGCCATCGACTGGGGCGCCGACAAACTGCCCGCATCAACAGTTGAACAGGCAATGAACGCCCTCGTCGAAAAAGGCATAAAACCGGGCTGGCTACCCGACGGCAAAAACCCGGGATGGGCATTCGGTACAAACAACTGGAATCAGGTATGCAACGGCGGAATGATAGCCGCATCCGTTGCCATAGCCGAAAAAGACCCCGAACTTGCGGCTAAAACCATCAAAAGAGCGCTCGACGGAATACCCCGCGCCCTCTCCGCATACCTCCCCGACGGCATTTATCCCGAAGGATCCACCTACTGGGACTACGGCACAGGCTTCTCCGTCATCACATGCGCCATGCTCGAAAGCGCTTTCGGAACCGATTTCGGACACACCCGACACCGGGCATTCATGGCAAGCGCCATGTTCAGAGTCCTCTGTAACGCTCCATCCGGCCTGTACTACAACTTTGCCGACTGCGGAGACAGCAGAGGCAAATCCCCCGACGTCATCCTCGCTTGGTTCGCCGCAAAAACCGGAAACAAAACCTTTTTTGAAAAAGAACGGCTGATGACGCCTCCCGAAGAGATGGGCAAACTGTCAAGACTCGGAGGAGCCGCGCTCGTCTGGATAGCACAATATACGGAAAAAACGGGCATTGACGCACCGTCTGTCTGGTACGGACGCGGGCACAACCCCATCGCTGTTTTTACCGGCGATAACGGCTACTATTTCGGCGGTAAAGGCGGACGCGCCACAACAAGTCACGGAAACATGGACGCCGGTTCCTTCATCTTCGAATTAGACGGCGTTCGATGGGTCATCGACCCCGGTAATCAGGATTACAATACACTCGAACAGGCAGGCTTCGACCTCTGGAACAGTTGTCAGGACTGCCTGAGATGGACGCTCCTCACCAAGAACAACTACTGCCACAGCACGCTTACCGTAAACGGACAGTTGCACAGGGTAAACGGACAGGCAACCCTCCTTCAAGTCACCGAAAGCCCCCGGCCCGAAGCCGTTTTCGACATTACCGCACCATACGAAGGTCTGCTCAAAAGCGCCGGACGCACATTCACAAAAGACAGCCCCGCATCGCTTGTCATAACAGACAGTATCGAAACATTACCCGAAACAGAACTGATAACATGGCAACTCATGACCGCCGCCGATGTGGAACCGGTAAAAGGAGGCGCTATCCTCCGGCAAAACGGCAAAACACTCAAAATTGATAATATCTCGCACCCTGACTGCCTCTTCTCCGTCATCTCCCTTGATCCCCCTCCAATGCCTCTCGACAGACAAATCAAAGGACTCAAACGCCTTGAACTCCGCATACCCGCATGGACACTCAAAAACAAAAAAAACACCGTCAAAATCAGACTGACCCGATAATTAATAATGTAAAATAAATAACACATAATAATTCACTCTAAAATGACTCCCCATCACCTCCCCGTCACCTCCCCATCGACTCCCATCCTCTTCCCGTACAATATGACTTCCGACCGGCAGGAACCCGAATTACTTTCATTTAAGGCACGGAGGACGCCATCCGTTAATAATTCAACCCGAAAGCCCAAAGAGGAATAACGTTTTGATACGCATATTCAATATCATCTTTGACAATGCAGGCGTTTTTCAGTCCCGCTATCTGCGACTGATTTTTGCTTTTACCGCCCACTTCAAAGGTCCTGTTTCCTATGTTAAAGTCCGCTTTTGCCGATACATATATTTCGTTATTCACTTTCATCTGGTTGAAAAAGAAGGTTTCGCGGAGATTGCCGATATCCGGTTTTTCCTGTGCCAGACAATAACTCAGGTTCGTATTGTCCAAATAAATTTTGTCAATCTTTCCCAACAATCCGATTCCTTCGCCCTGCTCGCGCAACTGCGCAATCAACCCCGCCTGTTCCATGAAATAACAGTAATCGTCAATGCTGTTACGACTTGCTTCAATCATCGAAGCAAGTTTTGTGAAATTCGGCTTAAACGGAACACTTTTGGCTATGATTGACAGCAATTTGCGAAGTTTCCTGCCCGTTGTCACATTCATATTGGCATAAACCGGTATGTCCGTTTCCAGCGTATGAAGTATGATTTGCTGCAATCGCATTTGAAACGATTTACTATCAACGCCAAAAGGATAATACCCGCGTTTCAGGTAATCGTTAAACAGCGGCAGCGGCAGTTTTATCCCCGCATCGTTGCTTTTATGTTCGATAATCTCCTGCAAACTTAACGGCTCAACTGTTTTGTTGTGAAAAAATTGCAGATATTCGCGGAACGACAAGCCTTGCATCTTAAAAATCAATGCCCTGCGGCTTAAATCGGAGCTTCCTTTCATGATGTCAAGAATGGAAGACCCTGTAAAAACGATCTTCAAATCAGGGAAATAGTCGTACATCAGTTTCAGCGATTTCGACCAGTCGGCGTATTTGTGAATTTCGTCAATAAAAAGATTTTTTCCGCCGTACTTCGAGAAACGGCCGGCAAGGTCGAGCAAGGTGTGTTCGGCAAAATAGAAATCGTCGGCAGACACATATAAGGCGGTTTTTCTGTCTAAATTCTCCTTGATATACTGTAAAATCATCGTGGTTTTCCCCACGCCTCGCGGACCGACAATTCCGATCATTCTCTCGTCCCATAAAATTTTAGGGTAGATATATCGCTTAAAATCAAGCGTTACTGACCCTAACAGTTTATTGAAATTTTCGTATAATGTTTTCATCTTCAAAATTTTCAGGCAAAGATACAAATAATTGCACTGTCAACAATGCGATTTTTTGATTTTTTGCACATTCCGCAGTGCATTTCACACACGGGATTGCACGATTCAAGGAGCATCTTTCCTGCTCATTTACCTGTCAATTTCACCTTCCTGACCAGTATCGGGCCGCCTTCGCTTTGCAGTCCGACATGTCCTTTTTGAACTTAGTTTGTGCCTTTATTTTGCAGTTCGCCATTGATATAAACGGTGATTACGCCGTTTCGGACTTCAATTTTCGCCCTGTTCCATTCTCCGACAGGCTTTTCGTTTGAGGCTTTCTGTTTGCTAATGACGGGGAACGCGGGGCGCTCGCTGCCTGCCGGCTGTTTGTACTCCTCAAGGTCAGAGCCGCCTAAAAGAACCAAATC
>JAISRX010000265.1 GCA_031273395.1 Bacteroidales bacterium | reverse complement strand
ATTAAAATTTCATTTTCTCTTTCCTCGTAAAATTTCATTGAAAGTTTTTGCGGGATTTGTTCGAGCAGATTTGCCGTAATTCTGTCAATCAAAGGCGTAATATCGTGCTTGTGTGCATGTCTTATTTCGCATTCCCAAACGGTTATAACATTCCACCCCAACGCAATAAGTTTCTGCAAATTAACTTTGTCCCTTTCACTATTGGAAGCAATTTTATCAACCCAAAATTTAGTGTTTGTTTTTGGAGTATAGGCATATTTGCAACCCTCGTGCCTGTGCCAGAAACAGCCATGCAGGAAAATAACCGTTTTATATTTGTGCAAAACAATATCAGGCTTTCCGGGAAGTTTTGCATCGTTCGCACGATACCGAAAGCCCCTTGCAAAAAGGGCTTTTCTCAATGCCAATTCGGGTTTTGTGTCCTTTGACCGAATTTTCGACATACATTCCGACCGTTTTTCCTTACTCCAGATATCCATTTCTTCAGTAAATTTTACGCTGCAAAATTATAAAAAAATATCGGTATAAATCATTTTATAAGTACCTCCGCACAAAACAAGCACCGCCGTCACACACAATTGTTGTCCTCCAACTCACTCCGCTCGTTAGGTGCGCCCACACGCAGGCGGATAGTCGTGCACCAAAAAGTGGCGGCACGCCCCAAGTCGTCGGGCAAGCAGCTTCGTCTCTTTGAAGATGACTTCGAAATCAACAGACACCGTTATAGCTGCTACGTTACCACGCTTAAGTTGGGCGCGGCAGATGTTTGGAGACTGTATCGCGAACGGGCGAATTGTGAAAACCGCATCAGGGAACTCAAGTACAATTACGGATTGGACTGGATAAATCAGACCGACTTTGAAGCTACGGAAGCAGCGTTCCTGCTGCTGACGGTTGCCTGCAATTTTTTGAGTCTTTGCAAGCAGGTGATCATTGGCGGAAACGTTAGAAACCGCCTCAAAACACTTCGTTACAGGATGCCGGCTATTCCCGCCATTATGGAGCAATCGGAAATAAAATAGTGTCCAGCATAGCGCTACGCATGAACCGGCTAAACCGGATACGAAAACTTTACGACAGTATCAAGTACCGGCTAATGGACATTTTGGGGATAAATATTTTCGACATTACAAGTGCAGATATAACGATTATTTTGATTGCCGACACTTTTTTGAAAAAATCAAACTTGTCAAATCTGTCTCATCTGCGCCATTGACGTGCACACCAAAAAAAGCGGGTGGAAATTTTCTCCACCCGCTTTGTTATTGTCCGGCAAATAACGCCTGCGCTATTCCAGCAGCGTCCATGCGACGGTCAAACCTGCCGTTACGATGGATACCATGCTCATCAGTTTGATGAGGATGTTCAGGCTGGGACCGGAGGTGTCTTTGAAGGGGTCGCCCACGGTGTCGCCCACCACGGTAGCCTTGTGCACGTCGGAGCCTTTGCCGCCGAAATTGCCTTCTTCCACGTATTTTTTGGCATTGTCCCATGCGCCGCCGGCATTAGCCATGAACACCGCCAGCACGAAACCGGCGCCCAATCCGCCCACCAGCAGTCCCATCACGCCGGATACTCCGAATATCACGCCCATGATAATCGGCACCAGAATGGCAAGGATGGAGGGCAACAGCATTTCACGCTGAGCGCCTTTGGTGGAGATAGCCACGCATTTGGCGTAGTCCGGTTTGGCTTCTCCGGTAAGGATGCCTTTGATTTCGCGGAACTGCCGGCGCACTTCTTCCACCATGCTTTGCGCGGCGCGTCCCACGGCGTTCATCGTCAGCCCGCAGAAGAGGAACGCCATCATCGAGCCGATGAACACGCCTATCAGTACTTTCGGGTTCATCAGGTTGATCTGGTAATAGTTCATGAAATCCACGATGGTGGCTTTGGCGGTTTCCACCTGCATGATTTCGCCGTTGGGCATGATGATATTGATCACGCTTTGCCCGATGTGCTGCAATCCGATTTTTATTTCTTCGATGTATGAAGCCAGCAGCGCCAGTGCGGTCAGTGCTGCCGACCCGATGGCGAAGCCTTTTCCGGTGGCGGCGGTGGTGTTGCCCAGCGCGTCCAGTGCGTCGGTACGTTTGCGTACTTCGGGTTCCAGACGGCTCATTTCGGCGTTTCCTCCCGCGTTGTCGGCGATGGGACCGTAGGCGTCGGTTGCCAGCGTGATACCCAGCGTGGAGAGCATCCCCACGGCGGCAATGCCGATGCCGTACAGTCCGCGGCTCAGGTTGCCCGCCGTGAGCATGCCGGCGACGTCAAAATTGATGGCGCACAGGAAGGCGAGGATGATAGCCGCCGCGATGGTAATCACCGGAATGGCTGTCGACAACATGCCCAGTCCGAGACCGGAGATAATCACCGTTGCCGGACCTGTCTGCCCGCTTGCCGATACTTTTTGCGTCGGTTTGTAGGAATGCGAGGTGTAGTATTCCGTTGCCTGCCCGATGATGATACCGGCTGCCAGTCCTGAAATGACGGAGAAGGAAAGCCCTACCCAGTCGGGCATGTCCAGCAGGTAGAGTATTCCGAAGGTTGCCGCGGCAATCAGGATGGAACTTGAATTGACTCCCTTTCCCAGCGCGCCGAGCAGTTGTTTCATGTTGGCGCCTTCCCTGGTGCGTACCAGAAAGATGCCGATGATGGACAGCACGATGCCTACGGCGGCAATGAGCATGGGAGCGAACACCGCTTTGGTCTGCACCTCGGTATCGGTAAAGAATGCCGAAGCGCCCAGGGCAGCGGTTGCAAGGATGGAGCCGCAATAGCTTTCGTAGAGGTCGGCGCCCATGCCGGCTACGTCGCCCACGTTGTCGCCCACGTTGTCGGCGATGGTGGCGGGGTTGCGGGGGTCGTCCTCCGGAATGCCGGCTTCTACCTTGCCCACGAGGTCGGCGCCCACGTCGGCGGCTTTGGTGTAGATACCGCCGCCCACCCGTGCGAACAGCGCCTGCGTGGAAGCGCCCATGCCGAAGGTCAGCATCGTGGTGGTGATCACCACTAATTTCTGGGCGGCGGTGGTTTCATCCACAAAACAGTCCAACACCAGATACCACAGCGAAATATCCAGCAAACCCAGTCCTACCACGGTAAGCCCCATCACGGCGCCTGCGCGGAAAGCCACTTTTAGTCCGCTGTTCAACGACCTGCGCGCTGCATTTGCCGTGCGCGCCGAAGCAAAAGTGGCGGTTTTCATGCCGATGAACCCCGATAAGCCGGAGAAAAAACCGCCCGTGAGGAATGCAAAGGGAACCCAGCCGTTTTGCACCCCGAATCCATACGCCAGAACCGCAAAAAATACTGCGAGAACCGCAAACACAATCAGCACTATCTTGTACTGCTGTTTCAGATAAGCCATTGCTCCCTGGCGAACGTGTTGGGCTATTTCTTTCATGGTGTCTGTGCCTTCGCTTTCCTTCATGATGTCCTTGAAGAAGTAATAGGCAAAACCCAGCGCTAACAACGATGCTGCCGGAACAATCCAAAATAATACATTCATTTTATTTAAATTTAATGATACACTAAGACTATTATTAATGAAATGGCAAAATTATGTATTTTTTGTTAACGGTTTTTATTTTCGCTAAAAAAAAAGAGATTTATTTTAAAAGGATCACAAGGCGCGGTTCATGAAAACATCCATCACCTGCCTGATGGAAGCGTAAGTGTTTTGCGCCGCCGCGCTCCATTGGTCGCCGGCGCACCAAACGGCGCGGGTGATGTTTTCCGAAGTCTGGGGATGCAGCGTTTCTTCGCCTGCGTACAGCATGGAATACCATGCCGTATGTTTCAGGATGTGTTTCCCGTCCTGATAATACGTATGGTACGTATCGACGAGTTTGCCGGTGATTTGCGGAGGGGAAGACAGCCCGCATTCTTCCGTCACTTCGCGTATGGCGGTTGCTTCGGGCGTTTCGTTTTTTTCCGCTTTCCCTTTGGGCAAATCCCATTTACCCAACCGCCTGATCAGCAAAATACGCCTGTCGGGAAGGCTCACCACACCGCCTGCCGCTTCAATACACCTGAAACAGGAGGTTACATGTTCCAGCAACCGGTCAACATCGGGATGAATGACATACAGGCAATGATCCGTTGATGCGGCAAACTTTTCCGGAACGCCGGCAAGCGATTTTTTATTTTTAAAAACAATGCGCTTGCCGCTTGCCGGTATTTTTGTATCTTTGCCGGTCAAAACCAACATACGGTCATCAAAAAAAATTTTTATTTCTTTATTCATGTCACACGTTCATTTATCCGTTGCTCGTTATTTGTTGCAAAGTAAAGCAATAAAACTGGAACCTGCAACCCCTTTCACATGGGCTTCCGGATGGAAGTCCCCCATTTACTGCGACAACCGGCACACGCTTGGTTTTCCCGAAATACGCACCGCCATCAAAAACGGTTTGACGGATATTGTCCGGCGCTGCTACCCGGAGGCGGAAGTCATCGCCGGAGTAGCCACAGGCGCTATTGCACAGGGCGCTCTGGTTGCCGACAGCATGAACCTGCCCTTCGTTTACGTGCGCTCGTCAGCCAAAGAACACGGATTGGGCAACCTGATTGAAGGCTATTTCGAAGCGGGAAAAAAAACGGTAGTGGTGGAAGACCTCGTTTCCACCGGCGGCAGCAGCCTTGCAGCGGTCGAAGCCATCCGTAATGCCGGGAATCCGGTGTTGGGCATGGTAGCCACCTTCACTTACGGCTTCCCGCTTGCGGAAGAAAATTTCCGAAAAGCCGCTTGCGAGTTGCATACGCTGATCGCTTACAATGAAATGCTGGATGTGGCGCTCGAAATGGGATATATAAGGGAAGAGCAGTTGGAGCTATTGGAAAAATGGCGTGAAGCGCCCGACAGGTGGAAATAAAAAAGTGGTTGTTGTGTCGCTCAGGCTGCCAAGGTTGCTTTGCAGGGCAGGAAACAGTAAAGAAATTGTTTTAACAGATATGAAGTGCGACCGCGAAGAGGTCACATGTTTATAGCAGCAATGTACCCCTCTGTTGTGCGACCACGAAGGGATCGAATGGAAACACCAGCTCTTTTTCCATAACCATACGACGTCTTCGACGTCAAAACCGTCATACATTATTTATTCTCCGCTTCTAAGCGATTGCCCGGCGTATTTTCACCAATTTACCGAGCAGTTCCTCCGCCCGATCAAGGGGGAGCATGTTGGCGCCGTCCGATTTGGCGGCGGCGGGATCGGGATGCGTTTCCATGAAAATACCGTCCACGCCCACCGCAACGCCGGCGCGGGCAATGGTTTCGATCATGGCGGGCAGTCCGCCGGTAACGCCGGATGAAGTGTTGGGCTGTTGCAGAGAATGAGTAATATCCAGTACTACGGGATGCCCGGTTGCCTGCATTTGCCTGATGCCTCGAAAGTCCACAATCAGGTCGTGATATCCGAACATGGTTCCGCGATCGGTCAGCATCACCTTGTCGTTGCCGGCTTGAACGACCTTGTCGGCGGCAAATTTCATGGCGTCCGGCGACATGAACTGTCCCTTTTTGATATTGACCGTCTTTCCCGTTCCGGCGGCAGCCACTAGCAAATCCGTTTGACGGCAGAGAAAAGCGGGTATCTGCAAAATATCGACATATTCGGCAGCCATTGCGGCGTCGGCTTCGGTATGAATGTCGGTGACGGTGGGAATTTGCAGGCTTTTGCCCACCTCGGCAAGTATCTGCAACGCTTTCCGGTCGCCGATACCGGTGAAGGCGTCGATGCGCGAACGGTTGGCTTTTTTGAATGATCCCTTGAATACAAAGGGTATCTGCAACCGGTCGGTAATTTCTTTCAGCCGGCGGGCAATGTCAAAACATATTGCCTCTCCTTCGACGACGCAAGGTCCTGCCAGAAGGAAAAAGTTGCCGGCGCCGGCATGACGAATATGGGGAATGGCGGTAAGCATTTTTGTATTTTTTTAAGTCGCGAAGATACATGGAAAAATCGAATAATCGACAAAAATGGAAACACCCATGACAAAAAGATAAATTCGGACACACAAGGGGATGATTATATCCTCCGCACGGTTTGGTTTTGTGCATTAACACTGTCTGAAGGGCTTAATGCTGCCGCAGAGACACGGCGCGCCACGTCTCTACAGTGGTGCAGGCGTTTGTTTTGCCGTGCAGTCCCGCAGGGACGACATTTTATTAACCGCAGGCTTTAGCCTGCGGACAGCGTACCCGCCACCTCTCCCAAGTCCCGCAGGGACGACACTTTATTAACCGTAGGCTTTAGCCTACGGACAGGACAGCGCCCATTTTCCCAAGTCCCGCAGGGACGACACTTGGATATGCCGCAACAGAAAGTGCCGTCCCTGCCCTCCGCGGGAAGAAAAATTCTACGGAATTTTTTGTCCCTGCCCTCCGCGGGAAGAAAAATTCTACGGAATTTTTTGTCCTGACTTCCTGGGGAAGAAAAATTCTACGGAATTTTTTGTCCTGACTTCCTGGGGAAGAAAAATTCTACGGAATTTTTCGTCCTGACTTCCTGGGGAAGAAAAATTCTACGGAATTTTTTGTCCTTGCCCTCCGCGGGAAGAAAAATTCTACGGAATTTTTTGTCCTGACCTCTTGAGGAAGAAAAATTCTGCGGAATTTTTTGTCCTGACGTCCTTGGGGAAGAAAAATTCTACGGAATTTTTCGTCCTGACTTCATTTTCCATTTTCCATTGCCCGTGTACAGTTCAAAGATTTTAGCGGCGTTGGTTGCCATGTCAAATTGGGTTGCCGTCAAATGCTTTGCGCGTTCCGTCAGTGAGCGCTGTTTTTCCTTGTCTTCATACAGGGAGATGATGCTCCGGGCTAACGCCTGCGGATTGTTTTCCCCGGTCAACAAGGCACATTCCCCTTCGTCGTTAAAATCTCTTAACCCGGGTACGTTGTACAGTACGGCAGGTATGCCGCATGACATGGCTTCGATGGCAGTCAGGGGAATTCCCTCGTACAGGCTCGTCATTACATAAATATCGGAGGCTATTAAATACCTGCGCACATCTGTCCGGTTGCCGCAAAAGACTGTATGCCCGCTCATCTGCAATGTTTCCGACAGCGCGCGTTCTTCCCGCAGGGAAGCGCCCTCTCCAAGATGCAGATAAACGGTATTGCCAAGCCGGGCTGTTATTTCGGGCAAGGCTTTAATGATGTCCGTATGCCGTTTTACGGGGCTGCACCCGCCTACGGATATGATGACCGGCGCATTTTCCGGAATATTCAATTCTTTCCTGACCGACGCCTTTTCATTCCCCGCAGCCGGATAAAAACGGGCAGTTCCGTACCAGTTGTTGATCTTTACCGTTTTGTTGTGAAAATAATTCTTCTCATGACGGTACACCGAATTGCTGATGGTATGAAACGTGCAGCGGAAAACATGTTTTGCCGACAGGCGGGTCATGTAGCGATACAGGTAGATGTAAACGCGGCGCGCCGTAAAGACACTATGGAATGTGTAAACGGAACGGACTCCCGCCATCCATGCGCAAAAAGCCATTGTCCACATCATGCGGTGGCTGTGTATGTGGACAACATCATACGATTCCCTTTTAAGGAATTTCACAAACCCGATACAGTATTTTGCTCTCTGCAACGGTTTTTTCCACGACGGATAAGGCAGGTGGAATACGCTGTAGCCTGCCCGTTCAAAATACGGGGCATAGTCCCCCAGGTTTTGCGTGGTGTTCACAACGGACAGCGAGCAACCCGATTGCCGGAATACGGGCGCCGCATCCACATACATGATTTCCGCGCCGGAAAATTTAAGCTCGTTGAGGATATGGATCACTTTCATTATCTACGAATTTCAGGCAAAGATAGGAAAAAACAGCGGAAATTTGTTATCACGGAAAAAATGACGTATGTTTGTCCCGATAAAATATGAATAAGTTGATAAAAATATACAAGCGGTTGGTTCCGGTTTCCGTACGGGAATTTATCTATAGATGGTTTTTGGGATCGCTGTTAATGAGGATTCGGCGGAAGAGGAAACGAAAGTTAGCTCTAAGACTGACGTCCGAGATATCCGCATTTTATGAAAATGAGGAGAACAAAGGAAAATATCCCGAAAATCATTATGTCGCCGCTCAATGGATCAAAAAACACGGTTATGCGTTTATTCCCTACGATTTCACGGTTGAATATGAAAATATGCCGGTAGAGATATTTAAATGTAAGAAATCCGGATTGAAATATGTACTTCATCAAGGTAAGCGCCTGTATTTTCCAAAATCTTTTACTGCAAATGCCTGTAGAAGCTGTTATGAAGGATTGTTGGCAGAACAGGATGTGCGCTCTCCCCACCGGTATTATTATGCGTGCTTTGATGAAAAGCAGTCATGGACGGTCTTTGATCTCGGCGCCGCAGAAGGGATATTCACTTTAAGCGTCATTGATAAAATAGAAAAAGCCTACTTGTTTGAATGTGAAGAGCAATGGCAACAGGCTTTGCGTGCAACTTTTCAGCCTTACGGAGATAAGGTGGAAATTGTCAGCAGGTACGTGTCCGACAAAGAGACGGACAATACCATCTCTTTGGATACTTTTATGAAAGACAAGCCTTTTGCCTGCGGATATGTAAAAATGGACATTGAAGGCGCCGAATTGTCCGCATTGAAAGGCGCCGGTACGCTTTTAAAGGAATCGAAGATACAATTTGTATCGGCATGTGCCTATCATTCGGATGAAGCCGGTAAAGATATCAGCGAATATTTGGAAAACAATCGCTATATCTGTTCCTATTCGTCCGGAGTTATGGCTTTTGGAGATAAGGCTCCTTATTTCAGGAGAGGAATGGTGTATGCAAAAAAGGATCGTTGAAAACTATGGCTCTCCCCCTTGCCCATAGGGTGCCTTACCTTGCACGAATGGAAAACTTTAAAGTTCCTTCCAAAAGGCATTGCGAATACATATATTTGCGCTGTTATTT
Source organism: Bacteroidales bacterium (assembly GCA_031273395.1). Lineage (GTDB taxonomy): Bacteria > Bacteroidota > Bacteroidia > Bacteroidales > UBA4181 > JAIRLS01. Next base: position 15,162 of record JAISRX010000265.1, on the reverse strand, counting down.
CAAGGAGATCAAAGATATTTTCGACCGTTATATCAAAGAAAACGATACTGTTTTTGACATAGGGTGCGGAAATAAACCCATGGAGCAATACATACGGACATTAATTAAAAACGACAGGGCGGAGAGTTACGTGGGTTGCGATGTGGTACAGTCGTCGGCGCGGAAGGTGGATATTGTCTGCGATGCTACGGATATTCCCGAAAAATCATCCGCTTACGACATAGTGGTATGCACTCAGGTGGTGGAGCATGTATTCGACCATGCCAAAGTGTTTGAAGAAGCGTTCAGACTGCTGAAGCCGGGAGGTTTTTTTATTGTGAGCGGACCTTTTGTATGGCCTGTACATGAAGCTCCTTACGACTATTTTCGCTTTACCCGTTACGGATTTCAGGAGTTATTGAAAAAAACGGGTTTCATCGTCGGGGAAGAACGAGCCTGCGGAGGAAAATTTGCCGTTTTGGGACAAATATTATTATTGACTTTAGGTTCGGGAGGCAATATCGTCAAGCGGATCATTATTTTCGTCATCCGGTTTCTTTGTAATCATACCGTCCCCTTTTTAGACAATACGTTTAAAAGCGGCAGGCTCACCTTAAATTATGTTTTTGTGGGAGAAAAACCATCGGCGAGCGAATAATGCGGATTGTAACGTTTCCGCGTATTTTTATCTTTCTCATGCACCGGTTGCGGCAGTATCCCCAATAACAGCAAACGGGAAAAGTCCGACAGGTTCAAAATCCTGTTAGGCTTGGCAATCAAAAGTTTAATGTGTTACAGGCTATTTATTTTACGTTCCTCCATCGCGAATTTTCGGTTTTCGATTTCCAATTCCCGATTATTTGCTAACTTTGCCGCTCAAAGCGTTATTATCATGAAGATATGTAACCTGTTTATCACGTGTGTGCTGGCGGTATTATCCGCCTGTCACTCACCTTCATCCAATCCGAAAATGAAACCTCCCGTTGCGCAGAAGATCCCCACGAGGCTCCATACCGCAGGTCAATCGCGCATTGACCATTATTTTTGGCTGAAAGAACGAGACAATCCTCGCGTACGCGAATATCTCGAGGCGGAAAACGCCTATACCCAAGCCGTAATGAAGGATACCGAAGAGTTGCAGGAGCAGCTTTTCAAGGAAATCACTTCCCGTATCCGTCAAAAAGACAGCACCGTTCCCTATCTCCACAACGGCTATTTTTATTATGCCCGTTTTGAGGAAGGAGGCGAATATCCGGTATATTGCCGCAAAAAAGACGCGCCGGACGCCGAAGAAGCCATCCTGATCGACGGGAACGCACTCTCCGAAGGACATGCCTATTTCGAGGCGGACAGCTACGAAATCAGCCCGGACAACAGACTGATGGCTTATTGCGTGGACACGGTGGGCAATCATCTCTATACCGTTTTCTTCAAGAATCTGGAAACGGATACGCTCCTGCCCGCCGTCATCACTGGAGCAAGCGACGACATTGCATGGGCGGGCGACAGTCAAACCCTGTTCTATTGCCTGAAAAACGAGGAGACGCTCCGGTCGGAACAGGTGTTGAAATACCATCCGGGCAGCGGAGTTTCCACCCTTCTTTATACCGAAAGGGATGAAACTTTCGACGTGACGGTTTTCCGGGAGAAATCCGAAACGCTGATCTTCATGGTTACCGCCAACAATACCACCGTGGAATACCGCTACCTGCACGCCGACCGCCCCGGTGACAGGTTCAAGGTGTTCCAGCCGCGCAGGAAAAACATGGAATACTATCTCTATCACCACAACGGGCGGTTTTACATCATCACCAATTACCGTGCGAAGAACTTCCGGCTGATGGAAACGGACGCGGAACATCCCGGCAGGGAACACTGGAAGGAACTGACGGCGCACCGCAATGACGTACTGCTGGAAGACGTGGAGCTGTTCGATGATTTTATGGTGCTGTCGGAACGGAAAAACGGACTTGTCCGCTTCCGGGTCATCTCCCGCGACGGCAGCGGGGATCACTACATTGATTTCCCCGAAGAGGCATATACCGCCGAACTGTCGGACAATCCGTCGTTCGACACCCGTTTGCTGCGTGTGGAATACAATTCGCCCGCCACGCCCGATCTGGTGTTCGACTACGACATGCTCACCCGCGAAAAAACAACGCTCAAGCAGCAGGAGATTGTCGGCGGCTACCGTCCCGAGGATTACATCACCCGCCGGCTGTATGCCGCCGCTTCCGACGGTACGGAAATTCCCATCACCATGGTGTACAGGAAAGACACGCCCATCGACGGGCATGCGCCCCTGCTGCTGTACGGCTACGGAGCATACGGCATCAACATAGACCCGAATTTCAGCATCTCCCGCATCAGCCTGCTCGACAGGGGGTTTATCCATGCCCTTGCCCATGTGCGCGGCAGCCAGTATCTCGGAAGGGAATGGTATGAAAAGGGCAAGATGCTGTACAAGCGCAATACCTTTACGGACTTCATCGCCTGTGCCGAACACCTGATCGGCGAGCGGTACACGGACGCCGGTCATCTGTTTGCCATGGGCGGCAGCGCCGGCGGACTGCTGGTAGGCGCGGCGCTGAACATGCGCCCCGACCTGTTTTGCGGGGTCATTGCCAACGTCCCCTTTGTGGACGTGATCACCACCATGGACGACAAAAGCATCCCGCTCACCGCAGGCGAGTACGAAGAATGGGGTAATCCGCAGGAGGAACCCTATTACCGCTACATGATGTCCTATTCGCCCTACGACAACGTGGCAGCGCGCGACTATCCGCACATCATGGTAACGGCGGGCTTGCACGACGCGCAGGTGCAGTACTGGGAGCCGGCAAAATGGGTGGCAAAGCTGCGCGAAATGAAAACCGACAACCACCTGCTGCTGCTGCATACCAACATGGAGGCGGGACACGGCGGCGCATCGGGACGCTTCGAGCATTACAGGGAAATAGCGCTCGAATATGCGTTCCTTATGAAAATACTGAAAATTAATCATCATTAGAAATTAAAATCATGAGTCATACCAAAGTTATAGCCACCATCGGACCGGCGTCGGAGTCGAAAGACCTCCTGCGCAAACTCTTTGAGGAAGGCGTGAACGTGTGCCGGCTGAATTTTTCGCACGGAACGCACGACGACCATCGCAAAAGTATCGAAACCATCATCGAGCTCAATCAGGAATTGCGTACCAACGTCACCATTCTTGCCGACCTGCAGGGTCCCAAGCTTCGCATCGGCGCGGTGGAAAACGACGGGGTCGTTCTACAGGACGGGCAGACCGTCGAGATAGTGAACACCGAATGTATCTCTACCGCCAAAAAGCTGTATATTGACTGTCCCGAACTGCCGAAAAACATTAAAGCGGGCGGAATCATCCTGATTGACGACGGCAAACTGAAGCTGGAAGTGGTGAAAACCAACAAAAAAAACAAGATAACGGCAACGGTCATACACGGGGGGACGCTCACATCCAAAAAAGGCGTCAATCTGCCCGACACGAAAATCACGTTGCCCAGCCTGACCCAAAAAGACTTGGAAGATGCAAGTTTTGCGCTGGATTACAACGTGGACTGGATCGCCCTGTCGTTTGTCCGTTCGGCGAACGACTTGGCTCCCCTGCGCGATTTGCTGCGGTCGAAGAAAAAATTTGCGCGGATCATCGCCAAGATAGAAAAACCGGAAGCGCTGGAGGACATCGACGCCATTATCGACGCCTCCAACGGGGTGATGGTGGCGCGCGGCGATCTGGGCGTGGAAGTGCCGTTTGACCGCGTGCCGATGATCCAGAAGGAGATCGTGCGCAAATGTATTTTACAGGCAAAGCCGGTGGTGATTGCCACGCAGATGCTGGAAAGCATGATCGCCAACTTCCGCCCCACGCGCGCCGAAGCCAACGACGTTGCCAACGCCGTGCTGGACGGTGCGGACGCCCTGATGCTCAGCGGGGAAACATCTACGGGCAAATATCCCGTGGAAGCCGTCAGAGCCATGAAGCAGATCATCGACTGGACGGAACATCACGGGTTCCAATACAACCGCGGAGCCTTGCCCGACATCAACGGACGTACCTTTCTCCCCGATTCCATTTGCCTGAACGCCTGCCGCATGGCTGACCAGGCAAAAGCAAAGGCAATCGTCATATTCACCTTTTCGGGATATACCGCCATGCGTATTTCCAGCCACCGACCGGAAGCCGAAACATTTGTGTTTACCCGCAACAAGGCGCTGGTGCGCAAAATGGCGCTGATCTGGGGCGCGCACGCCTACCATGCCGAAGAAGTGCAAAACATTGATGAAGCCATCGACCAGTCCGTCGAAAACCTGAAAAACCGCGGCTATCTCAAGAAGGGAGACGTGGTGGTGCATGTGGGAAGTACGCCCTTTGAGGAAAAAGGACAAACCAACATGCTCAAGTTATCCTACGTGGAATAATGAAAAATCGGCGGCAATGATGGCGGTTGAGTTTTGAGTTTTCGTACCCCGCACTGCGCTTCGCTTGTACGGGGTTATCAAAAGGCAACCCCTGTCGGGGTTGCGCACAGCCCTGCAATGACGTATACTGCATTCGGTTGAGCTTTGAGTTTTCGTACCCCGCACTGCGCTTCGCTTGTACGGGGTTATCAAAAGGCAACCCCTGTCAGGGTTGTGCACAGCCCTGCATGGACGTAAAACGCCGTAGGCGTTACCCTTTGATAACCCCGTATGAAATGCGGGGCGGGGTACGACAGGCTAAAAAACACAAGACTATAACCGAGTGCAGTATAATTCTTTTTTTCGGCGGCGGATGATGTTCCTGTCCATAAAAATTGTATTTTTACGGAAATTTTAAAATTCATATTTATGTCACGACCGGTAACAATTTTTACGGGACAATGGGCAGACCTTGATTTTGACGTCGTCTGCCGGAAAACAAAAGCGATGGGCTACGACGGGCTTGAGTTGGCATGTTGGGGCAACCACTTTGAAGTAAACAGGGCAGACGAGGCTTATTGCCGTAACCGCAGGGAAATTATGGAAAAACACGGTTTGCAGTTGTTTTCCGTATCCGCTCACTTGTTGGGGCAATGCGTGTGCGATCCCATTGATGAGCGTCACCGTACCATAGCGCCCGAGCATGTCTGGGGCGACGGCGATCCCGAAGGCGTCCGGCAGAGAGCGGCGCAGGAAATGATCCGCACCGTGCAGGCAGCGCACCGTTTGGGCGTGAAGACGGTAAACGGATTTACGGGAAGCTCCATTTGGCATCTGGTATATTCGTTCCCTGCCGTGCCGGATGCAATGATAGACCGCGGGTACGAGGATTTTGCGCGCCGCTGGACGCCGATACTGGACGAGTTTCAACGGCTCGGACTGCGTTTTGCTTTGGAGGTGCATCCCACGGAAATCGCTTTTGACATCGCTTCGGCAGAAAGAGCGTTGCAGGCGGTGAATTATCACCCCGCCTTCGGATTTAACTACGATCCGAGCCATTTTGGTTATCAGGGGGTGGATTATGTGGCGTTTCTCTACAAATTTGCCGATCGCATTTTCCATGTCCACATGAAGGATGTGGCATGGAGCGACAAGCCCATGGAAGCCGGCGTATTCGGAGGACATTTGCCGTTCGGCGACAGGCGCAGGTATTGGGATTTCAGGAGTGTCGGACGGGGAGATATTAATTTCGAGGAAATTATCCGTGCGCTGAACCGGATCGACTACCGCGGACCCCTGTCCGTTGAATGGGAAGACAGCGGCATGGATCGCGAACACGGGGCGGCGGAGTCGTGCCGGTTTGTAAAAGACCTTGATTTCAGTTCTTCCGCTATTGCTTTCGACTCGGCTTTTGACAAGGAAAACCGGTAGTTCTCCGGGAGCATGACACGTTACGGCGCCGCCGCCTGAAGCCGTGTTCCGTTTCCGCAGCAGACGGCATGGTAAAAAAACGGCTGGTTTCGGGCGTGGGCGTATGGCTTGCCGGAAGTTCCGGCAGGCTTCCGTTTTTGCCCGATTTGAATGAATTGCCGGAAAAAATGAGTTGAAAATAGTCCCGAACGGTATGACGAATAATTCGCAAAGCCGGAAAAACCGTTTTTGACCTTTGTGCGCGGAGCACAAAGCCGGAAACAGCATTTTTGACCTTTCTGCGCGGAGCACAAAGCCGGAAACAGCATTTTTGACCTTTCTGCGCGGAGCACAAAGCCGGAAAAACCGTTTTTGACCTTTGTGCGCGGAGCACAAAGCCGGAAACAGCATTTTTGACCTTTCTGCGCGGAGCACAAAGCCGGAAACAGCATTTTTGACCTTTGTGCGCGGAACACAAAGCCGGAAGCAGCATGGTATCTACCGTCTCTCCGTCCGGAAAAGCGTTCTCACCGAAAATAAATGCACCGCAAAAATTAATTGCCTTTTTCATTCCCCGAACTTTTCAAATTTTTTATCAGCAACGCTCTATTGCCCTTCATCCATGCGGTGTACTTGTTTGATTCGATAAAATAAATAAAAATTATTAATAATAATATGTGCGTAATAGAAATATTTACTATATTTGTCCGCACATATTAAATTTAAATTGCAAGGATATGAATTGTATATGTGTTATTTACCCTTCCGGGCAACGAAATTGAATGGTTAAAAAATCAATGAAAGATTTAATTCGTTTGAAAGGTCTCTATCAAAAAGAATTGATGGAGCAAGTAATCCCCTTTTGGGAACAAAAATCGCCGGATGTAAAGTATGGCGGCTATTTTACCTGTCTCGACCGGCAGGGAAACGTTTTTGATACGGACAAGTTCATGTGGCTGCAAGGGCGTCAGGTTTGGTTTTTTTCCATGATCTACAACCGGATAGCTCCCAAGAAGGAATGGCTGGACATGGCAGAGACGGGCGCGCAGTTCATGAGCCGGTACGGGATGGATGCGGAGGGCAACTGGTATTTCTCGCTCACACGGGAGGGACGCCCTTTGGTACAACCGTACAATATATTTTCCGACTGTTTTGCCGCGATGGGTTTTGCGGAACTGTACAGGGCTACCGGAAACAACCGGTACAGGGATATTGCCCTCCGTACATTCGGGAATATCCGGAACAGAGCCTCCAATCCGAAAGGGAGGTACAGCAAAACATATCCGGAAACCCGTCCGATGAAAAGCTTTTCGTTGCCGATGATTTCCTGCAACCTCGCCCTGATACTCGAAGAAGTCATTGGCAGCAGCGAAGTTGACACGGTAATCGAACCGTTGATACATGAAGTAATGGACGTGTTTTATCAAAAGGACACGGGGCTGATTGTGGAAAACGTTGCTCCCGACGGTTCTTTTCTTGACTGCTTTGAAGGGCGACAGGTCAATCCGGGACATGTGAACGAGTCGATGTGGTTCATGATGGATATTGCGCAGCGCTACAACCGGCAGGAACTGATGCTCCGGACGGTAGATGTGCTGATACGTTCCGTTGAATACGGATGGGACAAACAATACGACGGGATATTCTATTTTTTGGATTGCAAGGGTTATCCGCCGCAACAGCTGGAATGGGATCAAAAACTGTGGTGGGTGCATGTCGAAACGCTGATTGCCCTGCTGAAAGGCTACAAATACACGGGCGACCTGCGTTGCAAGGAATGGTTCCTGAAATTACACGATTATACATGGTCTCATTTCCGGGACAATGAATTTCCCGAATGGTACGGATACCTCACACGTCAGGGCGATCCCCTGCTTACCCTGAAAGGGGGGAAATGGAAGGGCTGCTTTCACGTGCCAAGAGGCTTGTTTCAAATATGGACAACATTAAATCAATAAACAGTATGCGCAGAGAATTTCTAAAAAAAATGGCGGCGGCTTCGGCTGTGATGGCAACAGCGCCCATGCTGGGTTGCAGCCGCAAGGAACAGCCAACAACCGGAACCGAACCGGACGCCCTGATTGTTCCCCGCGGACAGGGACTGAACATTACAGGCACTTTTCTGGATGAAATATCGCATGATATTCCGCACCAGAATTGGGGGGAAACAGAATGGGACAGGGATTTCCGGTATATGAAAGCCATCGGCATAGACACTGTCATCATGATCCGGTCGGGCTATCGCAAATTCATCACCTATCCGTCCGCATATCTGATGAAAACGCGCAACTGCTATAAACCGTCCGTTGATCTGCTGGACATGTTTCTCAGACTGTCCGCCCGGCATGGAATGAAATTCTATTTCGGTCTCTACGATTCGGGCATGTACTGGGATACGGGCGATCTCGCGCGGGAAACGGAAGACAACAGGTACGTGATTGAAGAAGTGTGGAAACATTACGGACATCACAAAAGTTTCGGCGGCTGGTATATCAGTACCGAAATCAGCCGGCAAACCAAAGGCGCCGTCCATGCTTTCCGCAGCATGGGGCAACAGTGCAAGGAGGTTTCCGGAGGGCTTCCCACCCTTATCTCGCCGTGGATCGACGGCAAAAAAGCGGTGATGGCGGCGTCGGGGCAGCTAACAAAAGCCGAAGCGGTTTCCGTTCTGGAACATGAACGCGAATGGGACGAAATATTCGACGGCATACGCGGTGCGGTGGACATTTGCGCATTTCAGGACGGACACATTGATTATGACGAACTGGACGCCTTTTTTGAAGTGAACAAAAAACTGGGCGACAAATACGGCATGCAATGCTGGACTAATGCCGAAACATTCGACAGGGACATGCCCATCAAGTTCCTGCCCATCAAGTTCGACAAACTGCGCATGAAGCTCGAAGCGGCAAAACGGGCAAACTACCATAAAGCCATCACCTTTGAGTTTTCGCACTTTATGAGCCCGCAGTCTGCCTATTTGCAGGCGGGTCATCTTTATGACAGATACAGGGATTATTTTAATTTACCCACTTTATGAACAGACGGAATTTCATTGAACTGGGTGTTTCCGGTGGAATTTTATCTTCCTGTCCGTTCATTCTTACCTCCGGCATGTCTGAGGCGGCGCGGACGGAGCGGAGGGAACTGTCTGCCGACGTGGTGATTGCCGGCGGCGGACTTGGCGGGTGCGCCGCCGCTCTCGGCGCCCTGCGCAACGGATTGCGCGTGGCATGGACGGAAGAAACCGACTGGATCGGCGGACAGATCACCCAACAGGGCGTGCCGCCGGACGAACATCCGTGGATTGAAACGCACGGAGCCACCAAACTGTACCGCGATTTCAGAACGGCAATCCGTAATTATTACATCCGCAATTATCCGTTGACCGACGGAGCGCGGGCGCAGCGCTATCTCAATCCGGGTAACGGCGCGGTTTCCCGCTTGTGCCACGAGCCGAAGGTGGCGCTTGCCGTCCTCCATGAGATGCTCGCGCCATACATCAGCGCCGGAAAGTTAAATCTGCTGCTGCACCACAAGATAGTGGGCGCGGATGTGACAGGCGACAGCGTAAAGGCGTTAAAAGCGGTGCACCTGTTGCGTAAAAATGAAACGGTACTCACCGCGCCCTATTTTGTGGACGCCACCGAACAGGGCGATTTATTGCCGCTGACCGGCACGGAATACGTTTCCGGAGCCGAATCAAGAGAGCAAACCAAAGAGTTGCATGCTGCGGAAAAAGCCGACCCGCTCAATCAACAGGCGTTCACCGTCTGTTTTGCACTGGACTACGAAAAAGACGCCGACCACGTTATCGAAAAACCGAAAGAATATGATTTCTGGAAAAACTACGTACCGGAATTAACGCCGGCATGGAGCGGCAAACTGCTTGACCTGACCTATTCGCAACCCACTACGCTGCTGCCGAAAACACTGGGATTCCATCCCGAAGGAACAGCCACCGGGGATGCGCTCAACCTGTGGAATTACCGGAGGATCATTCACCGCAACAATTTCACGGAAGGCAGTTATACGGGAGACGTCACCATTGTTAACTGGCCTCAAAACGATTACCTGTTGGGAAATCCGGACGGGGACGATAAAAAATTTGCACGTCATGTTGCGCGGGCAAAACAACTCAATTTATCGCTGATATACTGGTTGCAGACGGAAGTCCCGCGTCCCGACGGGGGGCAGGGATGGAAGGGCGTCCGCCTGCGCAGGGACATTCTCGGAACGGACGACGGCATGGCAAAGTATCCCTACATCAGGGAAGCCAAGCGCATCAAGGCGCTTTTTACCGTGCTGGAAGAACACGTGGGCAAGGAAAACAGGAAAATGGTTTCGGGAGAAGATACCGCCGCCGAATTTCATGACAGCGTCGGGGTGGGGTATTATGCCATCGACCTGCATCCCACCTGCAGAGGCAATAACTATATCGACATACCCTCCCTGCCTTTTCGGATACCGTTGGGCGCATTGATCCCGCAACGGATGAACAATTTACTGCCTGCATGTAAAAATATCGGCGCTACCCACATCACCAACGGGTGCTACCGTGTGCATCCGGTGGAATGGAGCATCGGCGAGGCGGTGGGGATGCTGGTGAAATATGCGCTGCAAAAGAAGACCACCCCCCGCAGCATCCGCGAAAATGCCGGTCAGCTGGCAGATTTTCAGGCAATGATACGCGCTCAGGGTATTGAAACAAGTTGGAAAAGTTGATTTTTTAAACCATCGGAACATGAATAATATCACTTATATGATTTTTTTGTCGGTTGTAGCGGCGTTGGGCGGGTTCCTGTTCGGTTACGACACGGCGGTCATTTCGGGTACCATCAAAAGCGTATCCGCACAATTCGGCATGAACGACGTGCAAACAGGCTGGTACGTCGGCTGTGCGCTTCTCGGTTCCATTTTTGGGGTAACCGTGGCGGGACGCATCAGCGACAAGTTCGGACGAAAGCCCGTTCTCTTTGTCGCTGCCGTTCTTTTTACCCTGTCTGCCGCCGGCTGCATGCTCTCCGCAAACGAGAGCCAACTGATCGTTTACCGGATCATCGGCGGGATCGGCATCGGTGTGGCTTCCATCATTTCGCCGCTGTATATCTCCGAAATTGCCGTGGCGCGCTATCGCGGAACGATGGTCTCGCTCTACCAGCTGGCAATTACGGTCGGCTTCCTTGCCGCTTACCTGATCAATTACGCCGTGCTGCGCCATGCGCTGACCGCCACGGCAACAGCAGGCAGCCTCCGCGACGTGATATTCGTCGCCGAAAGCTGGCGCGCCATGCTGGGCATGGAAACCATACCCGCCCTCCTGTTTTTTGCCATGCTCCTTTTCATCCCCGAAAGTCCCCGCTGGTTGATGGTACAGGAAAGGGAGGAACACGCGGGCAGGATACTTGCGCGCATGTACGGACAGGGAAACGCTGCACGGCAGATGGAGGCGATCAGGTCGCTCATGTCGCAGGAAGTCAAATCGGACTGGAAACTGCTTGTGCAGCGCGGCTTCCGCACTGCCGTGCTGACAGGCGTATGCCTTGCCCTGCTGGGACAGTTCATGGGGGTGAACGCCGTGCTGTATTACGGTCCGTCCATATTTGAACAGACGGGCATATCCGAAGGCGACTCGCTCCTGTATCAGGTGGTTGTGGGAGCGGTGAACGTGGGGGCAACGCTGCTGGGCATGTGGCTGATTGACCGCATCGGAAGGAAAAAATTAGTTTACTGGGGCGTATCGGGAATGATCGTCTCCCTGTTCCTCATCGGATGGTATTTCATCATCAACCGATCGGCAACGCTCGTGCCGCCGGTCAGCCTGCTGATACTGATACTCGCCTATATTTTCAGCTGCGCCGTATCCATTTGCATGGTAATATGGGTATTGCTTTCGGAAATGTATCCCGCGAGAATACGCGGCGCAGCCATGTCGATAGCCGGCTTGTCCCTGTGGACAGGCACCTGCCTGATAGGACAGCTTACCCCGTGGCTGATGACGAACCTCTCGCCCTCCGGCGTCTTCTGGCTGTTCGGCGTCATGTGCGTCCCGTATGTCCTGATCGTATGGAAACTTGTGCCTGAAACAACCGGCAAATCCCTGGAAGAGATTGAACGTGCATGGAAACGGTAAATGATGAACAGACGCATCTTCCCATGGTAATATACCGGAAGAAAATGCGCCCGTCTCTGCGGGATTTTCTTTGCCGATCATAGCGGTTCTTCTACCGGCATGCGTCCCGCGCGGGACTTGCAGTACAGGTGCGGTATCCGTGTCCGCGGGTTGTGCTGTGCCACGCTTGCGGCGATGCGCGTCTCGCCCTGCGGGACTGCCCCGCATGGGGAAGGCAAAGTGTAACGGTTCGCGCGCTTTGTGCAGTTCGCCGTAATGGAAATACCGGTACCTTGCCCTTGTATGCGCTTGTATTGCGACGTTTTTACAAACGGTTTGCCGGATGACGGCAGGGGTTCGGATGGCTCCCGCGAGAGTTTGGCGGGTATCCGCGAGGGTTCAACCGGCACCCGTCAGAGTTTACTTTTTTCAAATCATCAATCAAAATATGTCAACGGCAAACATCATGACGATGATTGCCGCATTTGAAGGCGCCCTTGAAAAGGTGCAGGATCCCAACCACGGCAAGCCGACGGTTTTCGTTTTGCACTTTGATCAAGACGGCGGCGGTAGCGGATCAACGGGCAAAATCACGGACTCCTGCACGGGATATTTGCCGGTAAGCAACTGAATAATTCCGTTAGTGCGAAGTTCTCCCCCCCCTGCAAAGAAAAAGGCGTGGAGATTTTTATTAACGGATTTCCCGTCGCCCGAACATCCCTGCCGGTCACTGTCGCTTCCTCCCAACTCGGCGCGTGCTGGAATTTGCACCTGCCTGATCAGAAATATGCCAACATACTAAAAAAGGGTGTTCCCGAAAAGAAACACCCTTATCATGAAAAGTGGTTTAAGTAAATTTTACACGGTTGCCATGTGGGCAATCAAGTCCAGCACTTTGTTGGAATAACCCCATTCGTTGTCATACCACGAAATAACCTTGATAAAGGTATTTGTCAGGGGAATACCGGCTTTGGCGTCGAAGATGGAAGTACGCGGGTCGCCGATAAAGTCGGATGAAACCACATCGTCTTCGGTATAACCGAGAATGCCTTTCAGTTCGTTTTCGGAAGCGGCTTTCATTGCTGCCTTGATTTCGTCGTAGGTGGCAGGTTTTGCCAGATTGACGGTCAAGTCCACTACCGATACGTCCAGCGTGGGGACGCGGATCGACATACCGGTCAGTTTGCCGTTCAGTTCGGGAATAACTTTGCCTACCGCCTTTGCAGCGCCCGTGGATGAAGGAATAATGTTGCCCGAAGCAGCGCGTCCGCCTCGCCAGTCCTTTACGGAAGGACCGTCAACGGTCTTCTGGGTGGCGGTGGTAGAGTGTACGGTGGTCATCAGACCGTCGAGAATACCGAACTTGTCATGCAGCACCTTGGCGATGGGAGCCAAACAGTTGGTGGTACACGAAGCATTCGATACGAAAGGTTCGCCCTTGTAAGTTTTGTGGTTCACTCCCATGACGAACATCGGGGTGTCGTCTTTGGAAGGAGCGGACATCACTACCCGTTTTGCGCCGGCGTCAATGTGTCCCTGCGCCTTTTCCTTGGCAAGGAACAACCCGGTGGATTCTACTACATATTCGGCGCTTACTTCATTCCATTTCAGGTCGGCGGGATTCTTTTCTGCCGTCACGCGAATCGCTTTTCCGTTCACTACCAGTTTCCCGTCCTTTACCTCTACCGTGCCTTTAAAAAGCCCGTGTATCGTATCGTAGCGAAGCATGTAAGCCATGTATTCAACGCTGATAAGGTCGTTGATCCCTACAATCTCAATGTCGTTTCTTTGTGTGGCAGCCCGAAAAACCAAACGTCCGATGCGCCCAAAACCGTTAATACCTACTTTAATCATTGTCTTTTACTGTTTTTATTGTTTTTAATTATGATAATTTACGGATGCAAATATAAATATTTTCCGCAGGCAATACAACAAATATTGTACCAAAACTTTTTAGTGCCGTCAACTTTCCTGCAAACGGCTAAATCTTTTTTTGAGGTGCTATGAAAAATAGGCAATGTCATTCATTTATTGATTTTATTCTTGTACCTTTGCGTCAAAATACCAATAGATATTATGATAGATATACATCAATATTTTTGTACGAACGAAGCGTGTAAGTGTTACGGTCTTCGTTCACAGGGCAGCTTGATAAAGGCGGGCACCTGCATTAAGCAGGGAGAGAGGGAGCAAATGTTCAGATGCAAGATTTGCGGGACTCGTTTTTCGGAAACACGCATGGATGAATTATGGAGTTTTATCAATAAAAAAAACACTGTCCGAAAAGGATTTGGAACGTGAGTATGGCGCCGGACGGATATGGACAGCCTTTGATCCCAACAGCCGTCTGATTGTTTATCATTATACTGGAGATCGCACGCTTGAAGATTGTAGAAAATATTTTAAGCCATTGTTAAACAGATTAGACGGCATACCTCTCTGCGTGAGCGACGAACTGATTTGCTACAAAACAGTATTGCAGGAAAATTATAGCAGAGAAGTTCCGATAGTGCCAACAGGAAAAATAGGACGACCAAAACTGCCAAAAAAAATACTGAATCCGGAACCGGACTATGCCACAGTTCACAAGACCGGAGCAAATAGCAAAATAACGAAAGTGGAGGAAAAAATCATTTTCGGCGATGAACAGCGCATGCGGCAAAAACTCTCGCAAAGCGTCAGTCATACCGTCAATACCGCATACATTGAACGGTCAAACGGAACGTTGCGGCAAATGGACTCTCATTTGAGGCGAAAGAGCTTGACCTTTGCCAAAGAAAAACCATACTTTGAAGCCAAACGGAACATTATTATCTTTATATATCACTTCATCAAGCCTCATACAACGCTGAGTAAAAATCAGGATAAAACTTTTATGCCCCGTACACCCGCATTGTGTGCAGGTATTATAAAGCAGAACCGGAATATCGACGACGCTTTCAAATTGCCTGTGATCATATCAATAAAAATATGACACTATCAATTATTTTGAGAATAGAGAAATATTTTGAGATACGTTTTGGACTCAAATTTTGCGAAAGGCGGACTTGATTTTCGATTTTTGGAAGAAAGTTAGCTGTTGGTTGAGGGTGAAACTGTTGAGTATTTGTCTAAAAAAGCTGTTTTTTCAGAGCAGGACACAGTAATCCCTGTCCAATTGAATGATTGGACCGGTTTTTAGCAATTCAGCAAAATTTCAACCGGTCGTAAGGTTGATTGCTGTAGAGTTTCAGGATATTTTG
>JAISRX010000247.1 GCA_031273395.1 Bacteroidales bacterium | reverse complement strand
CTGCGCCGGCTGTATCACCCGTTCCTGCTGAACAATTTTCCCGTCATTTTCATGGACGTGCCTTCCGCCGAAATGACCAAATACGCTGCCAACGCCATGCTGGCAACCCGCATCAGTTTCATGAACGACATTGCCAACCTGTGCGAAATTGTGGGAGCGGATGTTAACATGGTACGCAAAGGCATTGGCTCCGACAGCCGCATCGGATCAAAATTCCTGTATGCAGGCTGCGGGTACGGCGGATCCTGTTTCCCGAAAGACGTAAAGGCGCTGATAAAAACCGCCGTGGAAAACAAATACGCCATGAAGGTGATAGAAGCGGTGGAAGAGGTAAACGAACAGCAGAAATACATCCTGTTCAGGAAACTCTCCCATTATTATCAGGGCGATTTGAAAGGCAAAACCGTTGCCGTGTGGGGCTTGTCGTTCAAACCGGAAACCGACGACATGCGCGAAGCTCCTTCGCTGGCGCTCATCAGCCGGCTGGCGGAAGCCGGGGCGGTCGTCAGGGTATATGATCCCGTGGCAACGGACGAGGCGCGCAAACACATCACCGTGCCGGTGATCTACTGCAAGGACAAGTATGAAGCCGCCCTCGACGCCGATGCGCTGATGCTGGTGACCGAATGGACGGAATTCAGGATGCCCAGCTGGCAGGTACTCAAAAAGACCATGAGGCGTCCACTGCTCATCGACGGAAGAAACATCTATGACAAAAACGAACTTGCCGAAAACGGGCTGACATATATCTGTATCGGACGGAATGCAGGGACGGCGGAAAAAACGACGGACAGTTCAACACATCAAAACCGGACATCATGAAATTAAAAATTTTGCTGTTTGCCGCATGCAGCATGGCAACAGTGCTTGCAAACGCGCAGGACAACGCCATTGATCTGGCGGGTACGACATGGAAACTGGTAGCACAGAACGGAGAGAAAACAAATCCCCTGACGGGTCAGTACAAACTCTACACGCAGAGCCATTTCTTCTGGTACTGGGTAGATAACGACGGAACCGTCAGGAATGGCGCGGGAGGAACATACACGTGCGCGGGAAACATCTGTACGGAACATGTGTCGGTTGCCCTGCCTCCGGTGCAGCACATCAGAGGAAAAAAAAACGTCATTACGGTCACCCTGTCGGGAAACCAAATGCACCAGTATGGCGTTATGGAAGGCTTGGCGCCCTTCAATGAACTTTGGGAAAAGGTAGAAGAAGCAAATTCCCCAAAACCCGAACGCAAAAAGAAAAACGTTTTATAGAGAAATACCCGTCCGCAATGAACCCGAAAAGAAACATATATATAATGACAGGGAAATGCGCATGTTTATTGTGCCACATTCCCGCATGGGCGCATGCTGCCGCCGGCGTCCCGCAAAAACCCAACATCATTGTTTTTGTTGCCGACGATGCGGGGATGGATTTCGGCTGCTACGGCAACAGGAACATCCACACGCCGAACATTGACAAAATGGCGGCGGGGGGCTTGCGGTTCGACAGGGCGTTTCTCACCGCGCCGCAAAGCAGCCCTTCGCGCATCTCCATGATGACGGGGATGTTTGCCCACACCACGGGAACGGAAGACTTGCATTCCCCGCTCGACGGGGATACGCGAATGATCCCCTCCTTTCTGCACGAAGCCGGCTACCGTACCGGCGTGATCCTGAAAAGGCACTGGGGCGAAAACGGCGACCGGCAGTTCGACCGGATAGACAACGGCAGGGAATGGTACGGCAAAGAGCCGCTTGCGGCGTCCAACCCCGCCCTGTCGCGTTACAGGGATTTCATCGGCGCAAACAGAGAACAGCCGTTTTTCCTGTGGGTAGGCTTCACGGATCCCCACCGCCCGTACAGCGCGCAGGACAATGTGCGGCAAAACGATCCCGACAGGGTGACCGTCGCCCCGTATCATGTGGACAACCCGTCCACGCGCAGGGACATTGCCGACTATTACGATGAAATATCGCGCATGGACAGGCACATCGGGCTGATGACGGACGAACTGGAAAAGCTGCACCTGCTGGAAAACACCGTCATCATTTTTCTCAGCGACAACGGGATGCCCTTTCCCCGCGCCAAGGGGACGCTGTACGACGCCGGCATCCAAACACCGCTCATCGTCTCGTGGAAGGGAAAAATCAAGGCGGGAGGCGTACACCGGAACGGGCTGATCAGCCTTATTGATCTGGCGCCCACGCTGCTTGACCTTGCCGGAACATCCGCGCCGCAAAACATGTACGGGAAAAGTTTCGCTCCTCTCCTGCATGATCCTGCCCTGCGGGGACGGGATCATATCCATGCCGAACGCAACTGGCACAACTGCGACGAGTACATGCGCTGCATCCGCACGGAAAAATACAAGCTCATCTACAATGCCTATTACACATTGCCCCACGGCACAGCCACGGATTTGAGCACCAGCCCCACATGGTACGCCCTGAAAAAAGCGCAAAAGGAAGGAACGCTCTCCAAAGCGCAGCAAACCATATTTGCCGCGCCCCGCCCGATGATAGAGCTGTATGATCTGGAAAACGACAGCCTCGAACTCAACAATGTGGCGGATGAACAGGCATATCGCGAAGAAGGGAAAAAACTCGTCTCACTGCTTTTGCAGTGGCAGGAAGAAACCGGCGATCACCCGTGGTGGAAACGCCGCCGCCCCGACCAGAGCGACAGGATTACCGGATTTCCGGTATTCCCGCAAAGACCGGAAGCGTGGGACGATTGAACGCATCCCCGTGCCGTTAAGACGCCGCCGCATACAAACCTGTCGCCTGTTTGCCGGCAGTGCCTTCATATTTATACTGCATCCGGTTGACCCCGCACTGCGCTTCGCTTGTACGGGGTTATCAAAAGGCAACCCCTTTCGGGGTTGTGCACAGCCCTGCACAGACGTAAAACGCCGTAGGCGTTACCCTTTGATAACCCCGTATGAAATGCGGGGCGGGATACGACAGGCTAAAAAACACAAGACTATAATCGAGTGCAGTATATCCGCCTTTCCTGTTTATTTGTTTCCATCCGATTTTTCCATATATTTGCGCCGTTAATTATTTTTAACCTGAATTTCACGAATGATAACAGTCAAACATGTTCCGGCAGCAGGAGGAAATATTTTTGCCCGCTCCGCACAGCCCGGCAGGGAGCGGCGAAACCGGACAGCCGCACCGAAAAACAAATCATGCAGACCGGCAAGTCTTTTTTTCTTCCTCCTGTCCGTTGCTTTCTCCGGAAACTGCGCCGGCAAACAGGAAGCAGCGCCGATTGACCGGGAAAACGGCAGGCAGTACCGCAATCCCGTGATCGGGAGAAGTGCGCCCGACCCGACGGTGATCCGGGCGGAGAACGGCATTTTTTACCTCTACAGTACGGAAGACATCCGGAACGTACCCATTTACAAGTCGTCCGATCTGGTGGAATGGCAATTGACCGGCACCGCCTTCACCGCCGAAACACGTCCCCGTTTTGAACCGAGGGGCGGCATCTGGGCGCCCGACATTAACCTGATCAACGGAAAATACGTCATGTACTACAGCATGTCCGTGTGGGGCGGGGAATGGACATGCGGCATAGGAGTGGCTGTAGCCGACAGTCCGGAAGGTCACTTTACCGATATGGGCATGCTGTTCAGGAGCAATACCATCGGGGTGCAAAATTCCATCGATCCGTTTTACATTGAGGATGCAGGGAAAAAATATCTGTTCTGGGGAAGCTTCAGCGGCATCTACGGCATCGAACTGTCCGACGACGGACGCCGCATCAGGGAAGGCGCATCAAAACAGCAGATTGCGGGAACGGCATACGAAGGCGCCTACATTCACCAGCGCGGAAAATATTACTATCTGTTTGCATCCGTCGGAACCTGCTGCGAAGGATTGAAAAGCACCTATACCACAGTGGCGGGACGTTCGGAAAACCTGTGGGGTCCTTATACGGACAAACAGGGAGGGAAAATGACGGACAACCGCCATGAAACGGTGATCCGGAAAAATGAATTTTTTGTCGGCGTGGGGCATAATTCGGAAATAGTCCGGGACGATAACGGCGATGACTGGATACTGTATCATGGCGTGAATGTAAGCGCTCCGAAAGGACGATGCGTGCTTCTGGACAGGATTATATGGGAAAACGACTGGCCCTCGGTTGCGGGGGATTCGCCGTCCGCAACTGCAAAAGCGCCCGTATTTGGCGGCAACTGACAGTTGTCCGTTAAGGATCGGAGTACCCTCCGCCGGACTCTGCGGGCAGGCTAAGAACGACAGTAGCCTGTGGCTACACCGCAAGTCCCGCACGGGACGACACTTTATGAACCGCAGGCTTCAGCTTACGGACAGGACAGCATCCATACGCTCGTTCGGCGTAGCGTCTCGCTACGTCGAAGCTAAAAGCGAAGCTCACGCTTCGCTACAAATAGGGTTTGCAAGCCGGAGGCCTGCTTTTACCTGCGGCGTAGCGAGACGCTACGCCGAACGAAGAGCATAAGTCCCATACCGCAAGTCCCGCAGGAACGACACTTTATGAACCGCAGACTTCAGACTGCGGTCGGGATGCTACTACACCCCATCAAAATCTCGCAGGGACGGGTATCTTTTCTTCCGGAACAGGACAGTCCGGTATAAATAGCGCCATAAAAAAATAATTCATCTTATAAATTGCATTTCCAAAAAAAACCGTAATTTTGCAAAACTAAAGTTGTAAATATTTCATTGGTTTAAATGAAATTTCAAGCGGCTTAGATGCGTAGTTCATTGGTTTAGGTGAGCCGTTCATTTGTTTGGATGCGTCGCTCATTGGTTTAGATGAGCTGTTCATTGGTTTAGATGCGTTGCTCATTGGTTTAGATGCGTAGCTCATTTGTTTCGATGAGCTGTCTATTGGTTTAGATGCGTAGCTCATTTGTTTCGATGAGCTGTTCATTGGTTTAGATGCATCACTCATTTGTTTAGATGAGCTATTCATTGGTTTAGATGCGTTACTCATTTGTTTAGATGAAAAATTTATTTGTTTAAATGAATCATCAAACGGTTTAGACCAACTTTCAGACAGGTTAGGAAAAATTCAGGGTAATACTGGTGATACTGTGATTTGTCCGAACAGCGCTGCAAAAGATTTTGATAAACCGGTGAAAGTAACTTTGGATGTATTTTATGTTTTATCTATAAAAAAACAGGAGGAGTAAATATGGCTCATACGATAGATTATTTGCCGCAAAAAGAATCCAAACTGGTAATTTGGGGCGACAATTTCGCGAAGCAGGTAACGCTTAACGCCACGGCATGGGAGATACCCGCCTCCGATGTTGCAGAACTGCAAACGGCGCTGGACAACTTCAAAACGCTTTACGAGCAAGCCGACAGCCCGCAGAAAAACAGCATCATCGTAGCGGAGAAGAACACGGCGAAAAAGGCGTTTAAGGACAAGGTGCGCGAACTGGCGAACTTCCGGCTGAAAAACCCCGTGATAACGGATGCACAGCGCGTCGCAACGGGTTTGAGGGTGCGCGACGCCAAGCCGACAAGAATTTCCGTGCCAAACACCCGTCCCAGATTGAACCTCGGAGTTGTCGACATCAGGGAACTTTCCGTTCGGATACGGGATACGGGCAGCAGCCGCAGGGCGCGTCCCTACGGCGTTATCGGCGCCGTGCTGGCTATGGCGGTGCTTGACGCCCCGCCGACGTCGATCGACCGGCTCACCCGCACGGCGCTGGTTACCCGAACGCCGTACACGCTCAAATTTACCGAGGAAGAGCGCGGTAAAACCGTTTACGCGGCGGCATGCTGGCAGAACGAACGCGGCGAGCGCGGGCATTTCAGCGAAATAGTCAGCGCCGTCATACCGTAAGGCGCCGTCGCCGCGCAGGCAGCTGCCCTCATCACCCGAACGGAACAGCCCGAACGTTTCGGGAATGAGGAATAAACCGAAACGGTATGATGCTGCAACATGTCGTCCCGCGCGGGACTCGGATGGGGCGTGGTACCGTCCTGTCCGTAAGCTGAATCTTACGGTTAATAAAGTGTCGTCCCTGTATAACTGCGCTACATCGGGCTTTTGCCGGTGGATAAACTGTTTCCCACATGCATGGCATTTATAGCGCTGACGACCTCTTGCATGACCGTCTTTTACGATCAATTTTGACCCACAATAAAAGCAAATTTTTTATTCATATCTTTAAATGCCGCAAAGGTAACTATAATCTACAATATAGAAGTTTTCATCCTCCGTATTGACCATTAAGCCGAGTTTTACTACAGGGATCGCCACTCCCCGCCGTGTGTTTCCCGCTGTTTCAAGCTGTATCAGGTCAGGATGTTTTTTTGAAGAGAGTCCAGGAACGACATCATTTCGTTGTGGGTGGTAAACCCGCTGTCTTTGGCAAATGCAGGCACATTGATGCTTACATCGGGAACTGTATCGGGGAAAATTTATCTGATACGGCAGCAGGTTCCAGCTGGGCAAACAAGCTTCCGGAAGGAATTACCGGAAGCAGCAACAAAAGAAGACATTTCAGCATTATTCAACGAAAGCATGATATTTCACTAAACCGTTCATCGGGCTAATGATGATATTTCCCGTGTGCATCCCGTATTCTTTTGCGATTTCTGCCAGAGCCTGCCTAAATATCCATCCAACAGAGCCGACACAGTTAAATGAATAGCGTGAATAATCGGGATAGCGGCAGACAATATTTATAAAAAAGTCGCGGAAGGAATCTCGGATGATGTGCTGTTCCAGATATTCGTGTCCTGCGTGTTCTCCGGTGAGAAAACGTGTGAAGGATGCACAGTAGCTGTTAGGTGTATGGCTGGCATAGACCCGTTCTATCAGTTCGTCGCCGGATAGTTGATAGGTATCGCGAAACATTTTCCGCACATCTTGGGGCATGTATCCGCGTATAAATTCTCCAATGAGCCGTTTACCCATGTAGGCTCCGCTACCTTCGTCGCCCAGCAGAAATCCAAGGGAGTCGATATTGTGGGTAACTGTTTTCCCGTCATACAGGCAGGAGTTGGTACCTGTGCCAAGAATAGCGGCGAATCCGCTTTCTCTGCCAAGCAATGCCCGTGCCGCGCCTGTCAAATCCATCGCTGCATCAATGCGTGCATTGGGAAAAACTGGACGCACAGCCTGCTCGATAACACTACGTTTATCGTCGTAAACGCCGGCGCCGTAGAAAGCGACCTCTGTTACCTTTTCGGGATGAAATCCTGCGGGCAAATTGGGTTTTAACAAGCCTGAAAGTTCGTCGCTACCGGCATAGCATGGATTGTATCCGCCTGTAACAAAGCGCACGGTTGTACCGTCGCTGTCCATTAAACACCATTCGGTTTTAGTGGAACCGCTGTCTGCTATCACTATCATTGTTGATTTTCCTTTATCCAGATGACCGATTTTTTCACATTCCCGCATTTCAGCAATATTTCCTTAGCGCGGTCGTAGTCCTGCAAACCTGACAGTTCCATGATCATTTTTACCGAACGGTCGACCACCTTTTCGTTGATCAGCCGCACATTGACCATTTTGTTGTCTTCCACCCGTCCGAGACGGATCAGAACCGTAGTGCTGATCATGTCGAAGATCATTTTTTGCGCGGTGCCGCATTTCATTCGGGTGCTTCCGGTAACAAATTCGGGACCGGTGATTACTTCCACCGGATAATCTGCTTCGGCGGCAATTGGCGATTCGGGGTTACTGACGATACATCCGCAGGGGATTCCGTTTCCCCTGCATTTCTTCAGTCCGGCAAGTACAAAGGGCGTTGTTCCGCTGGCAGATATGCCAATCACTATATCTTTTTCATTGACGTTAAAACTTTGCATTTGGTTCCATGCGTCTTCCGGATCGTCTTCTTTGGCTTCCAGCGCCAGCACCAGATTTTCTTCGCCTCCGGCAAGAATCACATTGATAATTCCTTTTTCGATGCCGTAAGTATTGGGCAATTCTATTTTGTCGAGCACCGACAAGCGTCCGCCCGAACCGCAGCCTAAGTAAAACATACGTCCGCCGATTTTCAACTGCGCTTCAACTGCGCTGATCAGCTTACTGATACTTGGGAGTTCCTTCCTGATAGCCAACGCTACTGACTGATCTTCCCTATTGATGCAGGCGATCAGCTCATCAACCGTCATTTTTTCCAGATGATTGTATTTTGACGGCTGTTCTGTTATTCTTTCCATATAAAATGATGTATATTGATTTATATTTATTGATTTATATTTGTACACAAGACAGCAAAGTTAATTAAAAGTCCGTTGAGTTGTAGCTCCTGTTTTTTGGGATGCTTTAAACCCGGCAGCCTTTACGACGTTTGATCTGTTGATAACGAAGGGCGCCGAATAGATCGGAGAACGGGCGGTTGGCTCGGAGCCGTCTATGGTGTAGCGTATTTCGGCATCTGGGGCTTCGATGCTCAATGTAACCACTTTTGAATAGAGGTCGTCGTCGTGAACCCTGATCAGCACATCGTTAAACGCTTTACAATAATTGACGTTCATGCGGTCGAGCCTGCCGCAATGGGTTTGAAGGCGGCGGATAAAACTGTTCCATTCTTTATTTTCGGCGACTGACCACGCCGCTTCGCAGATGGCAAGCGCACGCGGGAAAGCCATATATTCCACACGCTGAGGATCGGTCATATATTCAGTCCACACACAAGCCTGCACGCCGCGGATGTATTTTTTCTGCTCGCCCGTTAAGGTGTCCGGCACCGGATTGTATTGATACACCTCGCGTAGCGGAACCAGATGCCCCATACACAGCTGCTCCGTGTACGGGTCTGCCTGATAGTAATCGAGATAATATTTGGTGTGCGGACACATCACCACATCGTGATGCTGCTGGGCGCTTTTGATGCCGCCTTCTTCGCCAAGCCATGACATCACCATGGCATTCGGCGCCAAACCGCCCTGCAATATTTCGTCCCAGCCAATGATCTTGCGTCCGCGCGAATTGACAAAGCGTTCCATTCTCTGTATGAAAAAACTCTGTAGTTCAAATTCGTCCCTCAAGCCCAGCGTTACCATCAGGTTTTGGCAGTGCGGACATTTTTTCCAGCTGGTTTTCGGACATTCGTCGCCTCCTATATGGATATATTCAGAAGGAAATAAGGACATCACCTCGTCGAGTACATTTTCGAGGAACTTAAATGTGGTTGCTTTGGGGCAGTACACTTGCCGGAATACGCCCCAGCGGGTTGCCGGTTCGTATTTTTCTTCCAACCCGCAGGACAATTCAGGGAAGCAGGAAATAGCCGCCAGCGAATGTCCGGGCATTTCGATCTCCGGTATCACGGTGATGAAACGGTCGGCAGCATAGCGCACGATTTCACGTATTTCGTCCTGCGTATAGAACCCGCCATAAGGGGTTCCGTCGTAAATTTTCGATTTGTAGGTGCCTATTACCGTTTCCTTTCTCACAGCGCCTTTTTGCGTCAGTTCGGGATAGCGTTTGATTTCTATCCGCCATCCCTGATCTTCGGTCAAATGCCAGTGAAACACATTCATTTTGTGTATTGCCATCAGGTCGAGGTAGCGTTTTATAAAATCTACGGAAAAGAAATGACTGCATACATCAAGGTGCATTCCGCGATAGGGGAAACGCGGCGCATCCTCAATGACGGCACAGGTTGCCGTCCACTTTACGTTTTTGTTTGCCGTTGGCGCATAAATAGCGTCAGGGAACATCTGGCACAAAGTCTGAACAGCGTAGAAGGCGCCATTGGGCGCAGCACTTTCGATCAGCACTATTTCGGGGCTCAGGGTCAGTCGGTATGCTTCCTTATCGAATCCTTCCGTTTGCCGTATGCAGATGATGTTCCGACCGGCGGACTGTGTGGTCATTTTCATATTGAAACCTGCCGCTGTTTTGAAACGTTCCGATAAATAGCTTGCTACCTTAGTGAAGCCGTCATCGTTAGCCTCAACGCTTATTGCTGTGCGGCTATCCACCACAAACTCACCTGCTTTCGGGGTGATGGAAAGCGGCTGCGGAATAATGCTTTGCGCGCTCATTGACAGGCAAACAGCCATCAAAAAGCTGCTAAAAAATATCTTTTTCATATTCTAGCTTTAATTCCACAAATCGGTTAAATCGGCAATATCTCCCAAGCCAAACCTGAACAGCACCACACCTGTGGCTTTGCTTCCGGTGAATACGCGGCAGTCGCTCTTCATCCGTTCAGCGTCAAGTCCTGCAACAGTGGTGCCTACATAGTTATAGGTGGTGGTACCTGCCCATATTTCCGCTTTTCCTGCACGACCGGCAAAATAGTCAGCCATATTTTTCGCCCATTCCGATCCGCGGTCGCTACCTGTTTCGGTGTAGCGATAGATCATCGGCATAAGAATATCTAAATATTTGCCCATTTCATCAGGGTTTTGCCCGTAGTAATAATCGCCCGACCGCTCAGCCATCAGCGCAGCAGAGAGAATAACGTGTTTGTTAATTTTTTTGAGCGCCTCTGACGCTTGTCTGCAAAATTCGGTAATAGCGCCTTCTGCGGTAACTCCCTGTTCAGGGAAATTATGATTGGGAGCCGTTCCGCCGAAGCGAATGTAATCGAAATGAACGCCTTTGATGCCCATTCGCACATAATTTTCGGCGCGGCTGATGATGGCGTCAAACAGTTCCTGATCGTAACGCCGGTTGGCATCGTCCACCGGACTGATCCAATTGCCATCGTAAAAGCACTGGAACCAGACATGTACCGTCATGCCGAGATTTTCGGCTTCTGCAATACGCGCCATTGCCTGTTCGAGAGTGTAGGATTTGAAAAACTGTTCGTTCAGCAGGATATGCCCTATCCCTTTGTTTGCCAGATTGGACAAAGGGGCAGCCATCGCACTTGAACTCCACATCCAGATGGCGTTATAATTGGTGATACCGAAATTTTCTTCGTTGAGCGTAGCCGATTTAGTAATGAACCATTTTCCCGTGCCGTCGGGCAATCTGGAATAGCTGCCGTCCGTTTTATGATTTTTGCCGTTGCCGACGTCGGCATTGCGGGCAAAAGCATCCAGCACGGTGCCGTCGGCAGCTACAAGTGATATTTCGAGCGCTTCGTCTGTTTTGATGTCCGCATCAAGGTCGTTGTGCTCCCGCGAAAGAATTTTATAGGCGCCTGCGGGTATGGTCATTTGCTCCGGCGCCGTATATACCGTTTTGCCTACGTAATAATCGTCGCCCAGCAGCACTTTCATCCCGCTGATGTTCATATCGCTGCCGGTCGGATTATACAGTTCGATCCAGCCACCGCCCGGCGAGCCGCATATTTCGTTCAACACCAAACCCTGCATTTCTTCGGAGGAAGCCGACAGGTCTTTGTCGTTTTTGCTGTTGCACGAAGCAGAGAAGAGCAAAAGGCACAACAGCCCCACCCCCATCCTATTCCACTGTTTATTTGTCATATTCATTCATTTACTGTATTTGCGAAATTAAAAGACTTACGGGCAACATGAACGTTGCCCGCAAGTCATTGACCGGACAGGCTTATTGTAAATCGGCAGGTACTTTTACGCCGATAAGCGTCGTTTTAAAATTTTCAGAAATATCATTGTCCAGAATATGTTTAAACAGTCGGGCAATGATCAGCATACCTCTGTCTAAACTGCAATAGCCGCCATATCCGGCTGCCTGATTGAGGGTATAATTCACCTGATTGGCAAATGATCCGTTAGCGCTAGCATAAGTCAACTGTCTTCCCACCATATTGATCAGCATGGTGATTTCCGCACCTTCGTCATTGGGCGTAGTGAGCGGGGCACTGTTTTCGATAGTTGGATTTGCACTCGTTGCGAAATCACTCAAATTCGGAAGCGGATCGTTCAATGTCAATTCGGTATTGGTGTCGAATGCTTGTATGATCCTGCAAGCAGCCTCAAAGCAGTTTCCTTTGGTATAAACTACATAGTTTGCCTCCTTGGTGAAGTCATTGGTGATAGAGCGGCTTCCCGCTTCACCCGAAGCCTCCCAGTCATCCAGAATGGTTACATACGCTTCCATGAACTGTTCGATGGTGGTGGTAACGGGCGGCAAGTATTCGGTGGAGACCGTTGCAGGGAGCGTGCTATTTGCCACATAAAAGGCTATAGCTCTCGCCAGACATACCAGAGTTCTGTTCAAAGAGAAATAAACCGCATTTTCTCCGCGGGTATAGCTCACATAATTGGAGAAATAGCCGTTGCCCGCCGCCTTGTTGGTAACGAAGGCTATTTGCCGGTTCACAACATTTATGAGGTCTTCGGTGTTCGCTCCGTTTTCCGCTCCGTTCACAACGCTGATAGTGGACACATCGTAGGTGTCGTTTGCCGGATTTTCGGGCATCAGGTAGGTAAGCACCGCGATATTTGCACTGTTGTCCTCGTTGATATACAGCAGCAGTCGGGCGGCAGCATAAAGATATTCCATTTTGGACAAATCCGTTCCGTTTACGGTAATAACGTCGGGCATGATGTTGTTTCCCGATCCGTCGAAGGCTGCGGTGTAAGCAGCTGCAATGGCAGTTGCCAGCTGTTCACGGGTAAACGTACCGGCTACGGGCGGCGCATACGGTGCAATCTGTTTGTAGTCGGCGATGATGGTGGCAGGCAGGGATCCGGAAGCGCTGTATTCCGACAGTATTCGGGCAAGGCAGACGAGCGCCCTGTTGAAACCGAACCGCCCCTGGTAGGGACCGTGTTCATCGGTGTAGGGGGTTCCCTGATAAGTGCCGAAACTTGCATAATTTGCCCAGACTCCATTATTGCCGCCATAAGTTAGTTGCCGCGTTACTGCGTCCACCAGCGCTCCGCGTGATATGATCGCCGTTGTATAGTCGTCCAGATCGGGCTCCGAACATGCTCCTATATCAAGGAGGCTCAACGACGCAGTTTGCCCGCTGTTGATGTTGATCAGCGTCTGGGCGGCATAACCGAACATTTGCGCCCTGGTGAAAACAATACCCTTTATGGTAAATTCTTCGGGGAAGGATCCGTCAACCTCCCATCCCGCCATAGCTTCAGCCATCACATTCACCACATCCGCCTGCGTAATGGAAATAACTCCGGTAACGGTAAAAATCACTTCGGTGCTCAGATCTTTCACGTTCACCGCTGTAATTTTGACGTCCATTTTCACTAATCCGTCAGGAATGGTAAATTCACGTTCATACAGCAATTCTTTCGGATTGTTGGGAAACGATGTAATGGTTTCCACTACTTCATTGTTAGCCGCATCGGTGAAAATTTTTTCTACTTTCACCGACTTCAGGTCAAAATCGGACACGATGGTTGCGGATATCGTTACAGGACTTTGTCCCTCTTTTACGTTGTCCTTGAATGTAATGACGGGCTTGGTTAGCGTCGGTTCGTCTTCCGACTTCTTTTCGCATCCAGTAAATACTGCAGATGTTATCAAACATGCTGCCATCCATAAAGAAACTTTCTTTTTCATGTTACAAAAATTTAATTGAATTTATTTATTACTCTATTTATTTGTGAAATTTGATTTAAAACTGTTTTTCTGTCATTCTTCCTACTTTCTTTCCATTGCTGAGAAATCCCTGCGCACGGATCATATCTCCTTTTTTAACAGTGATGGAGTCGGAATACACCGGCGATTTTTCCGTTGGCGTGCTGCCATCGGAAGTGTAGCGGACAAGCGCTTGCGGATAGTCGATGGTCAGCGCTGCTTTTTTGGGGAAAGGCAAGCGTTTGTCGAATCGGAAAACGACATCGTAGAACGCCTTGCTGTAATTGACATCCAAAATGTCCAGACGCTCAAACTCCTTCAACAGGCGCAGCCGGAACGAGTTCCAATCTTTGTTTTCCCTGTTGCACCATGCTACTTCCGACATGGCGACAGCACGCGGGTACATCAGGAACTCCGCCTTGCGGAATGTCGGTATATATTCCGTCCAGAGACAGCCTTGCTGTCCCAGTATGTATTGGTGCCTTGCAGCGGGCATGGTGTCGGGTACGGGATGATATTTATACACTTTGTCGAGTGGCATAAATTCATTGATAGACAGCGCATCTTCGGGGTTATCCTGGGTGTTGTCAAGGTAACACCAGCGATTAGGGGTCAGTATGGAATAAATACCCTGCTGCGAAGCCCGCAAAGCCGGTGCCTGACCGCGATACGACATTACAATGGCGCCCGGAACAGAGCCTCCGTCCAGTATTTCATCCCATCCAATCAGCGTTTTGCCGCCCTTTTCCTTGATAAACTTGGTAATACGTTGCATAAAAAATATCTGCAACTGATCTTCGTTTTTCAATCCCAGTATCTTCATCAGGTCTTGACAATCCGAACTTTCTTTCCAGACATCGCGCGGACACTCGTCGCCGCCGATGTGGTAATACGGAGAGGGAAAGAGTTCAAACAGTTCGGTAAAAACATCTTCCAGAAATCGGAAAGTAGTAGCCGACGGGCAATACACGTCTTTTTTGATGCCCCACGAAGTAGCTACTTCATACTCCCTGTCAGGAAAACATGACAGATCTGGATAGGCTGCGATGGCAGCTGTGGAATGTCCGGGCAGGTCTATTTCGGGGATCACCGTTACGCAGCGCCTACGTGCGTATTCCACTATTTCTTTCACATCTTCCTGCGTGTAGAAGCCGCCATGCGGTTTTCCGTCGCCTTCTTTGGTGTGTCCCACCGGACTTTCCTTCCTCACAGAGCCGATTTCGGTAAGTTTCGGATACTTTTTGATCTCTATCCGCCAGCCCTGATCGTCGGTAAGATGCCAGTGGAACATGTTTTGCTTGTGCATTGCCATGATATCGATCACTTTCATCACAAATTCTTTGGGCATGAAATAGCGTCCCACATCAAGCATGATACCGCGATAGGGAAATGCAGGCGCGTCGTGGATTTCGCAGCACGGCACCACCCACTTGACTTTGCCGGCTTTTGTTTCTCCGTAGATTGCCGGCGGCAACAACTGGCATACACTCTGCATTCCGTAATAGATACCGACAGGGGAGGATGCTGTGATCACAATTTGTTGCGGCGTAATGCGCAACGTGTATTCCCCTTCGGCAAAACCGTCTGTTTCGCGGAAAACAATATTTCCGGCGGGTTGTTGCACTGTTTTGACGGTTAATCCTGAGGTTTTGTGCAGTTGTGCGGCAAAATCCTCCGCTATCTCCGCCAATCGGGCATTGCCCGCAGGCACTGCAATCGAAGTTTGTCCGGTAAAATGAAATTCGCCGGCAATTTCCTTCAGCGACAGAGGTTTCGGAATGATTCCGTAACGTGCATCATCCGTTGCAAAAGCCGTACAGGACAGAACAAAGGCAATTGCAAATGTGTATGCCCAACGAGTTACTCCATTTTCTAACTGTTTCATTTTTTAATAATTTGAGGTCAGTTGTTTCATAGCTTCCGCATACACTACAGGCATATCCGGCGACAGCGGATAGGGCGCCTTGATGTAGATGTGCATCTGTTCCTTTTCATATTCATACGCAGGAACCTGATATGCACGTGCACTTGGCAAATACGAATTTTGTCCGTTGGTGTAGGCAATAAACAGTGCGGGTACACCGGGCATGCTTTCGCGCAAAACGGTTTGATACTCGTTGAACGGCTCGCCCTGAGAGAAAAAAAGACACAAACCTCCCACGCGGACAGCGGCTATCTGAAACGGCAAGTAGTTGTTTACTTCTCCGCTGGCGATCCGTTCCAGTATCAATTCTCTCCATCCGGCTACGTCGTCTTTCCATGTACCCGAAACAGTCCACTGCATGATTTCATCGACATGGGCATTGATGGCTTCTGCCGTAATTTCGGGAATACGGAACGGAAGACGCACTTCAGCATTATTGACGGTCAGCGTATGGTCCGGCTTCATTTTTCCAAATTGTATGCCCGACACGGCGTCTGCCAACTGCTGACCTCTTTGCTGAGTGTAGGCGGTATCGGCTTTCAATGAGCCGCAGGGGTCAACATTACCCTGTGCGCCGGATAAATAGATGACGTTGCCTCCCCATTTTTTCTCCAGAATTTCACGGGTAATACCGGGGAAATCGGGAGAAACGTACAGACTGCGGGGACCGAAACTCACGGGATGACATGAATAGTTCACCATGGAAACTATGGGCTTCCCTTTTTTGTCCAGCAGACGCACCGCATATACATCATGATCAACGGGTCCGTTTTTTTCGCCCCGATTGCAATTGATATCGCAGCTTCCTTTCCCTGTTTCGAGGGTAAACGGCTGGAAAGCCTTTCTGTCATTTGCCGTTTTCACAGCATTGTTCACGACATTTTCCATGAATTTCTTCTTAAACGCCGCATTGCTTCCACCCTGCTCTACACTGCTGCCTCCCACGCGGGGAGCGGAATGGGTGTGCGTGCAGTGAAGGAAAATATTTCCCGCAGGAATACCTGTCTGTGCGGATATTTCCCTGCGCAGATCATCTGCCAGACCGATGGAGAGTTCCATCATGTCATTGACAATGATGCATAATCGTGCCGTATCTCGCTCAATAACGAGGCAAGTGGACTTCAGCGGGCGGTGAACGGTGGTGGACAGCCCGACGCGGGCAGCAAATCCGGCAAGGAGAACGTGTCCCTCTGGCGTGATGTCCACCGTAGCGGTATTGCAGCGCAGTTGTCCCGCCGAACCGGAACATCCGGGAAGGGACAGCAGAAGGATACCTGCGATTACTGCGCTGGTCAGGTGAAATATACGGCGCATCATTTTAACTCTGGATCAGTGTCGTAATACGGGTTTTGCACGATGGTGCCTTGCGCTTTTGTAAACTCGTTTCGCGGAATTGGTTGCAGATAATGCTTGCGATAAAAATTCCGGACTGTGAACATTCCGTTGCCACCGTTTTCACCTTTATTATCCATTCTGCAATCGCTGAAATCCGGCTCACCATTAACGCCTTGTTTTGCAATCGCCCATGTGATGGTGTTATCGTCGTGTCTGAACCCGCTGATTCCGTGCAGCATGATGTTTTCGTATTTGGATGCTAATTTCCAACGGCGCAGGTCAAAAAAACGTTTATCCTCGAAAGCAAATTCTATCCGGCGTTCCTGCACCAGCTTTGCCCGCATTTCGCTCACTGAAAGTGAAGAAGAAACATGAGGCATCATCACATCAGCGCGGTCGCGTATTTTGTTGATGTATTCGGCGCAGGTGACAACGTCATCGTTTAATTCGAGGCTGGCTTCGGCATAGATCAGATAGAACTCGGCGAGACGGAACCACGGATACATGAGCGAACCGGTGAGGCTTTCACTTATTTCGACGTCATCCAGCAGCCATTTGTGCAGCCAGTAACCGGTACCGCCCGTACCCGATATAGCGCCGTACCAGAGGTCATTGTTCGTAATTACGGTATTGCCAAGTGCTGGAGTGCATATCCGAATGGTTTTTCCGCGGTATTCCTGTTCCGGATGCAGGATGGATTTGTAAAAACGCGGGTCGCGTCCTGCCCACGGATTTGCCGGATCGTATCCCGAACCGGCTTCAAAAGGCTTTAAGCCGGTGACAGCCATTTCGTAATCAACCACTATATTTTCCACAGGAAGACAACTGTACCATCCGGAGAAACCGTCGCTTCCGGGCGAATAATATAACTGGGCAGCATAAGCATTGGCGGTGGGGTCGAAAAATTTTGCCCATATTACTTCCGTTGAATTTATATTGCTCCAATAATCGTCGTAGGTAGCTCCCAGTGCGTAAGCGCCCTGCTCATCTGCCCGTTTGATGACCTCCCAGGCGGCGTCTTTGGCAAGTTTCCATTTATCGCGGTTATAGTCGCCTTTAAAAATACTTCCGGTTCTGTCGTCGGGGTCGTTGAAGAGAGGGCTGGCGGCATAGAGATAGGTACGCGCCTTCAAGGCTCTTGCAGCATCTGCGCATGCCCTGCCTGCTACGGTTGCCTTA
This sequence comes from Bacteroidales bacterium, assembly GCA_031273395.1. Taxonomy (GTDB): domain Bacteria; phylum Bacteroidota; class Bacteroidia; order Bacteroidales; family UBA4181; genus JAIRLS01. The sequence goes on along the minus strand of JAISRX010000247.1, from coordinate 5,810 downwards.
TCGGACAGCAGCCTGATGGCTTCATCAATGTCTGTAACAACAAAAGAGACGCAATCGTCGTAATTGTCGCGAGTAGCGATATATTCGTCTCCCAGATTATACACCTTGTCAATTATCGGCACGCCGCCATAGCGGATCAGCAGGTTGGAATAAGTCCAGGCGCGCAAAAACAATACCTCTCCTTTCAGGCGTTTTTTTACATCGTCGCCAATGGGAGCTTCGTCCACGCGGGAAAGGAAAAAATTCATGTTGCGGATATAGCTCCACACGCGCGTCCAAAGATTCAAATGGGGGTTGCGCGTGTTATGTGCAGGACCTCCGTCCTGTATCAACACCACATTGTCGGGGTTCATTTCACCGCGCTGAATGTAATTGGTGGAGCTTCCGCCGAATCGAAAATAGGCTTCATCGGTGCAAGCCGATAAGGAGCCTTCCGTAAAAGGATGGGATATTACCTGATACAGTGCATTGACATATTGTTCCATCAAAGGTTCACTGCTGAACACAGCCTCCTGCGACAGCTTGTCCAATGGCTGTTTTTCCAAAAAATCCTCGTTACAGGAGACCAACGCCCATAACGCCATAAAATATATTACCTTTTTCATACAAATAAATTTTTAAAAATTAGAAAGTTAATTTAACGCCTGCATTGTATATTCTTAACTGCGGATAGTTCTGATTGCTCGAATCGCTTGTTTCCGGATCGGCTATTTTCAGCGAGTCGAAAGTCAGCAGATTGTAACCGCCAACGTAAACACGCAGGTGGGCAATATTGGTTACATTGTCAAAAAGCCAGCTTTTGGGAACATTAAAGCCCAGTTCGAGGTTTTTTAACCGCAGAAAAGAGGAGTTCCGGTACCAATAGGTAGAGGGATACACGCCGGCATTGTTGATGGTGCCTCCCACGCCGGGCTTGTCGGAGTCGGGGTTTTGCGGCGACCAGCGCCCGTCGGCAATGTCGTTCATAATGTTGCCTTCGTTGGGGTCGATACGGGGCGATATGTAATACATCGACCGTGCTTGCCCCTGTAGAAGCACCGACACGTCAAACATTTTATAAGCGGCGTCAAACGACAGCCCGAAAATGATTTCCGGCACACTGGTCAGATCAACCCGTTTGCGGTCGTAGGAGCTAATGGAATTGGGATCGGCGGGATTGGGATCCAGCCGGTTGAAATGAAAGTCGCCCAAGGTTGCTCCGGATATCTGCGGATATCTTTGCAAATCAGCATCGGTTTTGTTGATGCCGCCCACTTCGTACAGCAAAGTGGAACCGAGCGGATGTCCTTCTGCCTTCAGGTAGTCGCGTCCTTCGCCCCAGGGTACTTCATCAAAATAAACAACAGTATTCCGGGCAAAAAGGAAGTTTCCGGCAATATTATAGGTAAAATCTCCGGAGGTATTGGCATGAGTCAGTTGGAACTCAAAACCTTTATTTTCTACAATGCCTATGTTTTCATCCGGCAGGTTCGACAAGCCGGTATAGTCGGGCACTGAAGCGTTCCTTGTGGTAAGAATGTTTTCGCGGCGGGTTTTGAACGCCTCTATCTCGAACCCGAGTTTGCCTTCCCACAACTGACCGTCCAAGCCTATATTGTAGGTTTTGGCTACTTCCCATGTTACACCTGTATTTGGGAAAACCGATGGATAAATGCCGTTTGCCGGAGTTCCGCCAAATATTTGCGCTCTTCCGTATTGGTAGAGTTCCATAAACTGGAACGCGGCAATCCGGTCGTTTCCCTGCTGTCCATAAGAGGCGCGGATTTTCAGATTGTCTATCAGCGGGAGATTGTCGCGGATAAAACGTTCTTCGGAAATACGCCATCCTATGGAACCTCCGGGAAAATATCCCCAACGCGAATCTTTCGGAAAATTTTCCGACCCGTCGGCACGCAGGATAAACTGAGCCAGATATTTGCCTTTATAATCATACGACAGTCGTCCGAAATAACCTCTGCGGGCTGTTTCCGACGCCGAACCGGTATTGTTGTAGTAATTTTTATCGGTATCGCCGGCAAACAGTTCATCCAGAATATCCTGCGAATACAAAGTGCGTGCGGCTTCCAATATATCGGTTCGTGTGCTGCTCTGTTCCATACCCACAATAGCGCCTATGTGATGTGCTCCGGCAAAAGTCCGGTCGTAGTTGATGGTGGCATTCAGCGTTAAAGCCCAGTTTGGCGTATAACGTTCCGTCAGTTGCGGCGTAACGACATCTACTGAAGCATACTGTTCAAAAATGCCCAGCGTCTGATTATAGGAATAATACGTGTAGGGTGTTTGCCATTTTTTGCGAAAGGTGTTGATATTGTCGTAAGCAACATGTCCTTTCACTGACAGTCCCTTAACAAAACGGTCTAAATTCCAGTCGCCGGAAAGAGTAGTGTTCAGGCGCTGCTGGCGGGTCTTGTCGTATCCCGTAACATCACTGACCAGCGCCAGCGGATTGCCGGCGCCTGCAAGTACTTCTTCGCCGTTATCCAGCGTATAATACGCGGCAGTGGTGGGGCGGCGGTCGCGTGTCCGGTAGAATATGCCGTAGTCGTCGCTCGGAAATGCCGAATAGCGTTTATTCTGTATTCTTGCGGACACGTCCACTCCTATTTTAAAACTTTTCGTTACGTTGACATCAATGTTGGAGCGGAGGTTCAGCTGATCGTATTTGGTGGCGCTGTTCACATAAATACCGTCTTGGGTGGTGGCGCCCACCGACACAAAGTAGGCAACCACATCGGTTCCGCCTGAAAAGGTGGCATTGTATTTATGCTGAAACGAAGCCGACTTGATAATGGTATTGAACCAGTCGGTGTTTGGATACTGCACCGGATCGGAACCGTCGCGGTATTTTTGAATTTCGTCTTCTCTATATTGCGGAGTTCCTCCGGTTTTGGCATTTCTTTCATTAAAAAGTGTGGCAAAAGTAGGGGCGTCCGCCATGTCAAGCAGTCGGGTAGGCTGCTGAATGCCCAGATCGTAGGAGAAAGTGATTTTTGGTTTCTCTCCTGCTTTACCCCGTTTGGTCGTAACAAGGATAACGCCGTTGGCTGAACGGTTGCCATAAATAGATGCGGAAGCGTCTTTCAACACCGTGATGTTTTCAATATCATTGGGATTGAGGTAGCTGATTGATTCACGTCCCGGCACACCGTCGATGATGATCAGCGGAGAGTTTTCTCCAAGCGTACTCCGTCCGCGAATGAGTATCGTGGTTGCCTCTACGCCCGGCTCGCCACTTCGGTTATTGACAATAACGCCCGGCATACGCCCTGCCAGCGACTGGGAAAGATCTACCGCTGAACTTTTCTGAATACTTTCGCCGGAAGTGGATGCTACCGAACCTGTCAGCGCAAGTTTTTTCTGCGTTCCGTAGCCCACCACCACCACTTCTTCTATTTCACTGGCATCTTCACGCAGGTTAACGTCTATCACTCTACGGGCGCCTACCGGCAACTCCTGCGTAACAAACCCCACGAATGAAATCACTAACACAGCATCCTGATCGGATACTTGAATAGTGAATTTGCCGTCAGCGTCGCTCACCACGCCGGTCAATGTTCCTTTAACAGTGATGTTTGCGCCCGGTACACTTTCGCCCGAAACGTCGCGAACCGTACCGCTGACAGTGATCCCCTGCTGCTGAACTTCCATAGGCGCTACCACAATCAGATCATTGTCCATAAGCGTGTATTTCAGGTTGTTGTACCCAAGCACCGTGCTGAGTACTGTCGCCAGTGGAACGTTTTCTACATTCAACTGCACCGTTTTGTCTGAAACGTTTTCGTAACGGTACAGGAACTTCATATCGGTTTGTCTCTCAATTTCGACAAACAGTTGTTCTAAGGTCATCCGGTCGGCATGGATGCTGACTGTCGCTGTCTGCGCATAACCCGCCGCCGCTGTGTGCAGCAGCGTTACAATAAGAAAAATACTGGAGATTTTCATAATGCGAAAAATTTTAGGTGAACTTGAATAATCCATACATTTGCTTGGTTTTAAAAATGATTAAATTTTAATTTTTGATACGGTAACTTTATTTTGATTGATTTTGAAATTACAGGAAGCTGCTTTGCCGAATGCCATCATTGCCTGTTCAAGGGTCTGTTTATCAAACGTGCCTGTAAAGCGATAATTTAAAATCTCCGTGTCTGTTACTTCAATGCGGACCCCATACCAGCGTTCTATTTTCGTTTTGACATCTTCAAAACGTTCTTTGACGAATATTAATTTGTCTTGTGTCCATGCAATGGACAGCTCGGTATTTTTTTCAGTAAGACTTGCGCTCGTTATCTTCACTTTCCCGTCTATTTCTTTGGGAATAAGCAGCACATCGTCAGCTGCACTGTCCACAATACGGTATTCTTCCTGCTCTTTTTGCAGGGTAATTTTCTGCCCCGGCTTGAGAATCAGGTTGCTGCTTGTTTGATCGTCTTTCAACCCCAGCACTTCAATCGAACCCTCCATCAGGGTAGCTTCAATTTTATTGTCATCGGCATTTGCCATCAGATTGAACTTGGTACCGAGTACCTTAACGTGCATGCCGTTGGTATTCACAAAAAACGGACGTTCAGTGTCTTTGGCGACGTCAAAAAATCCTTCGCCCTGAAGGAACACTTCGCGGGTATCGCCGGAAAAATGGGCTGGATATTTTAAGCGGGCGCCTGCATTCAGCCTTACGCGGGTACTGTCGGGAAGCACAACTACCGTTTTGGAACCGTAAGGCACCAGCACTTCATTGTAGCCCGACGTTTCCTGCGCGGCAAGGGGAGCAGGCGTCTGCTCCACATTGGCAGGTATCAGTCGCGAGACGCCAAAAGCGGCAGCAAATACCGCCGCATAACGCAAAACAGTGTTCCATTTCAGAATGCGCCGATGCGGTATACGTTGCCGTTTACCGGCAGTCATTTCTATTTCCTTTTTGATGGCGACAAACAGCGCTTCGCTCGGAACATTTTCTGCCTGTTGCGGCGATGCGTCCCATTGTCGCTTCAACCACGCCATAATTTCATCCTTGTTGCGCTCGTCCATCACGTAAGCGTACAGAGTATCTACTTCCTTCTCCGATAACATATCAGCCTGAAAGTCTGACAGTAAACCTTCTAAATTATTATTATTCACGTGCATAAATTGCGTTTATTTATGCTTATTACGTTGAACGCGGAACTTTCCGTGAAGGGCGGTTCAAAAAAAAGCAAAAAATTTGGGGAGTTCTTTGCGCAAGAATTTCAATACGTTCCGTATCTGTGTATCCACCGTATTTTCAGAAATATGCAGTTGCCGGGCAATTTGTTTATACGTCAAGCCTTCTTCGCGGCTCATCCGAAAAATCAATCTTCTGCGTTCCGGTATTTTCCTCAATAATTGTTCGATCACAGTATGGAGTTCCGAATTGTCCATCTGTTGCTCCATTTGGTTTTCAACCAATTCTTTTTGCTGTTGCAACATATAATTAATGTATCGGCTCTCTGCGATGCGTTTGCGCAGCATGTCGAGAAAGCGATTTCTGGCGATGCTGAATAAGTACGCGCCAAAAGGTTTTTCGGGATCAATGGAATGCCGCGACTCCCATACCGACACAAAAGCAGATTGTACCAACTCCTCCGCTTCATGCTTGTTTTTCGATAAATGCAAGGCAAAACCATACAGCTGCTGATGGTACTTTTCATACAGTAAGCCAAATGCTTTGAAATCGCCAAATGACAATGCGGCTAACAAACGTTTTTCTTCCTTCATCTATTTTGCGGGAATATACGCCGGAATGTGCCGGAAAAACCAAGAAAGAAGCGTGTAACATATTGATTTACAAGCTGGTA
>JAISRX010000030.1 GCA_031273395.1 Bacteroidales bacterium | reverse complement strand
AATACCGGTTCACAATTCTAATCATATGAAACTGACACATTTGCATTGGAATATCGGGAAACAGTGCAAATATTCCCGGCTTGCCATCACAGATAATTGATTGAATATAAATGCCTCTGCGACTGATTTCTTTAATGCCGTTCTCATACAGAAGCAGCGTTTCGTGCCTGACGAAAACAATGTGTAAAATTTGTCCGTCAAGGCTGTTCCTGAACACCGTCACACCCCATCTTCGACCAAAATAAGTCGTGTCCATTACTATATTGGCAACTGCCGAAAACTGCTTATTTTCGGCTATTTTTACGCTGTCAATCTTCCGCTGAATGGTTTTTGCAGAGCAACCATATTTTATTGCCAACTCGTTATATGTCTGTTTCCCTGCACTATATTCGTTCCAAATCAATTCTGCATCAAGCCGGTGAGTGTCTAAAAACCGGCGACCGCAAACAAAACATTGATAACGTTGAACTCCATTTTGGTGTCCATTTTTCGGGTAATTTTTGACCCGCAAAAAAAACATTTTTTTTATCATTTTAGTGGTTTTTCGCAAAATTATGAAATTCAAACAATTATATCGTTTCTATCATATTTTTTGTCCATTACCTCGCATTTGAACGGATTTATTACTTTTTTCCGATGCAAAGACAGCAATCCATCTTGATGCCGCAGCATGTCCTGTGGGTAAAATGCATGCGATGCGATCTGCTCCATATCCTTTCTCACAATGTAACCTGATCACTTCTCCAAAATACTGTTTTTGCTTTTTTGTGTGTAAATACATCATTAACTCTTTTGTGAGTCAACTTTTTTAGCGAAAGACAGTCCTGCTATTTTATTTTATCCGCAATCCATTGAAAATCCCTTGCCAACATGCCTGCGGGATATTTCTGGGAGATGGTTTGGAAGTTATAATAATGCAACACGCCGTCCGTACCGAAAATCAGGCGATACGAACGTCCGCTGCCGTCTTCTTCACCGGGTCCCACCTGATGCAAAACGGCAGTATTCGGGTCATTGCCGTCAATGGCTTTGATCATTTCTTCGGAAGTAACTATTTTTACTTTACCCGGATATACTTTCCGTATCTTTTCCGGCGTGTTCACTTCCTCCGACAGATCGTTTTCCTTCACCAGAATGGTTTTGTTTTTCAACTTCTTGGCGTCGGTATTATAGTCTTTCAGTGTGAATCTGCCGCCTTTCAGCTTGTTGAGGTGAATTTGTGCAAAACGTACCATTAAAGGCAGTTTATCCACATAGTTATCCTCGTCCACGCCGGTGTATGCCAGCGGAAGCGACAGCAGTTCGGGCAAATCGGTAATGTCTTTTACCTTTGCTCCCATCACCACATTCATGTAGAGATAGTACACGTTTTTTTGCTTTTCCAGCGACAATCGCGAAAGGAAAACGAAAGAAAGACCGGGATCGGTGTACATTTCGTCGAACTGTTCGGAAGTAATGATCTCGTAAGGCGTTATTTTCCAATATTTTTTCACGGCATTGGCTATAATGATATTATATCCGATCACCGGACTCGCATCCATTACGATCATGGTTTTCGACTTGAAGAAGTCTGCCACCTGCTGTTTGCTGGCGTAGGTGACCTTTTTAAACTGCGCATATCCTCCCGTCGCCGACAGGAGGAAAAGAGAAATGAAAATCAATTTTTTCATGTTGATGAATTTTAAGGATGATACATTATTATATATAATTTAATTTTAAGGCAATGTCCATTGAAGTTCCGTTTTCCATCCGGAACGGGTTTCAATTTCCGGTTCGGTATAGTAAGCGACCTTTTCGGGCTGTATCCTGTTCGCATAATGCCCTGTGTCCCATTTTCCGTTACCGTTTTTGTCATATATTACTTTCAATTTGTACTTGTCCGGTTTCAAATAATCAATAAGGACGGTATTTCCTTCGGTGAGGAATACCTGTTTGACTATCCCTTCCTTATCGCCCTTCAAAATCTGTACCACTAACGGGCAGGTAATATTTTTGAAGGTAATTTCAATGCTGCTGTAATAATCCGTTTTCTGTGAAGTGAAGGCGAATCCGGTAGAGTCGTTGTACACGTGATAAATGCTGCTGAACGCCATCGTATCGACAATCACGGCATATTTGGCGTCTTCCTTGAGTTTCCAGTCGATATAATATCTGCGCATGTTGGCGGAGTCTTTCGCCACCGTGAACGGAACCGGTACCTTCAGGGTATCTACCTGTTCGGTGAGGATGATTTTCGACGGATCGACGTCCCGGACGGGTTGCGAGGCAATCAGTTGCAGACGGTCGGTCAAATCCATTTTGTCTTTTATGTTGGTGGTGATTTTCATCATTTCCACCGCGGTACGCTGCCTGATGTCTTTTCCGCTTTTTTCGTCTTCCCGCCGTTCCCTGCGCGACCGCCTGTCAATTTGTTTGGGCGGCTCAAAGGTCATTTTTAACGTATCCGACACATATACCAATTGGTTCAGCGAGTCGGTGCGAGGAGACAGTACGTTTAGCAGCAGCGTCTTCCGGTTTACCAGCGTGGTGTCGGTCAGCCAGTATGCCAGCGTATCGTTGCCGGGTGAAAATTCCGGTTCAAACCATTTTTCCGCCACGGGAATGGTGTCCCCGATGATCTTCATCGGCAGGGAATCGACAGGCAGCGTGTAGGTAAACCGCAACAGGTTGGCTTCGGGACGTTCGTAGGAAGTACGGTACTGCTTGGTGGGCGTTTCCTGAAACTGGTACAGGACAATATCCCTGTGCACCATGTCGGGATTTTTTTCTTTCAGGGTATCCGGCAGGGTCAGCGATGTGGGAAAGGGTATCTGCGGATCGTGATAGTGACGGAGAGCATCCGTCACGACGAGCGAATCGGCAAAGGCAATCTGTTCGGCAGGCAGGTCGAAAAGCAGGTTGTCGCCCATGTCGCGCAGGGCAAAAATGCGAAAGGTATCCGCACGAATATGCGAAAAGGTGAAAAAACCGTAATTGTCCGTGCGGGTAACATAAACGGGGGCGGTTTTATAGACTGCCGAATCGCTCAAATCGTCGAAAAGCAGCACTGTTACCGGCACCTTGTCGTCCTTTTTGCGCGGGGAAAGGTCAAAAGCGTTCAGCACCCTGCCGGTGTACGTGAGCGAATCAATGTGACTGCCGGTGGAAAAAACATACAGGAAGCCCGTGATCTTGTTGGCTTCGTTGTTGTCTGCGATAGCCTCTCCGAAAGAAAACGAGTAGGTCATGTCGGGCAGCAGAGGCTCTTTCAGGTTGACCCTGACGGTTTTGCCGTACAGCAGTATTTCCGGCTTCTTCTTCATGGGCGATGAGGAAAAGAACTGTGCATTGACGTCCTTCAACTGCAAAAATTCGTCGAAGGTCAAACTGATCCGCTTGGCATGAATGTCGAAGCCGGTGGTGTAGATCGGCGGCACGCTGTAGAGGAACTGCGGCGGCGTTTCGTCTTTCGGTCCGCCGGATATGCTGCCGGGCATTCTGGCACAACGTCCGAACAGCCAGATCAACAGCGCCGATGCACAAATCAAAGCAAATTTTCTTTTCAATACGTTATTTTTGAAAGGCAAAGGTATGAATATTTTTCATTCAAAAGGCAGCCATCAGCAAATGAATATCCTGATAGGGTATCCCGAACAGTTCGCCGATGTTTGCCTCGGTAAGCGTTCCGTTGAAGATATATACGCCGTTGCGGATGCCGGAGTTGGACTTGAGCCAGCCTGACATGCTGCCGTGCGTTTCCATGTCGAGAATGATGCCCGAAACAATGTTGCTGATCGCCATGGAAGCCGTTCGCGGGACGAGGGAAGTGATGTTCGGCACGCCATAGTGAACCACACCGTACTTCACCGTGACGGGATGCTGCAAGTCCCTGATTTCCGACGTTTCGCAGCAACCTCCCTGATTGATGCTCAAATCGACGATCACTGCCCCCTGTTTCATGGTGGCGACCATTTCTTCGGTGATCGGGTAGCCCGATTGCGTTCCGTCCATGTAGGCGGCTCCTATCAGGGCGTCTGCCGAAGCCAGCGCGCGCTGCATCGCCTGCGGGTGCATCACGGAAGTGTACAGGCGCTGTCCCAGATTGTTTTGCAGGCGTTGCAGGCGATGAACGGAATTGTCGAAGACGCGGACAAATGCGCCCATCCCCAGCGCGGAACGGACGGCAAACTCGGCGGCTGTCCCCGCGCCGATAATGACCACTTCGGCAGGGTTCACGCCCGAAATGCCGCCCAGCAGAATACCTTTCCCGCCGGTGGATTTGTTCAGATATTCGGCGGCAATCTGAATGGAAGCGCTGCCGGCTATTTCGCTCATCATTCGCACCAGCGGATAACATCCGAAGCGGTCTCTGATGGTGTCGAACGAAACGGCGGTGACGTGTTTGTCCATCAGTTTGCGCACATACGCGCCGCTCAGCAGGAACGGCGGCAGGAATGAGAACAGTAGCTGCCGTTCCTTCATCAGGTCGATTTCTTCGGAGGTGGGCGGGTCGATCTTGAGCAGGACGTCGCTGCGATATACCTCCTCGCGCCCGACAATATATCCGCCCATTTCGCCGTACTGCAGGTCGGAATAGTTACATTCTTCTCCCGCAAGGCTTTCTATCAGTACGTGATGACCGTGCCGCACCAGAACGCCGACCGTTTCGGGCGTCAATACAATCCGGTTTTCGTGCGGCGAAGCTTCCTTCGGGATGCCGATGAGCAGGCTTCTGCGACCCTCGTCCGTCCTGAGCAGCTCTTCCCGGGGCATGAAACTCTGTTTGTCGATGGAAAAATATACTGTTGGCATGATACAATAATGAAAGGTGGTTCAGTTTGAAGGGAATGTCCATTGATCCGTCACAACGGTTTTATTCCGCAGAAGGGAACTTGCCGTGAATGTTCCCGACAGGCTCAGTTTTTCGGGGGTGTTCATCAGGATGCGGAACAGGGCGTTCGGATTGTTCTCAAACCGGTCTATCCTGACGGACAGCCGCCACTGATAGTCCGCCGTAACGCCGCCCCTTATCCTGAGCGGCTCAGTGGCGGCGACCGCCCCTATCTTTTGACCGTCGAACCGCAAATCCATGTTCACTTCCCGTATTTTCACCGGCATCCTGTTTGGATTGCTTACGGTGGCGGTTATTTCCAGATGCAACACCATATTGTCAAATCCATTGTACGTAACGGACTTGATGCTCCACAATCCGGCTTCGTCGAACGCTTCCACTCCGCCTTCGAGGGAACATCCTCCCGTATATAACGGTAAAACTGCCAAAAAAAGTATGAGCCGCCGTTTCATGTTACAAAATATTTCGCATCCGGGTTAATTCTTCCTCCATCATCCTGCGGATTTCGCCCGTGAGTTCCGCTGCCGTCATTTGTCCGTATTTTTCACAGGACACGGGCGGCAGTACGTGCAGATAAACGGTTTGCCGGTTGAAGGGCAAAAGTCCCTTCTGCGGCAGCGCTTTTGCCGAACCGTCGATGACCATCGGCACGATGTCCGCTTTCTGCTGCAAGGCAATGTGGAAGGCGCCTTCCTTGAAGGGACGGAGTTGACCGTCGGACGAACGGGTACCTTCCGGGAATATCATGACCGAACTGCCTGTACGGATGTGTTCCTCGCATTGACGGATCATTTTCCGCTGGCTCTTCAGGCTGCTCCTTTCAATCCTGACGTACCGGTTCAGGCGCATGTTCCATCCGATAAAGGGAATACTGAACAGGGACGATTTTGCTACCCACTTGAAATGCCTGAAAAGACGGTATATCACCAGAATATCAACGACCGACTGGTGATTGCTCACCATCACGCAGGCTTTGCGCCCGTCAATGTGTTCGCGCCCCGTGATGACGACGCTCCACAGCGGATTGAGCCACGTGTAGCACGACGCCCAGAAGCAGGAAAACAGATGCAGTATTTTCAACTTCCGGTCGAAGCCTCCGGTTACCGCGCGAAGCAGCGCCGCCACGACCACATAGATCGACGAGGTGGTTACAAACAGAATGACAAGATAGTACGATGCAAGACGATGATACATTATTTTATGCTCAATTTTACCGCAAAAATAAGATATATATTGAGAATTACATCTTATCCTGCCAAATCTTTTTTTTGAGACGCTGACGACGGCGGTAATTCGAAAACATTTTGCCATGCGGAAAAACGTTTCGCGCATGCGGTTTTTTATTCCGTTTCCCTGAATAAATACCTGACAGGGGAGTTCGTATCATTCCCGGATACGCCGCTCTCCCCTGTCTGTCCGGTAATTTTCGGCGCCTGCACCCCTTCTCCGAAGCGCATTTTCCCGGTAAGGATGCGGGCTTCGTCCCACAGTCCGGCGTCAATGAAGGTTTGCAGCAGCTGTGTTCCGCCTTCGATGAGTACCGACAGGACTTCACGGCGGTAGAGTTCCGCAAGGATATGGTGGGGCAGCCGCCGGTCAAACGGGACGACGGCATAGTCGACATGCGGGAGGTATCCTGCTGTTTTTTCGGTGAACACCAGCGTTGGCTGGCTTCCGTCGAACAGGTTCAGCGAAGGAGGCAGCCTGAGCGTGCGGTCTGTGACGATCCGCAGCGGCAAACGTCCGTGCCAGCGGCGGAGGTTGAGCATCGGGTTGTCCGCCAGCGCGGTGTTGGCGCCCACCATGATGGCGCTTTCTTCCGAACGCCAGCGATGCGCCAGCGTATGCTCGTACTCTCCGGTAATCGGGGTGGGGCGGGCTATTGAACGGTCGGGGCGTATGAGATCAATAAATCCGTCTTCGGTTTGCGCCCATTTAAGCAGGACGTAGGGACGTTGCAGCCGGTGGAAGGTCATGAAACGGATGTTCAGCCGGTAACATTCCTCTTCGAGTACATGCTCGGTAACGGTGCATCCGGCGGCGCGCAGCCGTTCGACGCCTTTGCCTGCCACAGCGGGGTTTGGATCCGTGTTTCCGGCGACCACGCGGGGAATACGGTGCGCAACAATCAGGTCGGCGCATGGAGGCGTTTTCCCGTGATGCGCGCACGGCTCAAGGTTGACGTACAGGGTGGAAAAGGGAAGCAGCGCCCTGTCCCGCACGGAGCGGATGGCGTTCGCTTCGGCGTGCGCCTCGCCGTATTTCCGGTGGTATCCCTCACCGATGATGCGCCCTTCATGGACAATCACACAGCCCACCATCGGGTTGGGAGCGGTATATCCCGCCGCATTCCGCGCCAGTTCAACGCACCGGCGCATGTATCGTTCGTGGGTATTCATCGTATTTTGCTGTTGCGGGGATCACCGGCGAAGCGGACAATACTCCCTCTGTTTCCGAAAACGGACGTAAAATCGCCTGTTGTTTTACTCATTGACATGTGATGCTGTTTTTATCCGAGCGCAAAAATACGAAAATAGTTATATTTTACACGACATTATTTTGGAATGGGAAATAATGGTTAATTCTTTACACAAAAGGAAAAAATATGGAATATGCTGCCAAAAATTACATCAATTTCGGAAATAAGACACTAAGGCATGAGAAATAAAAAACGTATAACAGATATGAAGTTCGAGACCTCGAAGAGGTCAACTTTTCTCACCGAAGGTAAATGTTTATATACTGCATTTTTCGTACCCCGTACAAGCGAGCCGAAGGCGAAGCGCAGTGCGGGGTAAAGCGAGCCGAAGGCGCAGTACGGGGTAGGGTAGGGCGGCGAAGCGCAGTGCGGGGTGACAGGCAACGGCGAAGCCATCGTCGAAGGTACATACACCCCTTCAAAAAAAGATTTAACTGATTTTTTTTTCAGATGGATGAATAAAAAAAAATTATTATATTTGCCCTGTTTTTAACAATCAAAAAGAAATAAATACGGAAATGCAGTATCCATCACATATCGCCACCTTGCGCGACTTCCGGCGCCCCCCTTCGCTTCCGGACGGATTTTGCATTTACCCGCCCCCGCATTTTACTCACAATCAGTCAGTTGCAGCCTTTTCCGGCTGCAAACCCTGCCGGTTTGTCCGCGCCGGTTTGCAGGCAGTGCATCCTGTCTGTTCAGCCGCCCCGCCGACGGACAATCAGCGCGGGCGGATGAGGGATACTTTCCCCGCCGGTCGGGTTTTCGCCCGAAAAACCGTAGGGGCAGGGCGCGCCCTGCCCCTACGGACTCGAAAAACGCCGGAAAACATACGGGAGACAGAAATTATCTCACGAGAGATGAAACCTGTCTCACGGGAGATGAAACCTGTCTCACGGGAGATGAAACCTGTCTCACCGGAAATGAAATCCATCTCACCGGAGATGAAAACCGTCTCACGGGAGATGAAAACCGTCTCACGGGAAATGAAAACCGTCTCACGGGAAATGAAAACCGTCTCACGGGAAATGAAACCCGTCTCACGGGAGATGAAAACCGTCTCACGGGAGTTTTTTTCCGTCCGAAACACGAAAATAAGTAATCCTAATATAGTAATGTTTTAATATCAAGTATCATGAATAATTTGTCAGAGATTTTAATTTTGTCGGTCAATACGATTTTTGACCAGGTAAACATGTTTTTAAGCTCCCTTTCGGACGTCGCCGCAGTGTCGGCAGCCGGAAGCGGCGTAACGATTGCCTTTGCGGTGGGCGCGCTGGCGGTCATCCCCGAAGGCGTACTTGCCGCCGTCCGGCGGTGGCACGGAAGTATTGACGACCAGTTCGCCAATATCGACAACGTGGTCACCCTCATCGAGGAGCACCAGCCGGCGTGGGTGCTGCCGGGAACCCTGCTCGCGGATCTCACCGCCAACCGCGACGAGTTGCAAACGCTCATCAACAAGTGCCGCTCGACAGCCGGCTCGGCAGCCGACCGCACCCTGCGCAACTCGCTGCTCAAATCCACCGTCGGGCTGTGCCTGCTTCAGGTAAGGGTATGGGCTTACAGTGAATTTACCGCCGGCGTGATGACGGCTGACGACGTGCACCTGCTCGGCTTCCTGCTGCCCGGAGAGAGCGGCGGACATCGCGACCGCACCGAAGCCACCGACATTACCGCCGAAGTGAAGGTGACGGTGGTGAACGAAGACTTTATCCGCGTGGTCATCGACCAGTCGGCAGGCGAAAACGCCGGACAGGTAACCCACGGATGGCCCACAGGCGTGAGGAATGCCGTGATAGTCATCACCGCCGCCGACGGCACAACGGAAGTTTACCGCCAGATGACCACCCGACTGCACAACGACATCCAAATGCCCGCAGGCTCGCACGGCAAACAGTTTATCATCAAAGCCTCGTTCCTCAAGCACATCAACGACGAGCCGCGCTTCGGCAACGAACCGACATTCTCCATGCCGCTCACCACCGAAGACCTCGCCGCCACCCTCGACCGCCAGCATCACGAGGAATTTGAAGCGCAGATACGCGAAACAGAACGCCTCAGGCAGGAGGCTGACCGCCTGCACGCCGAAATGGAAGCAAAAAAATGAATGAAATGAATGTAGAAATTCAAAAATAAAACCGGTCATGAAAAAAATCATTCTAATAGCAGCAGCAGCGCTGACAGTACTCGGCGGCTGCAAAAAGTACGACGACAGCGCCCTGTGGACGGAACTGGAAAAGCAGAACGCGGAGCTGGAAGCCCAGAACGCGCGCATTGCCGCCATCGAAACATGGCAGCAAACCGCAAACGGCAACATCGCCGCACTGCAAACCATTGTCGCCGCCCTGCAAAACAGCGTGTCCATCACCTCGGTTACCGAAATCACCGATGCGCCGGGTGGCTACATCATTGCATTTTCCGACAACAGCACCGCTACCGTTTATAACGGAGCAAACGGCGAGAACGGCGAAAACGGCACGGACGGCGCCACCCCGCAAATAAGCGTGGCGCAGTTCCCCGCCGGCAGCGGCACGTACTTCTGGACGCTCAACAGCGAGTGGCTGACCGACGACGACGGCGACAAAATCCCCGTTACCGGAGCCAAAGGCAACGACGGAGCCACGGGAGCCAGCGGCAGCGATGGAGCCACGGGAGCCAGCGGCGTTACCCCGCGGTTGCGTATCAACGGAACGACGAACATTTGGGAAATATGCACCACCGGCGTATGCACCGAAGAGGGCGAATGGACGTCAACCGGCGTTAAAGCCACCGGCGACGACGGCGCACCGGGCGCACAGGGTGACGCCATCTTTGCCGGCGTGGACGCCACCGACCCCAACTACGTCGTCTTTACCCTTGCCGACGGCGCCACCACCATAAGCGTACCCCAATACAAGGGGCTCGCATTTGCACTGACCGTCCCGCCAACAATATTTACCGCCGGGCAAACCCAACAGCTCGCCTACACGAGCGACGCCGCCGCGATACGCGCAGTGGACGTGCCGGCAGGATGGACGGTGAAGGTGAACAGCGCCACCATAGACATTACCGCCAAATTTTTTGCGCCTGAAAACCTCAGCGTGGAAATTACCCTGCTCTATTCCGACGACGCCGGCAACGTGAAAATGCACCTGATTGAGGCAACCGTAGAGCCTCCTGCCGACCCTGCCGGTGTTGCAGCCTATCTTGCCTCCACAGGCGGCGGTTCCGCCTCCGATCCCATCTACCTGCCGATGGATATCGACCTCGACAATGCCGGCGGCAACGGCTGGACTGACCTCCTCTCCGCGATACAGACCGCGGGCAAGTACATCGACCTTGACCTCTCCGCCTGCGACATGAACGGCACAGAGTTTGACCCCGGAACCGCCAATGGAGGCGAGGAAAAAATCGTGTCCCTGATACTGCCCGATGAGGCGGAAGGCATTGTAGCCGGCGATTATCTTAACCCCACATTCCAGCACTTCACCGCCCTCAAAAGCGTGAGCGGTGCAGGGGTTACGACCATTGGCGACTACGCCTTCACCTACCGTTATACTCTGACCACGGCGTACTTCCCTAAGGCAACAACCATCGGCGATGGCGCCTTCGGCGGCTGTAATGCTCTGAGCACGGCGAACTTTCCGCAGGCAACAGACATCGGCGAGGACGCCTTCTTCGACTGTTTTGCGCTGACCATGGCGGACTTTCCGAAGGTAAGGACCATCGGCTGGGGCGCCTTCATGAACTGTTCTACTCTGGCCACGGCGAACTTTCCGGAGGCAACGACCGTCGGCGAGAGCGCCTTCCTCTACTGTTATGCTCTGGCAACGGCGAACTTCCCAGAGGCAACAGACATCAGCGATGGCGCCTTCGACGACTGTGAGGCTCTCACCAGCATCACCATCAGAGGTAGCTGCACTATTAGCTCCACCAATCAAAGTCCGCGATTCGGGGCTTTTATAACCTATTACAGCGGTGTGGGGGGTACCTATAGCTGGAACGGGAGCGCATGGACAGGACCGAATAGATGAAGTAAAGAAGGCAATTAATAAAAGAACCGCCGGCGGGAGAAGTCCTGCCGGCGGTTTTGCATGAGGGGGCATTTAGCTGCGGCGAGGGCTTCGCCGGCGGTAAATACCCCCCTGTCTTAAAAGTAATTCAGCGGTTGTCCATCAACAAACGGATCTGTTTATTGACATAAATGCGTCATCCGGAATGGTAATCTCACCCGTCAGGGGCTTCCCCTCCTTTGGAGGTGGCAGGGGGTGGTTTTCCTCCGGAGGTGGCAGGGGGTGGTTTTCCTGATATACTTGTTTAATAACAACGCCTTAGACTCTTGGTGAATGGGATTACCTGTCTCATAAAACCGGATGAAATATAAATGTTATTTACGGATACCTCCTGAAAAAATAAAAAATCAACCGGTCGCACTGCTTTTTCTAAAATAATCCGCATATCTTTGCAGACTGAAATTGCATTTGAATCCATCGGAAATAAAAAATAAAAATATGCCATTATATCTTGATCCGAAGAATGATTTGATCTTCAAAAAAATATTCGGCGAGCATCCGGATTTGCTGATCAGTTTTTTGAATGCCCTGATGCCTTTTCCGGCAGGCAGGCAGATAAAGAGCGTGGAGTATCTTCCGGCAGAGCTGGTTCCGGACACTCCCATCAAGAAAAATTCCATAGTGGATGTACGTTGCACGGACAACTACAAACGTCAGTTCATCGTGGAGATGCAGATGTTTTGGAGTACCGTTTTCAACAAGCGTCTGGTATTCAACGCCACCAAAGCCTATTCGCGTCAGCTTGAGAAGGGGGAGCACTTCAAACTGTTGCAGCCCGTGTACGGTTTGGGCATCCTCAATGACACATTTGACGTCAAGACGCCTGAGTTTTATCATCATTACCGGATCATCAACAGGCAGCACACCGACGAGGTGCTGGAAGGGCTGGAGTTTGTGCTGGTGGAGCTGCCCAAGTTCAAGCCGGAAAAGTGGACAGACCGCAAAATGGCTGTTTTGTGGCTTCGTTTTCTTAAAGAGATGGAGGAATGCACCACCACCGTATCGGATGATTTGCTGGAAGACGAGTACATCCGTCAGGCGGTGGACATGTGTGAAAAAGCCGCTTTTACTCCGGCGGAGCGGGAGTGTTACGAGCAGTACTGGCTGGAAATCAGTTACGAAAGATCTCTTGCCGACGCAAGTTATGACGATGGCATGGAAAAAGGATTAGCCGAAGGTTTGGAAAAAGGAATGAAAGAAGGAATGAGGGAGGGAATGAAAGAAGGAAAGAGAGAAGGAATGGAACAAGTAGTTGTAAAAAGTTTCAAAAAAGGGTTTTCGGTCAAAGACATATCCGATCTGACGGAATTGGACGAAGAAGAAATACTCCATATTTTACAAAAGAATAAATTATTGTAAGGAGTTATCCATAAATAAATGATCTGTTTATTTATCGACAATTCCTTTGCGAACTTTGCGTTTAAAAAATGTCTCTTTCAAATTATAAACAGACAAAAACAGTAACGCCAAAAGAATATTGGGACAATTACCGCCCTGATTGAGGCGGACTGTTCTCCTTCCCGTGCAAAGAAATACCCATGACAAAAAGATAAATTCAGACACACAAGGGGATGATTATACCCTCCGCACGGTTTGATTTTGTGCATTAACCCTGCCTGAAAGGCAGGATCTTCATCACCGCAGGTCGCCCGCCTGCGGTGATGAAAATCAAGACCATTCGGGCTAAAACCGGCATACTTTATTTATTTCACGTTCCTGAATCAAAATACGCTTGCCCCGGCGTTGTCCGGTTTCGCTTTTTTACTATTTTTGCAGCTCTTATCAAATAAATCAATGAAAAGGATTTTAGCTGTTTTTCTTTTGTCCGGCGTGGTGGCGCAAACTCTGCCGGCAGAAAAGGTGCGGCAAAACAGCGCGCACGGTATCGTCCCGTCGCTTCGGGCAAAAGGATGGAAACTGGTTTGGGAAGAAAATTTTGACGGTCATACATTTGATGTATCCCGTTGGAGCAAAATCCCGCGGGGCGCTTCGGACTGGGACAATTTTATGTCCGACTACGATTCGTGTTATCAGGTAACCGGCGGGCAATTGATTTTGCGAGGTTTGCGTAATGAATGTCTCCCCGCGGATGAGGCGCCGTATCTTACCGGCGGTCTCTACACGAAAGACAAAGTGAGTTTCGGTCACGGTCGGATTGAAATACGGGCGAAATTGGGCAAAGCTACCGGTGCATGGCCTGCATTTTGGCTGTTGCCTTTTGACAACAGCCCGTGGCCTCACGGCGGCGAGATTGACATCATGGAACGGCTTAACGGTGAGGATATTGCCCATCAAACGGTTCATTCCGCCTACACGCATGTCCTGAAAATCAAAGACCCGCCACAAAGCGCGGTCGGCAAGATTGATCCGGATGATTATAATGTATATGCAGTGGAATTATATGCCGACAGCCTGTCGTTTTTTATCAATGGGGTACATACCTTTACCTACCCGCGAATAGAAACGGACAAGGAAGGGCAATTCCCGTTCGACCGCGAGTTTTACCTGATGCTGGACATGCAATTGGGCGGCTCGTGGGTGGGAAGGGTAGAGCCTGCCGACCTGCCCGTGGAAATGTGGATAGACTGGGTGCGGTTTTACAGGAAAAAGAAGTAGGCGCTTGTGCCGAAACCACTTGGGAAGGTGAGCGGGCAACTTCCGGCAACCCACCGCCCCGTAAAGCCGGCGATCCTGTAATGAAACGGTTTGAACGATAATGCAGACAACGAAAATAACCATGCTCAAGATAATTTTGCCGTGAATAAAAAAAACACTACTTTTGGGCAGTGATTTTTCACATATAATTAATGTATTCAAAAACAAATTCGAACGAATGAATATCTCGGAAAACAAAGTAGTATCATTGTCATACGAACTTCGCCTCGACAATGAAGACGGTGAAATTATAGAAACGGTAAACGCCCGAAGCCCGCTGATGTTTCTTTACGGAGCAGGTAATCTGCTGCCGGCATTTGAACACAACATCAAGAACATGAAAGCCGGCGACAGGTTTTCTTTTCTGCTGACCAGCGAAAATGCTTACGGGCAGGCTCTCGAAGAGGCTTTGGTAGAAATTCCCCTGTCGACATTCGCGGTGGACGGAGAAATAGACAACGACCTGTTGTTTGAGGGAAATGCCGTTCCCATGACCGATTCGGAAGGAAATCACCTCAACGGGATTGTTGCGGAGGTGAAAAAGGACACGGTAGTGATGGATTTCAATCATCCCCTTGCCGGCGACGACCTGTTTTTTTCCGGCACGATAGTGGACGTTCGCGAAGCTACGGCGGAAGAAATGAAACAGGGACATGTACACGGCAGTTGTTCGTCAAGCGATTGCAGCGGCTGCGAGGGCGGTTGTTCTTAAAAAACACATTTTCCCATGCTGGATCATATTTTACCGGAAGATATTCTTTTTCTGGATATTGAAACAGTACCCCAATATCCGGATTTTGCACAGCTGGATGAAACGGCGCAACATCTTTGGGAACTGAAAGCGGCTACATTCTGCAAGGAAGAGCAGACGCCCGCCGAAGTATATGAGAGAGCCGGAATTTATGCCGAATTTGGAAAAATAGTCTGCATTTCGGCGGGATTTCTCTATAAACAGACGGGAGAATGGGCTTTTCGGCTCAAATCGTGTTTCAGCGAAGACGAAGCAACACTCCTGAACGAGTTTTCCGGGATGGTTGCCCGTTTTGCTTCGGGACGCGCCATGCAATTATGCGCACACAACGGAAAAGAGTTTGATTTTCCATACATTGCCCGCCGGATGCTGATCAACGCTATCCGTTTACCTTCCGTTCTGGATATTGCCGGCAAAAAACCATGGGAAACAGCATTTCTGGATACGATGGATTTGTGGCGTTTCGGCGACCGCAAAAGTTATACCTCATTGAAACTCCTCACGCATGCTTTCGGCATCCCTTCTCCAAAGGATGATATTGACGGCAGTCAGGTAGCAGGCGTTTTCTGGAAGGAAAAAGACTTGTTGCGGATTGTACGCTACTGTGAAAAGGATGTGCTGGCAATCGCCCGGTTATTGCTGCGTTACAAGGGATTAACCGACATATCGCCGGACAGGATCACTTCCGCTACTTTCACGACAGACCAATAGGAGCAAAACGCATCTCAATTTGCCCGGTCGTCCCCTCCCGTACTTTTGATGCGAAACGGGTAGTAACGGACATGAAAGTTTCCTCATAACCGTTTCATTCGGCGCGTCGGGAGAATGGAAAAATTACCGCGCGCAATTATATTTTTCTTCACACAGCTTAATAATCAAACAGATAGTATCCCGTCAAAAAAAAATATCGTTTATCTGCAATAATTTTTGATTATTCTCTTTGAAATTTGTGAAATTTGTGTTTACATTGCCAAACTTTTTAATCAATCATCTGTTAATTATTGTAGTCAATTTGGTGAAACAATGGAACAAAAGAAACGATTAGTTGTCAATTCTAAAAGTTGTTCGGAAGAGGTACTGAAAGCGATCCGCGAAAAATACCCCATGGGTTACGGCGACGCGCTCATCAAGGTACAAAAGCCGAATGGTGATTTTTTTCATGCAATTACCGTAGATTTTGAAGACGTCAGTTATTTGGTAAAGGTTGATGTTAAAATAGACAATCTTACCGAAGAAGAATTTGAAAAGCAATTTGGTACGGGCGACGATGGTATCGCTACCGATGCGGAAAAAGACGACGAAAATCCGGACAATATTGCATCGACGGAAAATTTTGACGAGTAGCCGATATGTTCCGAAACCGTCATCTGAGAAAATATTTTACTTTCTCGCGTTCGGAACGTTACGGAACTGTATTATTGTGCGGGATCACCCTGCTGATGCTCGTCGTAAAGATATGTTTGCCTTACCTGCATGCGGACAAAACATCCGATTTTTCGCAGTATGAAGAGGAAATAGCGCTGTTGCGAAAGTCTGTCGAATCGTTGCAGGCGCACGAAAACACACCTGCCGGAGAAGCGGAATTTCATGCGGAAAAGGCGGCTTATTTTTATTTCGATCCGAACACCGCCAGCGACGAAGAGTGGAAAAAACTGGGACTGAACGACCGGCAAGTCCGCAACATCCGGAATTATCAGGCTAAAGGCGGTAGTTTCAGGAAAAAGGAAGACGTCAAGAAACTGTACACCATTCCTGTTGTCCTGTATCAGTCGCTGGAGCCGTACATACGGATACAGGCAGGCGCAAAACCGGCGTCTGCCGCCATCCCGGAAATGACGGCGGGCGCAGAACCCGTAGCGAAAGCGCCGGCAAAAAACACCCTTCGAATAGAGTTAAATACGGCGGACAGCGCTCTGTTGACACAACTTTCGGGAATCGGTCCGGTGTGGGCGTCGCGGATCATCAAATACCGCGATCTTGTCGGAGGTTTCTTAAATACGGAGCAGTTGCGCGAAATATACGGAATGGACAGCGTACGTTTTACGCGGATCAAACCGCATATTTATGCGGACAGCAGCCGGATACGCAAAATATTTGTCAATAAAGCCACCTTCGCGAATCTGGTGCGTCATCCGTATCTGAACAAACAACAGACGAACGGAATACTGTATTACCGCAAACTGCAACACACTATCAAAACAATGGACGAACTGGTAAAAAATCAAATCTTAACGCCGGAAGATGCCGAAAAGATAGCGCCGTACATTTCATTTGAACAGGAAACAGTATCCGATTAACTGTCGGTCGTGTCCATTGCTTTCCGGGAAGCAATAGCCGATATAATCATTAATTGCAGCGCATGGTAGAGCATGATGGGAAGCAAGACGACGCCCGTTCCGCTGTATCCCGTAAAAATTACTTGCGACATGGCAGTGCCGTGCACCAGCGATTTTTTTGAACCGCAAAATTGTGCCGTAATAGTATCTTCTCTGCTGAGTTTCAAGCGGCGGGATGCAAATGTGATGATTCCGTACACGGTAAAAAACAGTACCATCATCCCCGATGCGCAGGCTACCAGACTGAACGTTGAAAATTCGTCGAACACATGATGGTCAAACGACGTACAGAATGAAGTATAAACAATCAGCAGAATGACGGTTTGATCGAACATTCCGAGTGTGCGTTTATGTTTCTCTGCAAAACTGCCGCATTTCCGGTTCAGCAACATGCCCAACGCCACCGGCAGCAGCACTTGCACTATCAATTTCAGGATAATGGAACCGAGTTGTGAAAAACCGCCTCCCGATACATTCGGCAGCGCTGCGCTCATCCACAGCGGAGTGATGAATACGCCCGCCAGACTGGAAATACTGGCGTTAAAAACGGCGGCGGGAATATTGCCCTTTGCGATAGATACCATCACCACCGAAGACGATACGGTGGAGGGCAAGGCGGACAAATAAAAGACGCCCAGCCATAAAGGCATATTTTCGTAATCGAACAAAGGACGAAGTAACCATGCCAGCGCGGGAAACAGTACAAAAGTGCTGCCATGTACCAGCAAGTGCAGTCGCCGGTTACCGAAACTTGCACGTAATTTTTCACTGTTGAGCCGTAATCCGTAGAAAAAGAAAATAACGGAAATACCGCAGTTTGCCAGCCCGGAAAGTGAAAAAGTTCCTTTGCCCGAACCTGCTGCAGGACATAAATAAGCCAATACGACTGCCGAAACAAGCAATATCGGGAATATGTCCGTTCCGGTGGTCGCCGGTTTTTTTTGCGGTCGCTTCATACCATCTTTTACGTATGAACCGTATTGCAAATTTTATGCCGGGCAGTAATAATTTCAAAATTCGTTAGAATTTGAAAATAAATGCTTTATATGGTATAGCGAGAAATATTTGCAAAAAACGTGTTAAAAAATTTGGAAGTATGAAAAAGAGCAGTACCTTTGTACCCGCTTTTGAAAAAAGCAGTCTTTGAAAAAACGGGATTTGACGGGCAATCCAAAATATTTTTCGTAAAAAAGCATTTTTTTGCAAAAAAGTTTGGAGGTAACGAAAAAAGCAGTATCTTTGCGTCCTCAAAATTGACAGCCGGTTTTTGAGAAAACAGCGTTCTTTGCAGAACAGATAATAAAGCCTCCTCAAAAGAAGCGACGGAAGCAAATTCCGATATACATATATATAATGTATCCGGATACGCTCACAAGGTTCGACTCCTTGTATTATCACATATCCGTAAGGATAGCGTTCTTTGACATGATGGAAAAATATATACGAGAACAGATAAATTGAGGGTTATCCGTAACAGGATAATCGGTAGAACCGAAATTGAAATAGATTAAGGGTAAAAAAGAATCAAAAGTAACTGAAGAAAGTAAACAAGGGCGTATGGAGGATGCCTAGGCTCTC
>JAISRX010000008.1 GCA_031273395.1 Bacteroidales bacterium | reverse complement strand
GTTTTACGTCCATGCAGGGCTGTGCACAACCCCGACAGGGGTTGCCTTTTGATAACCCCGTACAAGCGAAGCGCAGTGCGGGGTACGAAAACTCAAAACTCAACCGAATGCAGTATATATCCATATACCTGTAGCGGCGGCAAGTGTCGTCCCTGTTCATACTCTCTTGCAAAATTACCGTTCTTTTTTCACGCTGCAAATATAAGGTGCGTTAAATTATGTTAATTCAAACGACCACAAAAATACTTTCATTAGCTTTGCGGCTTTGAATTGAAATTCCATGATGATGCACAGATTAATTGTGATGTTTTTGTTCTGTTGCCTGTCGGCGGAACTGCACTCCCAGACGTCCTCGCCGACCGTCACCGGACGGGTGGTGGACGGCGTTACCGGCGAACCGGTCGAATATGCGAACGTAGTACTGTACTCGGCAAGGGATTCCACTGCGGAGGCACACGCCGCAAGCGGGGCGGACGGTATCTTTTCGCTTCGCTGCCGGCATGTCGACGATTACTATATTGAGACAAGTTTCGTCGGTTACACAACGTTGCGGGGCGCTGTTTTTCGTCCCGATGACGGCAACAGCCACATGATTTACGGCGACGTCGCCCTGCAACCGGCAAACATGGAACTGTCCGAAGTGGAGATCACAGGCAGGAAACGGCAAACAGTGTACAAACTGGATAAGAAAGTCATTGAAGCGGCAGGAAATATTGCGGCTGACGGAGGGACGGCGGTGGATATTCTTTCGCGGACGCCCTCGGTGAGGGTGGACGCCGAAGGAGAAGTCACCTTCAGGGGAAGCAGCGGCTTCAAGGTATATATCGACGGGAAACCGGCAACTCTTGAGGGCGGCGCGGCGCTGGAACAAATTCCTGCCGGACGGATAGACAACATCGAGATCATCACCGTACCTTCGGCGCGAAACGAAGCCGACGGCACGGCAGGGATCATCAACATCAACACCAAAAGACAAACCGCCGACGGCTGGAGCGGGCTGGTCAACGGGACGGCAAGTTCGGTGGCATCGCGCGGCATTGATTTCCTTGCCTCGTACCGCCGGAAAAATATCCGGTGGCAAACATCGGGCGAAGCCTCGCGAAGGTATCTTGTCAGTGATTTCGACCAGCTGAAACGGATTGATGCGAACGATACGCTCACCGTGACGCACGCCTCAGGAGAGAGAAAAACCTACACCGACTCCTATTTCCTGCGCACGATGCTGGAGCGGGACAAGGGCAACACCACGTGGTTTGCCGCCCTGGAAAGCCGTTACAGAATACGGCACAGAGGCGGACATCTGCACTATGACGACATGTACGTATCGGGCAACGACACCGCGAAGCAGTCGTTCAACGGCGGCGACTATGTGCATCTGAACGAATGGACGGCGCGTGGGGACGCCGGGTTTGAACGCCGGTTTTCCGAAACCGGACACAAACTGACCGCTTCATTGTTCGCATTTTATGAAGGCGACGCGATGGAATTTTTCTATACCGACCTGTTTTATCCCGACGGAAGCCGCGCTCAGGGACATCGCGCGTGGGAAGCCGAATACAGGCTTACCGCACAGGCTAATCTCGATTATGTGTATCCCTTTAATGAGAAGGGCGGAAAATTTGAATCCGGATATTATTTCTTTACCTATACCGAAGACGGCGACTATACCATTGATTTTTACCAGCCCGCCGCCATGCGCTTTGAAAGAAGGGACGAGCTGTATAACCGCTACCTTTTCCGAAGGGACATACATGCCGTGTATGCCATGCTGTCCAACGTTCACGCTGCTTTCAGCTATCAGGCAGGACTCAGGGGAGAGTACCGCTACCGGAAACTGGGCAACAACGAAGCGTGGGCGCGGCACGTGCGGAATGATTTCGACCTGTTTCCATCGGCGCATCTTGCTTACGCCCTGCGCAGGGGAGGACGGTTGAACGCGGCTTACTCGCGACGCATCACACAGCCTCAACTGTTCTACATGGAACCTTATGTGGTGTATGTGGATTTTTACACGGCGCAGCGCGGCAATCCCATGATCCTCCCGGAATATACCAATTCGTTTGAATTTACCTGGTCTAAAGGATTCGGCGATAACTCGGCAGCCGTCACCGCCTTCCACCGGATGAGGAAGGACAAGATAGAACGGGTAAGAGTGCCTTACCATACGGGGGTTACCCTCGACTCAATGGCAAACGTGGGAAACGACTATTCCACAGGCGTCGAAGCGGCAACGACCTTCTTCCTGTACCGGTGGTGGAACATGGACATCAACGGAAGCCTGTATTACTATACCATCAAAAACGATTATAAAACCGACGGCGCGGATGAAAAAAGCTGGAACTGGCAATGGGCGTTCAACAACAATTTTGATCCCGGCAGGAACACCCGCCTGAGGTTCGAAGCCTATTACGTGGGACCGACGGTAAGTACCCAGGGACGGGTGAACGAATTTTTCTATTTTAACCTTGCGGTACGGCAACAGATGTTCAAACGGAAACTGGCAGCCACGCTCAATATCCGCGACGTCTTTTCCACCGCCAGATACATCAGCAGCCAAACGGGGCGCTATCTCTATTCCAACACCACCATTTATCCCCGGTCGCCCTTGCTGACGCTTTCGCTTTCCTGGACTTTCAACAATTTCAAGTCGCAGAAAAAAGAGGAAAAAATTACCCACGATTTGTTTGAAGGAACCAACAGATAGGGTTGCCGCCGCACAAAAACATCCCGCACGCTGCTACCTGTACGGGATGTTTCGATGTTCCACCGGTCGGAGGATTATTCCTCAAACCACAGTTTGGGATAAACCGGATTGCCGCTGTTCCAGCCGCCGAGCGATTTCCACCATTTGCCGCTGCCGCTGCCGTCTCCAATGCCCCATGCGGCATTAGCGGCAGTAGTAGGTCATGCGCTTGCGCTGAATTTTTCCGCTTCGCGGTATTGAAGAAATTGTGCCTTTTCGCTTCGGTCGTCCCTATCTTCGCTTGCGGCACAATTTCCATTGCTTGCTCGCCTGATTTAGTTTGAACTGCGAGCAAGACGGAAGCCCAGATAGGAGTCGCTATTGCCGGGCGAATCGTCGGAGCGGAAGGACACGCGGCAATACCTCGCAAGGCTGCCCCAGCTGCCGCCGCGGCGCACGCGGTTAGAGCCATTTACAGGTCCGGTAGGATTGGTTTGCGCCACGCTGGTATAATAGCTGCTACTATACCAGTCGCTGCACCACTCCCATACATTACCGCTCATGTCAAAAATGCCCAGCTTGTTACTTGCCTTTGTGCCTACTTCGTGGAGCTTGCCGATCGAATTACTCGAATACCACGCCACACCGCCAACCGTATTGCTGCCGCTGTACCTGTAACCCCCGCTCTGCGCTCCGCCGCGGGCAGCGTATTCCCATTCTGCCTCCGTGGGCAGCCGGTAGTTCTTGCCTGTCTGCTGGTTGAGAGTGGTAATGAACGTCTGTATGTTATTCCAGCTGACGTTATAAGCAGGATAATTATCGCCAAGACCATAGCCCGATGATGGCGCTGTGCCGGGCCAGCTGCCCGTAACTGCCAGCCACAGCGCCTGAGTTACCTCAAACCGTCCAATGTAGAAATCGCTCAGCGTTACTTCGTGGGCAGGTTTTTCCGGAGTGTAGGCGTCAGGGTCATCGTCGGCAGCGCCCATGGTGAACGTGCCGCCCGCTACGGCTACCATCTCGAATGAAACGCCGGTAACGCCCGTTTCGGTAAAACCGGTTACCCCCGACTGTGTTACCTCAATCACTATAGCCGCTGCGCCTGCGGCTGTTACCGTAACGGTGGCAGGCGCGGGAGCGGTGAAGGCGGTGTTTGCCGTGGCGCTTACCGTAAAGCCTGTTGCGGTTTTGGCTACCGTACACCACGTTTGTCCTGTGCTTGCCGTTACGTTCCACGTACTTTGATGGGTGGTTACCGCAAACGTGGCATTGCCGCCGTCCGCCTTAAATACTACTGCACTCTGCTGCGGAGTAATACTCAACGCCGGCGCGGGTGCATCTTTTTTGCAGGAAATCATCACTGCTGTAACTGCTGCTATCATCAGCATGCCTGTCATTACTTTTTTTATTGTATTCATTTTTATTAATTATTTATGCCCAATATGGGCGGGTTATTTATTATTTATTGGTTTTTCAATTCTTAACTCTTAATTCTTAACTCTTAATTCTTAATTATATTGAAGGTCACTGTTTTCCGTCCCCTGTATTCGCCTTTGCCGAGGATGGAAATTTCGGCTACTCCCCGATTCACGTTGTTTTTGTAGGTGAGGGTGAAATGTTTGGCGAAGGACAGTTCCTGTCCGTCAAGATACACCACCGGGATGGGCGTGACGGGTTTTCCGGTGTACTGCTGCACGGATACCGGCTCCACGTCTGCCGTCTTGAGGTCTTTCGGCGCGGGGTGGTGGTTGTGGTCGTTGAAATAATCGACCTGCACGTTCAGTTCGTTGATGAACTCCGTATATATCCCCGTTTCGTCGAGCGTGTCGGCGGAGGCAATACGACCAATCATCAGGCGGTACAG
>JAISRX010000311.1 GCA_031273395.1 Bacteroidales bacterium | reverse complement strand
CTCACGCTGTCGCGATACAGATAATTAATGTATGCCGGAGCGCTTTGGTAGCTCAGGTAGGGATAGCTTTTTTGATTTCCACGGATAGTCCAGATGTTGTTAAAAGCCCACGACAGTGGCGACGAACTGTAAGTGGCTTCCGTTTTGACGTCTTCTAATGTTTTGTTTGCTCCATCAATATCGTTGGCAGCTACCGTTGATCCTGTTACTATGTTGCCGTTGACCCCCAATCCCTGATAGGCTTGGTTGTCTGTTAATGTGCCGGAACTTGCGCCTGCAATGCGATGCGCGACGTTGCCCGTAAGCCCCGTCAGCGTATCCTGCGCCGCTACGGATTTGGTGATGCGGCTTCCTGCAATCTGTCCCGCCAAACCGCCGACAGTACCCGCCGGCGCTTTGACCGTTCCTGCGGCGTAGCAACTGTCGATGCGGGAGTTTCCGGTCAGTTCGCCTGCCAGCCCGCCGGCATATACCGTGCTGCCTCCGGTAGCGCGTATCCATGCGAAATTATAGCTGTTGCCGATGGCTGACGCGGCGGCGCTTCCGATCAGTCCGCCGGTGTAAGTGTTTGCGCCCTTGCTCTCTACCCATCCGCTGTTGTGGGCGGATGTGATGACGACGCTACCGCTGCCGCCGTCGCTGCTGCCGATCAAGCCGCCCGTATGGGCGTCGGTTTTTTCAGTGGTTACAGAAGCGGTGTTGCTGCATGCGCGGATGACGACATTGCCCTGCGCCTGTCCCGCCAACGCGCCGGCATACTGGGTAGTTGCGCCGCCCGTGATGCTGCCGCCCACGATGTGCAGACTGTCAATGAAAGCGCCGTCGCCCAGCACGCCGAATAAACCGATTGCCAACACATTTTCCTCTACTTTCATGCGGTGGATCCGGTGGTTTCCTCCGTGAAACTTCCCGCGAAACGGCTCCGCAGCATTGCCCATAGGTTCCCACGAACATTCCATGTCAATATCCTTCATCAGGCGAAAGTGAAGATCGTTCCTGTTCAGATAGCTTTTCATCCGTTCCAGATCGGCGCGGCTCCATATTTCATACGGCGCGGCTGCCGTCCCCTGTCCGTAAAAGGATTTCACCGTACCGCTTACCGGATACGAGGCGGCTTTGCCATTTTGGTACACCACTATGTTCAGCGTATCGCCGGTTGTCAGGTTCGCAACGGCGTTGTCGCCGCAGGGGATAGTCACCAGCACGTAGTTGTCCGTCTGCTTGTTACTGATCTCTTCCTTTTGCACGGCTTTTATTCTGTCCCGATTGACGCCTTTAGTGACCACAATACTGTCCACCTGATCCACATGGTCAAAATTCAGTTTCGCCTCTCCGTAAGCCATATCCACGATGTACGCCGGCTCGCTCTGGTAGGCAAGGTAGGGGTAGCTTTTGGGATAGTCGCGAATAGTCCAGACAGGAAGAGTGCTAAAATCCCACGGCAGGAATGTACCACCATAAGTGTTTCGTGTTTTTATCGCCGGCAATGACAAACTTTGTCCCTCATTATTATCATGTAATGTTCCTGTAGTCACAGGGTTGCCGTTTTTTTTCAGCCCGTCAAGAGCATAATTGTAATTTAAAATCGGTGTACCGTCGCCTATGATGCGGTGAATGGCAGTAGCACCGGCAGCGATTAATGAATCCTGCGCTGCTATGGTGTACCGTATGGCTTTACTCCCTGCGCCGGATACCGCACCCACTAATCCGCCTACCGTATCCGTAGCGGAAGCGGCTGTTACCTTCCCGATGGCGTAACAGTTTTCCACACTGACGGATACGCCGGTATGGTTAGAAGTCAATCGACCGACCAAACCGCCGACATAAGAGTCTCCGGAGACGATGCTTTTTACCACGGCATGGCTGTAATTGTCGGAAATGGAGCCTGTACTGTTGCCACCGTTCTCACCGATGTTATTACTGCTCGAACCGATTAATCCGCCGGTATTTTTTCCTTCGCCGGTTACAGCGCCGAAATTGGTACATGAGGAGATGGAAAAACTTGCTGTGGTACTGGCATTATTAACATGATTCCAACAATAACCTATCAATCCGCCGGTATGATCTCCTATTCCTCTCACTACGCCACTGTTGCTGCAAGCGATGAGCAGAAATTTTGCCGTTCCGCCCGTTTGTCCCTCACTTTCACTGTATCCGACTAATCCGCCGGTGTTGATTTTTCCCGTTACTTTTCCGTTGTTGGTACAGCCAATCAAAGAAATGTTTCCCTCCCCGCTGGACATGACAACTTTGCAACCTCCAACCAATCCTCCTGCTCCTCCTAACGTATTGGAACTAGATCCGTTACTCATATCCACTGTTGCCGCATTGCTGCATCCCCTGATCACAATATCCGAAGAACCACGCACGACATAACCGACTAAAGCGCCTGCATACTCTGTTGTGCCATCTCCGGTAATATTTCCGCTCACTATGTGCAGGCTGTCTATCATTGCGCCGTTGCCTATCTGTCCGAACAAACCGATATATGCTCCGGTGGAAATGGAAATATTGCGAATGCGCCGGTTTCCTCCATGAAATATGCCGGAAAACATACTCGTTTTATTACCTATGGGCGTCCATGCAGTAGCGCTCAAATCAATATCCGCCGTCAGGAGAAAGTGAGCGCCGGTATAAGGAATATTGTTATTGACATCGGTAGCGAGATATTCCAACTCGGTACGGTTTGAGATTAGATAAGGATTTTCCTTCGTACCGCCGCCGGAGAAATACTGCGCTGCCGTCTTTTCACTGAATATCATGAAAACACACCACAAGGAAACAAAGACCGTTCTTTGTTTCCACAAAGAAAAAAACCGTCGCATCTGCATTACATTACCTGTCATTTCACGCAATACTTCCATAGGAAATTAAAAAAACGGTGTAAAAATAGTCATTTGTTTGAAACTGTATGCTACAACCAAGTGTATTATCGACATAAATTTGACCAAAGCCATAAAACAGGTGATAAAAATGGATCATGAACAGTGAAGCATCCCGTAACGGGCATGGTTTCGCCGCCATGTACAGCGGCGTGCCTCCGCGTGTCGCCATGCCCTGTTCTTCCCGATCCGTCGAACAGGGCAACCGTCCGTGTAACCGCTTGGGAAAATATCACCCGAAACGCCATCCCGACGGGCGGGACGTCAAAAATTCAGGCGTGTATTATATAACCATTTACCTTCGGCGAGAAAAGTTGCCCTCTTTGAGGTCGCACCACAGAGGGATACGTTTCTTCCATCCTGTTTTCAGGAATGGGAAATAAATAATGTATCATTTGTTTATTTCGTTTTTGGGGTGAGGACAAACGGAATTGAGTTTTTTCCTCACCCCCAGCCCCTCTCCAAAATGGAGAGGAGAGGGAAAACCTGCCATATAAGGACGGAATGGAAATAAATGTATCGCTTATTTATGGACGAATCCTAATTTCAGCATCGCAATTCTATTTTTCCACGGACACTTAGACCTCTTTTCACACAAATAACGGTAGAACCAAAAAAAAAACGAACCGTCAATTTACGGCACATTTTTTGTGCATAAACGGGTACTTATAAACAGTTAATGATTTAGTTTAAATCATTAATCACTAATCAGGAAAGAATGGATTGTTTGGAAGCCTTGATTTTGGGCGTCATACAGGGACTTACCGAATTTTTACCGGTAAGCAGCAGCGGACATTTGCAAATCGGCTCGGCATTGCTGGGCATTACCGTAGATGGCAACCTGACTTTTGACATAGTGGTGCATGCCGCCACTGTGTTGAGCGTCATTGTGGCATTGCGAAAAGAAATCCTCGATTTGTTGCAGGGACTGTTCCGGTTTCAGTGGAATGACCAGACCCGCTTCATCGCGAAATTGGCTGTTTCTGCCGTTCCCGTAGCCCTGGCAGGCATTTTTTTTGAAGAGGAGGTGGAAAAGATTTTTTCGGGAAGCCTGATGATCGTCGGCGCAATGCTGTTGCTCACCGCCGCCCTGCTGACGTTTGCCTGTTATGCAAAGCCCCGCCGGAAAGAACGCATTTCCTTTGCGGACGCTTTCATTATCGGGGTGGCGCAGGCCTGCGCGGTGATGCCGGGGCTGTCGCGTTCGGGAACTACCATTGCAACGGGAATGATACTGGGCAACCAAAAGGAAGCCACCGCCAAATTCTCCTTCCTGATGCTGCTGGCGCCCGTCATGGGGAAATGCCTGCTCGACTGGCTTTCCGGCAATTTTGCTTCCGCCGCGTCGGGCATTCCGGCAATGTCGTTGCTGACCGGATTTGCCGCCGCTTTCGTTACCGGGCTGCTCGCCTGTACGTGGATGCTTGCCCTGGTAAAAAAGGGAAAACTGATTTATTTCGCCGTTTACTGCGCTTTTGTGGGGATGGCTGTACTTGTTTTCGGATAGTAGAAATGTTGCAGGAACCCGCTCATATTCCCCTGTTTCACCGTGATACATCGGTTGCCGAAGATTTTATAGACGGACAGGTGCTATTGATCGACAAACCCTTGCGATGGACTTCCTTCGACGTGGTGCGCAAGTGCCGCAACCTGATTACAGGCAAGCTGAAGATAAAAAAACTGAAGGTGGGACACGCAGGAACGCTCGACCCTTTAGCCACCGGACTGATGATTGTCTGTTCGGGAAAAGCCACCAAAAGTATCGGCAAATGGATGGACATGGAAAAGGAATATACAGCGGTGATCGAACTGGGAAGAACTACCCCTTCCTTCGACCTGGAAACGGAAACCGACGCCGTCTTCCCTATAGAACACATCACGCGGGAACTGCTGGAAAAAGCCCTGACGGGATTTCTGGGAGAGATACGCCAGACGCCGCCGTTATTTTCGGCAAAGAATTTGCAGGGGAAACGTGCATACACGCTGGCAAGGGAAGGATCGGAACTGGAATTGCCTCCCAGTACGGTTCACATTGCCCGTTTGGAGCTTGTCCGTCTTGAATTGCCGCTGGCGGAAATAAAAATACGCTGCGGCAAAGGCACCTACATCAGGGCGTTTGCCCGCGATTTGGGCGCTGCACTTCAAAGCGGCGCATGTTTGACAGGTTTGCGGAGAACGGGAATCGGGAATTTCCATGTGGAAGACGCCCTCTCGCCGGAACTATTCGAACAGGAAATAGTTAAATTATCATCATGTCCATAATTTTTTCAAATATACCATAACCAAACCAAAACCAACATGAGACTTTCTCAGTACAAGTATCATCTTCCGCCGGATCTGATAGCCAAGTTTCCGGCTCCCCACCGGGACGAATCGCGGCTAATGGTCGTCAACCGCCGGCATGACCGGATTGAACACCGCCTCTTCAAGGAAATCATCAATTATTTCAAGGAAGGGGACATCATGGTGTTCAACGACACGAAGGTATTCCCCGCCCGTTTATGCGGCAACAAGGAAAAGACCGGAGCGCAAATTGAAGTGTTTCTCCTGCGCGAGTTAAACAAGGAACAGCGCCTGTGGGATGTGCTGGTGGACCCCGCACGGAAAATCCGTATCGGCAACAAACTCTATTTCGGCGACAACGATGCGCTGGTTGCCGAGGTGATCGACAACACCACCTCCAGGGGACGTACCCTCCGTTTTCTTTTTGACGGGACGTATGAAAAGTTCAAATCCACCCTCTACGCACTGGGAAAAACGCCCCTGCCCAAGTGGATCAAGCGGGAAATCACTCCGGAAGACAAGGAACGCTACCAAACCATTTTTGCCAAGAATGAAGGAGCTGTTGCCGCGCCGGCTGCCGGTCTGCATTTCAGCCGGGAACTGCTGAAGCGTTTTGAAATCAAGGGAATTGAACGGACGGCGGTCACCCTGCATGTAGGACTGGGCAATTTCAGGGGAGTGGACGTGGAAGACCTTACCAAGCACAAGATGGATTCCGAACAGATGTCCATCACCGAAGAAGCCGCCGCGGTGGTCAATGACGCCAAAAGCAGGAAGGCGGAAATATGCGCCGTGGGCACCACCGTGCTGCGGGCGCTGGAAAGTTCCGTTTCCACGCAGGGCTTGCTCAAGCCGACGGACATCTGGACCAACAAGTTCATGTTCCCGCCCTACGACGTGTGCATTCCTACCGCGATGGTCACCAATTTTCATTTGCCCCTGTCCACCATGATGATCATGGCTTCCGCATTTGCGGGACACGAACGGCTGATGGACGTTTACGAAATCGCCATAAAGGAAAAGTACCGCTTCGGCGTATATGGGGACGCCATGCTGGTGCTTTGATCCTGCGGAACGGGCAGTCCGGGATCAGGAATACCCTGATCCCCGTTTCGGCGTGTAATAACTGATCAGGTAGCGCGCGCCCGCCCGTTTGATGGCGGTGAGGCATTCGGCAAATATCCTCTCCTCGTTGAAGAAGCCCGACGCGGCGCCCTGCTTGAGCATCGAATACTCGCCCGACACCTGATAGGCTGCCAGGGGATGACCGGGAAAACGCGCCGACGCCCGCTGCACCACGTCAAGGTACGGCAACGCGGGTTTAACCATCACCCAGTCTGCCCCTTCCTCAATATCGGCGGCTATTTCCTCCATACCCTGCCCGACGGTGCGATAATCCATCTGGTAGCCGCTCCGGTCGCCGAAAGCAGGAGCAGAACCGGCAGCGTCGCGAAACGGACCGTAGAACCCCGACGCATATTTCGCCGAATAGGCAAGTATTTTTGCCGGCAACCCCTCCCGCGTCAGCCGTTGCCGGATGACAGACACCTGCCCGTCAGCCATTGCCGAGGGAGCGACAAAATCAGCCCCCGCCGCCGCATGGCGAAAAGCCATTTCGGCAAGCAGGGGAAGAGTGGCGTCGTTGTCCACCTCCCCGCCGGAAAGCACGCCGCAATGACCGTGAGGCACATATTCGCAAAGGCAAACGTCAGTGAAGACCGTCACCTGCGGAAACCGCTCCTTAATGTACCGAACCGCGCGGCACACAAGGCTGTCGGCAGCCACACCCGCACTGCCCGCGGCGTCCTTCATCCGGTCGGGAATTACGCCGAAGAGCAGCGCCTTCTCCACCCCGCAAGCCAGCAATTCCTCCGTCACTTCCGGCAAACGGTCGATCGACCACCGGAAAACGCCCGGCATGGACGCTATTTCTTCCTTCGCATTGACCCCCTCCACAACAAAAAGGGGATGTATGAAATCCTCCGGCGAAAGCCGCACGTCGGCATGCCGGTCGCGCACTTCCCGCGAAGCACGCAGGGGACGGAAACGCCGGAAATCCCCCTTCGAAGAATTGAAAATTGCCATTGAACAATTGAAAATTAAATATTGAAAATCGAAAATTGCCTTTGGAGAATGGAAAACGGAAAACGGGAAACTGTCCTTGAACATCGACTGTTTCCCGTTCCCGGTACGCAATGCCCTGTCCGCTGTTCCCTCCGGCTTTTCATGCGGCAAAGATAGGCATTGTTTCCGAATGATCCGCACGAATATTTGCCGGGAATATATTTCCGGTCGAATATTTTTTTTATCTTTGCATGTTCTTTGAAGCGCCGGAAACCTTGGCGGGATGTCCCAAAAGCAATGAAAAACGTCCCCGAAGGGAGACAGGAGTTTTTTTTAGGGATTTTGAAATTCCGAAAGAAAAGTTTAGCGTTCCGGAAAGGGATTTTAGAATTAAAAAAAAGAGTTTTAGCGTTCCGGAAAAGGTTA
>JAISRX010000299.1 GCA_031273395.1 Bacteroidales bacterium | reverse complement strand
ACAATTCATCAAGTTTGGATGTTTTCGGCGACTTGTTCGGAAGATATGCGGACGGAAACCTGTCTTTCACTTATAAATTCGACGGTCAACGTGGGCAAAAAGCTTTCATAACCATGGATATAAGCCAGGAATATTTAGTAGAGGTTTCACCCGACAAGCAACATTGGGATACTGTTTTGGATTTCAGGATAAACGGACGTTTTCACGAAATCCGCCCTGTCGAACTTACCGAATATTATAAGGAAAGTCCTGTTGTTTATCTGAAAGTTTCCGATGGAGTAAAAACAGATGGCTGGGGAGGACGGATAGATAGAGTAAAATTTGTTTCCGTTACAGGAAGTTCGGAACAAGGTTCCTTGAAGAAAGACATTTCTTCAGGTTGGCAAGCCAACAACAAGGACTATACGGCAGGCGAGCTGTTGAAATCGCCTGCAGGTTCACCCTTTGTATTCACGAAAGAGATAGAAGTTCCATCTTACATGCACGAATATGATATCGCTATAAGTTTTTCATTCATAGAAAGCGGCTCTGCCGTAAAAGTTTATATCAACGGCGCCGAAACCGAACCTGTTGCGGTTTGCGGCAAAAACCTGACTATCCCTTTGCCGAGAAAGTGTAACGGGAAAAAACTGAACGTGAGAGTTGAAACTACTGCAACGAATGAGGGAAAAGCCGGACTTTGGAATTCCGTACGACTGGGCTTCCATGATTTGGTAACGATACCTGAAAAATCGTGGCAAATTGGAAATGAAACACGCCTCATTCATCGCAACTATTTCAAGGAGGGAGAAAAAGACCTCGTGAAACTGAATGCATTGGCCGGTAATTTCCTGTCATACCTCTACGATTCTCGTTATGGATTGAATTGTTTTAACGGCATGATGCGATGGCGTGAATTGTTCTATGTGCATGATAGCTCAAGGGGAATCATCGCATTTGCCGATGAGGAACGATACTCTCCCATAGTCAGGCTTGACGCCATAAAAGACCTCTACAATGGTGTTCTGAAAGCGAAGGTTCCCGGGAGTGATTATGAAATTTTCCTGAAAAAAGATAAAAGGGGAAAACAAATCAGACGGTCTCCTGATAAAAATTTATATAGATGGTTCACTAACCAGGATATTGCCGAACCATTCATGGACATGACAATAAAAACCAATGGAAAAGCATATTGTGACATTAACTGTCCTGCCGGAGACACCGACATCCCGACTACGGTTAAAGTAAATGTTAAAAATACAAATTCATTCAGCCTGCTTTTTAACAATTTCATGAGTTTTCACAAGTGCGAATTAGGTATCATCAGGACTGAAAACGACATCGTCGCCGATGCCAACCAACGGAAAACGGAAATCATGATTCCGGACGGAAAATACTTCCTGCTACATACCCGGCAATGGCATTCCGGAGGGATTGTTTTTACATGGGACAAAACGCCAAACAAGATTTTGGCTACTTATGACCATAATTGGGATAAGTCCTCCATGAAATTTACCGCACTGGAGTTTGTTTATGACGACGCATCCGTTGTACCTGTCATTTCCGCAGTTCCGTTTGTTGAATTTGACTTAAATTGCCGGTGGCCTCTGTCCGCAGGAAAAAATATTGTTAAGAACGGTACTTATGGCGCAAATGGATATGATCCTACCTATATCTGTGGCAATGAAGGACTTGGTACCGGCGCTTTCGCTGCAGCAGCATACATTTTTGCAAAATATAATGATCCTTTAGCCGAAAGCGCTGAACAATTAGCCGTAAAAGCGATGGAAGCAGCCTGCGAAGCTGCACAACGAGGCTCAATACCTGTTATTAAAAACGACCGGATTATCGCTTGCGACTACCTGATAAAACTGGGACACAACAAATACATGGAAACTGCAAAATTCTGGGCTGACTATGTATTGAAGCTCCAATTATCCGACGGATCATTTCCATGGTCTAATATAGACGGTCGATTTGTCCTGTCACTGCAACGGACTTATGATTTGACTGTGGAAACCATTTATAAAGAGGCTATTGACAGATACAAATCCTCTATCGAATATTTTGAGGATAAAATGCTCTATAAGGGAGCGGTTCATGCCGGTCATCCACTTTTCCTTGGAGGTGTAGAATTGGCATTTCTCGGTCATGACAATGATACCGAAAACCTGAACAAGGTTTTTATCATGTTTAAAAACTGTATGGATGATACAGGCGTTTTTGACTGTTCAGACATCAACCCGTATTTTCTCGGAATATCATTGAAAGGAACTATGACGAAAAAATTTACTGATAGCGACAGAAAACAGATTCTCAAAAAAGGACAATCTGTATTGTATAAAGCCGACGGAACATACAAAATACTCGACTACCCTACCGCCTATATAAACAACATGTACTATATAAAAAATAAATATCTGTAATGCAGTATATTATGACAACAGCGCAATATACCGGCAGGGGAGTGTCCCCGATTAACTCTTCTCACGCCTTTGTTTATTCCGGCAAGGATGTGAAGAAAGCAATTCCGGTTTTATACCCTGACCCTATAAATCAATAACAATCATATAAAAAGAAAGATGAAAAGAAGAGATTTTTTAACAAACACGGCGTTAATCGGCGCCGGTATCCCTTTGGGGATAGCGCCTGCGGCGCTTGGTTCGTGTAGCGAACAACAAACGGCAAAAGTATTTTCGCCGGAAGAATTAGGAATGTTTTCCTTCTCGCCCTCGGCGCCCGACGGCAAACCGTTGAAAGCGGCGCTGATCGGTTGCGGGGGACGCGGTACGGGCGCCGCGCTACAGTTTCTTGCGGCGGGACCCAACCTGTCGGTCATTGCTCTGGGCGACGTGTTCCCCGACAGGCTCGAAGGTTGCAGAAAAAGCCTGAAAAAACACGGCAACAACGAAGTACCCGAAGCGAACTGTTTTACAGGATTCGACGCCTTTGAAAAAGCGCTTGCCATGGACGAAATTGACGTTGTGCTTCTGTGTACTCCGCAACACTTTCGTCCGGAGCATTTCAAGGCGGCGGTGCAAGCCGGGAAGCACGTCTTTATGGAAAAACCCGGCGCTGTTGACCCCGTCGGAGCGCGTACCCTGCTGGGCGCGGCAAAAATAGCAAAAACCAAAGGTTTGACGGTTGTTACCGGAACCAACAGTCGGCATCGCAGAGATACCTGGGAGGCATTTGTTCAGGTAAAAAACGGAATCATCGGCGAACCGGTTTCCGCAACGGCGCACGGACATCAGGGCGCAATGTGGTTCAGAAACAGACTTCCCGAATGGAGCGACATGGAATACTGCATCCGCAACTGGTTCAACATTAACTGGCTTAGCGGAGGACTGTTTACCGACCAAACGGTTCATTTCATTGATGTCGCCACCTGGTTCATGGGTCAGCGTCCGGTAAAAGCCGTCGGCACGGGAGGACGCGCACGAAGGACAATCGGCGATACTTACGACTTCCTAAGCGTGGACTATCACTATGCCAACGGCAAACGGATGTTTGCCACAGGCAGACAGATAAACGGCTGCGACAATAATTTTTCGGTACAGATACTCGGCTCAAAAGGCATAGTTCATTTCCTGTGGGACAACAAACTGCAAATTACCGATTATAACGGAAACGCCCTCTGGAGCTACGACTATGAAGCCAAACCCATGAAAAATTCATACGAGCAGGAGCATGTACACCTTGTTGAATCCATCCGCTTGAACAAACAAATCAATCAGGCGGAAGACCTTGCATATTCGACGCTTATAACCATTATGGGTCGTGTGGCAGCCTACACCGGAAAAGTTATCACATGGGACGAAATAATGGATTCCGGCTTGCGCTACGGTCCAACGGAATATAAACTCGGCGACTTACCGGAATATCAAGAAGGAGTGATTCCCGTCCCGGGCGAAAACCCCGTAGCGCTGTGAG
>JAISRX010000189.1 GCA_031273395.1 Bacteroidales bacterium | reverse complement strand
TGCCTGCAATTTCTTAGCTGAAAAATCGCCAGTCAATCCATCTTTTTTCAAAATCTTTGCTAAAAACCTGCCTCAAAATATTTTTCAATTCGCAAAATTATTGGCTTGCGGATTTAAGGAGGTACTAAAAACAAATTGAATATATCTGAAAACGTGCCATATACGGAAATTTTTATAAAAATAATTCTGCAACCGATCATTTAATACGTAACATTCCGTATTTTCGCAGTTTTTAGTATCAATGTCATTATAAATCCGAAATGCGAAAATGGAGGACCGAAGATTCGGTAGAACTGTATAATATTGCCGGATGGGGATTGAGTTACTTCTCCATCAACGACAAGGGAAATGTTGTGGTAACCCCCAAAACGGGCGGCGCCAGCGTCGATCTGAAAGAAGTGATCGACGAATTGCAGTTACGCGACGTTTCTACTCCCGTACTGTTGCGGTTTCCAGACATTCTGGACAACCGTATTGAAAAGATATTCAACAGTTTCAAAATCGCGTCCGAAGAATACGGTTACCGTGCGCAAAATTTCATCATTTATCCGATCAAGGTTAACCAGATGCGCCCGGTGGTAGAGGAGATCGTCAGTCACGGAAAGAAGTTCAATATAGGACTGGAAGCAGGCTCAAAACCGGAACTTCATGCCGTGCTTGCCATCAATACCGATACCAACTCGGTGATTATCTGCAACGGCTACAAGGACGAGGATTATATCGAATTAGCCCTGCTGGCGCAGAAAATGGGCAAACGGATTTTTATCGTGGTGGAAAAACTGAATGAACTGAAATTGGTTGTTTCTATTGCCAGACGGCTTAAAGTAAAGCCCAACATAGGTATCCGCATCAAACTTGCCAGCATAGGAAGCGGCAAATGGGAGGAATCGGGCGGCGACATCAGCAAATTCGGCTTGAATTCCAGCGAACTGCTGGAAGCGCTGGATATTCTCGAAAAAAAAGACATGAAGGACTGCCTCCGGCTGATCCATTTCCACATCGGCAGTCAGG
This sequence comes from Bacteroidales bacterium, assembly GCA_031273395.1. Lineage (GTDB taxonomy): Bacteria > Bacteroidota > Bacteroidia > Bacteroidales > UBA4181 > JAIRLS01. The sequence goes on along the minus strand of JAISRX010000189.1, from coordinate 1,734 downwards.
TGACCAAGATCCGCCGCATCAAGAATGCCCTGCGCGAAGCCGCACAGTTCTACATACAACTCAAGACGATGGGCTACAAGGTCGATTTTGTGGACATCGGCGGGGGACTGGGCGTCGATTATGACGGCACGCGGTCGGCAATCAGCGGAAGCAGCATCAATTACAGCATACAGGAATACGTGAACGACTCCATTTCTACCTTCGTGGACGCCGGCAACAAAAACGACGTCCCGCACCCGAACATCATCACCGAATCGGGACGGTCGCTTACGGCGCATCATTCGGTGCTTATCTTTGAAGTACTGGAAACCACCACTGTCCCTTCATGGGATGAGGATGACGTGGTTTCGGAAAATGACCACGAACTGGTGCGCGAAATTTATTCGATTTGGGATAATCTGAACCAGTCGCGCGTACTGGAATCGTGGCACGATGCGCAGCAAATCCGTGAAGAAGCGCTGGATCTGTTCAGCTTGGGACTGATTGACCTGAGAACCCGCGCACAGATCGAACGGCTCTTTTGGTCTGTTGCGCTGGAAGCGCACAATATCGCCGATGTTGCCAAACATGCACCGGAAGAGTTGCGACAGCTGTCCAAAGCGCTTTCGGATAAATATTTCTGCAATTTTTCCCTGTTCCAGTCACTGCCCGATTCATGGGCTATTGATCAGGTATTCCCGATCATGCCTATCCACCGGTTGGACGAAAAACCCGACCGCTATGCCACATTGCAGGACATCACCTGCGACTCGGACGGAAAAATCGCCAATTTCATCTCCACCCGCAACTTCTCCTACCACTTGCCCGTACACCCCTTGAAAAACAGGGATTCGTACTATATCGGCGTGTTCCTGGTGGGCGCTTATCAGGAAATTCTGGGCGACCTGCACAACCTGTTCGGCGATACCAACGCGGTGCATATCTCCATGACCGATACGGGATACGAAATAGACAAACTTATTGACGGGGAAACTGTTGCGGAGGTGTTGGAATATGTTCAGTACAGCCCTAAAAAACTTGTGCGCACGGTGGAAACATGGGTATCCGGTTCCGTAAAAGCAGGATTGATCACCGCCGAGGAAGGCAAGGAATTTTTATCCAATTACCGCTCCGGACTGTACGGATACACTTATTTGGAATAATTGGGAATGACGAATTAAAAATTAAAAATTGATGATTTTACCTGTATATGTATATGGATGGCCCCTGTTGCGGAAAAAAAGCGAGGAAATCACCCCCGCTTACCCCGGTTTGCAGCAACTGGTCGCCGACATGTTCGAAACAATGTACCAAGCCGACGGGGTAGGATTGGCGGCGCCGCAGGTCGGGCTGTCCATACGGCTGATAGTGATAGACGGTTCGCCGATGGCGAGCGACGACAAGCCGGACGATCCGCTGCACGCCTTCAAAAAAGTGCTGATCAATCCGGTCATCACCGACCGCGGCGGCACGGAATGGACTACCGACGAGGGATGTCTCAGTTTTCCGAAAATCCGCGAATCGGTGAAACGTCCCGAGTGGATACAAATCAGCTACGCGGACGAACATTTTCAACCTCACTCCGAACGGTACGACGGTATCCGTGCACGCATCATACAGCATGAATACGACCATATAGAAGGATCGCTGTTCATCGACAAAATATCGCCCCTGCGCCGGAAGCTGATCGCGGGAAAACTTGCCGCCATCACCAAAGGAAAAGTTGCGTGCGAATACAAGATCAAAATCTTTAAG
>JAISRX010000053.1 GCA_031273395.1 Bacteroidales bacterium | reverse complement strand
GACGGTACAAAGATAATGCTTTTTTCGATATGCGGGAAGATTTCTTGCCATTTTATCCGTCAAAAAATTTATCGTCCTGACAATGAGGGGGATCAGTCATGATAGGGATGGCAATATGCTGATGTTCCTGTTCATTGTGAATGATACGATCACGAAAACAGATTTGCTGTACGGATCATCCCGTCCCGTCGAACCCTGACAGGCGGGCTGTCAAAAATCGAATCTTTTTTGAAAAATATCCGTTCAAAATTACCCGAAGGACATCCGTATCAATAGAAAATACTATCATTTAATGCAGTGCAGAAATCAGCTTAATCACTGATTTTCACAATCTTTCGCTATACTTTATTGTACTTTATACAATAAGTATCCTAACACTTAATATAGTGCAGAAATCAGTTTAATTCCTGATTTTCAAGATTTTTTACCATAGCTTATTGTACTTTATACAATAAGTATCCTATCATTTAATGCAGTGCAGAAATCAGCTTAATTACTGATTTTCATAATCTTTCGCTATACCTTATTGTACTTTGTACAATAAGCCTTCTATTATTTAATGCAGTGCATAAATCAATTTAATCCCTGATTTTCAATACTTTTCATTATACCTTATTGTACTTTGTACAATAAGTATCTTTGTTAGATGACTGGCGTATTTCAATTCGGATGGTGGTGGTTGAAAAATGTTGCCGAAACGGATTTTTCCTCTTTCTGCAGGCGTGTAAAAAGGGATGTTTTTTAACCGCAAAGTTCGCAAAGAGTTTTCGCAAAGTTCGCAAATGGATTAGTATCAGCGATATAAACCTTGCGCTCCCTGCGGTTTCTTTACGTTCCCTGCGTTTAAACCGACTTTTGCGGTAACCCTCGAGGCATTTTTTTCAACTGCCTGTGGATCATTCCCTCCTATTTTTCTCCCTCCCCGCCGTTGAAAATCATCCTGATCAGCACGATTTCGGAATGTCCCGCCGTTCTCAAAACAGGTCCCCACGTTCCCACGCCGCAGGATATGTAAAAATGCGTATCTCCTTTTTTCAGGTAGCCCCAGTCCTTTTCATATATCTTCCGGGTGATCAGGTTGATAGGCCACATTTGCCCGTGGTGCGTATGTCCGGACAGCTGCAAATCCACGCCCGCCTGTTGCGCCTCGTGCAGACGGTACGGCTGGTGATCCAGCAGAATGACCGGCAATGCTCCGGAAACCTGCCGCAACAGGCTGTCGAGCGGTTTTCGGCGACGCGCGCTGTAATCGTCGCGCCCTGCAATATAAAAACTGCCGTCCACCAGCGCCACGGAGTCCGTCAGTACCGTAACGCCGTGCGAGGCAAGATAGTCGAACGCCTTCCGGGCGCTGCCCCGCGCAAACCGCTCGCCGATATATTCATGGTTGCCGCTGACGGCATACACCCCGTAGCGGCTTTGCAGGCGGTCGAGTTCCGCGCCCGTGTCGCTGCGGATCACCGGATCGGGGTCGCTGTCGAACGTATCGCCCGCAAGCAGTACCGCGTCAGCCTCCAGTTCGTTGATGCGGTTTACCACACGGCGCAGAAAGGTACGCCCCGCAGTATGCCCCAGATGAATGTCGCTCACCATAACAATACGCAATTCCTTAAGTTCGCCTGCCCGTTTCGCCACCGGGATTTCCAGACGGGTCACCTCCGGATAACGCGCTTTACGGTAGCCAACGGTAAAAATCACTGCCATCACTGCCGTTACTGTCATGAACAATATCAGTTTGCTTAACGGATAATTGCCGTAAATCCACGCCGGTCGAACGGAGAAAGCCCATCCCGCCAGGCGGACAATATCCAACGTCAGGAGCATTAGCGAAGCATAGAGCATCACCGCCACCCAGCCCGAACCGACCACATGCAGCACGTTGAGCCATTCGCCGCCGGGAATTTTAACGACGTTCATGAAAACAAACAGCAACGCCACCGTCCAGAACCCCGCGCCATACCACAGCCGGAAACGTCCGAGCAATTCCAGCGCCTGCCAGCTGCGAACATACAAATAAACGTTCCCCGCGATGAAAATACTGAACACGGTAACGATAAAAAACACTGTTTTCATGATAAAATTTTATGATGGATACACGAAATTCATGCCAAAGAACATATTTTTTGAAAAAAAATTTCAGTCGGCAGGAAAATTTACACATTCCCATAAATAACTGTTATTCAGATAAATATATGCATAAAACATTCGCCGGAAGCGCACAATTATTTAATTTTGAGTATATTTTTGAAAAATTTTTTTCAAAAAAGTGTTGTTTTTTCATAAAAGGCTATATATTTGCACCTTGTTAATGTTAATAACTTTGTTAATAAATATGATGATGCAGACACAAAATCACAAGTTACGCGCCGCAGCGCGTACCTCCCTCGCCCACAAACGGGGTACGGGGGCTGTTATTTCTTTGCTGACGCTCATTGCCGTCATTTTGGGATCGGGAAGCATCTTTTTCGATGGAATCATTGCGCACGTTTGTACGCTGATCGGCATTTTCATTACGCCCGTGATGACATACGGGCTTTTCGTCCTGTTCCTGAGAAGTTTCAGAGGGGAAGCCTTAAAAATCAAAGGCTTGTTCATCGGATTTCAAAACTATGCCAAAGTGTTGAAAACCATGTTGCTGATGTACCTGTACATCGCCCTGTGGACTTTGCTGCTGGTTGTTCCGGGCATCGTCAAGGCATATTCGTATGCCATGACGCCCTACATCCTGTACGACCACCCGGAAATGAGAGCAAACGACGTCATTGCCGAAAGCGCCGCCATGATGGACGGGTACAAAATGCGGCTGTTTCTGATGGACATGAGTTTCATCGGCTGGGGACTGCTTTGCATACTCACCCTGGGCGTCGGCTTTTTATGGCTGATCCCCTGCATGCAGTCAGCCCGTGCGGCTTTCTATGAAGAAGTAAGGGAAGCCGCGCCGGTATATGCCTTTCATCCTTATGCGGCAAGCAGCGGGACGTATGCGAATATGAACATCGCCTTTGCCTGACAAACGACGGTGAAACGGACAAATACGCTAACCTTAAAGGAATTGATGAACAGGCTTGTGGACGAGTACAGGCTTGCTCCCAAGCTGGATGAGGCAAGTGTGATTGCGGCATGGAAGGAAATTGCAGGACCTTTTGCAAAAGCCACCGAGCGGATATATCTGAACCGCGGGGTATTGTACATTCATTTAAATTCGTCGGTCATCCGGAACGAGTTGATGATGAGAAGATCGGAAATTATCCGGTTGCTGAACGAAAAACTGGGCAGAGACATTGTCGATCGAATCCATTTCCAGTGACGCCGGTTCCGTTTTCATCATGACGGTTCGAGTTATAACGGTCAGACTGCCGGTATGCATGTCTAATATGAACAAAAATAAACAGTTGAAGCGGTAAAAATGAAAATAGCGGTCGGTTTGTCGGGCGGCGTTGATTCAAGCGTCGCGGCATGGATGCTGAAACAGCAGGGTCATGAAGTGACGGGTTTGTTCATGATCAACTGGCACGACACGGAAGGCACCCTGTCCGGCGACTGCCCGTGGCGCGACGACATTATTTTTGCGCGGCTGGTAGCGCGTAAACTGGACATTCCGCTGGAAACGATAGACCTCAGCCGGGAATACCGCCGCCGGGTGGTCGATTACATGTTTGAAGAATACCGCTGCGGACGGACGCCCAACCCGGACGTGCTGTGCAACAGGGAAATCAAGTTTGACCTGTTTGCCGAAGCCGCTTTTGAACACGGTGCGCAGTACGTAGCCACAGGACATTACTGCCGCACGGAAACGCTAACGCTTGCCGGTGAACCGACTTACCGGCTGCTGGCAGGAAGCGACCCCGGAAAAGACCAGAGTTATTTCCTGTGCCAGCTGTCGCAAAAACAGCTCTCCGCCGCCATATTCCCCATCGGGAGCCTGATGAAATCCGAAGTGCGCCGGATCGCCGAAGAAAACGGACTGGTCACCGCGCGCCGGAAAGATTCGCAGGGCATCTGCTTTGTCGGAAAGGTGGACTTGCCGGTCTTCCTGCAACAGCAACTGAAAGCCAAAGAGGGGACGATTATCGAAATACCCGCCACATTCAACGGATTTGTCCGCAACCTCCCCGCCGACCTGCACGGAAAACTGAAAACACTCGCCGCGCCCTACCGCTATTGCCAAACAGACGGCAGGACGGTAGGAAAACACTGCGGAGCGCACTTTTTTACCATCGGACAGCGAAAGGGACTGAACGTAGGCGGCATGAAAGAACCGCTTTTCGTCATCGGCACGGACGTCGAGCGCAACATCATCTACACCGGGCAGAGCGACCGGCATCCGGGACTGTACCACAGCGCGCTTTTTATTCCCGCCGCCCGCATCCACTGGGTACGCCCCGACCAGGCCATGACGGAAGGAGAAGAACGCATCATGCGGGTGCGCGTGCGTTACCGACAGCCACTGCAAAAGGCGACGCTGTACCGCATGCCCGAAGGGATGTACATTCTCTTCGACGAACCGCAGAGAGGCGTCACTCCCGGACAGTTCGCAGCATGGTACGACAACGACGAATTAATCGGCTCCGGCGTCATCCAATGACAAATTTTAACCGCAAAGTCGCCGAAGTCGCGCAAAGCAGGATTAATTCCATTAGTTTCTGAACTTTGTGAAACTTTGTGTCCTTTGTGGTCAATTTTAACCGCAAAGTCGCCGAAGTCGCGCAAAGCAGAGCTGATTTCCTCAATTTCGGAACTTTGTGAAACTTTGTGCCCTTTGTGGTTAATTAAACCACGAAGTCGCCGAAGTCGCACAAAGCAGAATAATTCCCTTAGTAGATGTCCGTAAATTAATTTTACATTTATAATTACTGCCTTCCATATAACTTACCGTCTCTTGAAAAAAACTTTTCCAAAATATTTTTTGCAGGAGGGGGGAATGAGCGGGGAAAGTTGCCGTATTTTTTGCGGGATAACAAAGATTATATACCTTTGGCAGATTTTACAGGAAAGGTTTTGCAAAAACAAATCACTGATTCACGAAAAGAGTATCTTTCACACGATGTTGAAACGTGGCGGAGGAGTTATTTTAACAGGGAGAACGGCGGTTATCTTGTCGTTCGCCGGCAACGTATTGAACATTCCAAAATAAGCAAGAACGAAAGGGCGAAATTTGACAAGGAATATGCCATGTGCATGGTATTTGCCCAAAATGGATACAGGACTGAGATGTTAAAAGAGCGTTCCGGATTTAGTTCTTCCGATATTACCATCAATGGAGTTACGGCAGAATTGAAGAAAACGTCAAGCCATAACAATATAGTAAGTTATGCAAAGAAAGCGATCGACAAACAAGGCGCAAAAATGGTGTTGTTTGCGTTTGATACAATGAATGTTGAAACGATGAAAGAGCTAATAAAGCTAAGAGGTTTGAATATCCCAATAAAATACTATTTAACAAATGATAAAACCCATATTATTGACCTCTGAAAAAATCAACAGCCGGATATTGCTATCCGGCTGAGGGTGGTACGAGCCGCCCGAAGCGTAACACATCCCTGTCTGTTGATAAAGCTCAACAGCATGAAGGCTATTTGTCCCCGGCTAAACTTGATGCTATCACGTCGCCTTCGATATGACACTGCAAAGATACGACATTTTTTTTGAAAAAAAACTTTTTCAAAATATTTTTTTTGCAGGAGGAGGCGAATGAGCGGGGGAAGCTGCCGTATTTTTTGCGGGATAATGCTACCTTTGCGGGGATTTTCGTAAGACATGAATGTGGACAGAGAAGGGATAATAAAGGCAGCAAGAGAGCCATACAATTCGTATGACGGCAAAAAGTGGCGGCATGATTATTTTGATAAAATAACCGGCGGCTATCTTGTTACTGACAGGAAGCGCATACAGCATGCAGGGATGAACAAACAGGAAGCGGC
>JAISRX010000045.1 GCA_031273395.1 Bacteroidales bacterium | reverse complement strand
GAAAGGCTGAAAGCCTTTCATATTCCAGCCCAACACAACGTGTTGGGATAATGAATGTGATCGAGGATATTCCTGTCCGCAGGTCGCCCGCCTGCGGTTATGAAAATCAAGCCCTTCGGGCTAAACCGGCATACTTTATTTATTCCACGTTCCTTACCTGAAATTATTGTTCGTTACCATTGCTTGTCGGTTATTTTTTTATACTTTTGCCGTCAAAATCCGTCAACAAAAGGATGTATGAATAAGTATGCCGGTGGTGAAGTGGTGGTTGGGTTAAAAAACGGGGACGAGAACGCCTATGACGCCGTTTATAGACGGTATTATACCGGGTTATGCGCTTTTGCATCGCAGTATGTACCCGCGTCCGACTGTGAGGAGATAGTGCCGGATGTGATGATGTGGTTGTGGGAAAACCGTGACGGGATAGCCGTCGAAATGTCCCTTAAATCCCTGTTGTTTATGATGGTAAAAAATAAATGCCTGAACAGTATTGCTCATCGGGCGGTAAAACAGAGAGTGCATGAAACACTGTACCGGAAGTTTGTCGCTCAGTTTGAAGACCCCGATTTCTGCATATCCGGCGAATTGATGAAGAGAGTGGATACAGCCGTAAAAAAATTACCCGAAGATTACCGGAAAGTTTTTGAGATGAACCGCTTCGATGACAAGACCTACCGCGTTATTGCCGAAGAACTCGGCGTGTCGGAAAAAACCGTTGCCTGCCGGATTTCTCAATCACTGAAAATATTACGCGCCGATATTAAAGGATTATTTACCGTTTTTAACGTGGCTGCTGTATTTTTAACGAGATAACCCCCCTTCCATGCGCCGTCATACCCATACCGTCCGGATAGGAGACGTCCCGTTAGGGAGCGAATATCCCGTAAGATTACAGTCGATGGTCAATACCGACACGATGAATACCGCCGCTACGGTAGCGCAAGCCATCCGCATCATTGAGGCGGGAGGCGACTATGTGCGCATCACGGCTCCGGGCGTCCGCGAGGCGGAACACTTGTCCGTCATCAAACGGGAATTGCGCCGCCGCGGTTACCGTACCCCGCTGATTGCCGATATTCATTTCAATCCCAAAGCGGCGGAAACGGCAGCTCGCGTGGTGGAGAAAGTCCGTATCAATCCGGGCAACTATATCGACAGGAAAAGGTCTGTCCCCAAAGACTATTCCGACAGCGAATATGCCGCCGAACTTGAACGGATGCATGAACGTTTGCTTCCGTTGATCCGTATCTGCAAGGAATACGGCACTGCTGTCCGCATCGGCAGCAATCACGGTTCTTTGAGCGACCGCGTGGTGAACCGCTACGGCGATACGCCGGAAGGAATGGTGGAGTCGGCGATGGAATTTTTGCGCATCTTCGAGGCGGAGCAATTCCGTGAGGTGGTGGTATCAATGAAAGCCAGCAATGTCCGTGTGGCGATTGACTCCACCCGTCTGTTGGCGCAGCGGCTGGCACGGGAAAACATGCCCTACCCGTTGCATCTGGGCGTTACCGAGGCGGGCGAAGGAGAGGACGGACGGGTAAAATCGGCGCTTGGCATCGGCGCGCTGCTGCTGGAAGGCGTCGGCGATACCGTGCGGGTGTCGCTTACCGAAGCGCCCGAAGCGGAAATCCCCGTAGCGAAACAAATCGTTCGCTATTGTACGCGGCAAGCCGTCGCTGCCGTGTCAATGCCTGAAATGCAGACATTGGACGCAAGTGATAAAATAGTCTGGATCAGGGAAGATTACCGTCCGCCGGAGAAAATCACCGCGCTGTGCCCGCCTTTCCGTTTGCCGGACAACATGCAAAAAAGCGACCTGCCTGTTCCGGTGCTGAAAAAAATCTATCCCGACAGCCATATCGAAGATATTTATGTGAAAGCCGCGTGCGATTTCGGAGTACCTTTGCTCAACGGGGTAGGCGAGGGTATCTGGATTGAAACGCCCGCTCCGGAACATCGGGAAAAAAGTACGGACATAGCGTTGTCCCTGCTTCAGGCTTGCCGTTTGCGGATGAGCAAACCGGAATATATTTCCTGTCCGTCGTGCGGCAGGACGCTTTTCGACCTGCAAGCCACCGCCGCCCGGATACGGGAAAAAACAGCCCACCTGAAAGGATTGAAAATTGCCGTCATGGGATGTATTGTGAACGGACCCGGCGAAATGGCGGACGCCGATTACGGCTATGTAGGTTCCGGCGTCGGAAAAGTCACCCTGTACCGGCAGCGCGAAGCGGTCAAGCGCAATATCCCCGAAGCCGACGCCGTGGACGAACTGTTGCGCCTGATCGGGGAAAATGACAACCGGATGGCAGAATAATTTGTCCCGTCCGCATCATCATTTAAGAAATTGTCCTACATTTGCAACTTCCGGTGATGGAGCGGTCTTGGAGTTTACTCTTTTCATATCCGTCTTATTTGATTGATCATGGACAACAGTATTGAAATGGTGTGGTTTGAGTTATTGCGGCAGGGCAATGCGGCAGGATTGCGCGCCCTGTTTGACAGGTATTATACGGCGCTTTGCATGTATGTCCATACCTTAACCGGAAATACAGCGCTGTCGGAAGATGTGGTTCAGGGGATATTTATCTACCTGTGGGAAAACAGGCGGGCAATACATCTTACGACTTCCGTGAGGGCTTATTTGTACGGCGCTGCGAAAAACAAGGCTTTGAACAGTTTGCGTATTGCCGGACGGTTTACCTCTCTGTCGCCGGACATGGATACCTCCGTATATGAAGACCTGTCGGTGGAAACGGAAGAACTTTACCGCCTGATAGAAGAAGCGGTGCAGAGTTTGCCCGAAAAATGCAGGGAAATATTCCGGCTTAGTCGCGACGAGGAACTGACCTACAAAAAAATTGCCGAGATAAAAAATATTTCTCCCAAAACCGTAGAAACGCAAATACATTTGGCTATCAAAAGATTGAGATGCTATCTGTCCGAAAAATATGAGATTAAAAACAAAAAATAAAAAAACATGCCTGCTCATTTAAGGGATAAGGCATTTTGAAGTGCCTTTACAGTATGAGCGATACAAAACGTCACCAAGAGATACCCTGGATGCTGATCATTGACCGGTTGCAGGGATGTTGCGGAGAAGAAAAAACCGGAACGCTGGATGCATGGTTGCATGCCGACCACAGGCATCAGGCGCTTTGGGAAGAGATACAGCGGGCGTGGGCGGAGATCATGCGGGAAAACAGCGCTTTTGAACCGGACAGGGAAAAAGCATGGCGGATGGTGGAAGGCAGGCTGGCAATCGGCAGCGCCGGCGGAATGAAACGCAAGACGCTGTGGTACGTGCGCGTAGCGGCAGCGGCTGTATTGCCGGCGGTCGGGATATTTGCCGGAATGTACTTAAAATCCTCTCCCGATCCGATGGATACGCCCGCTGCAAAAGTGACTTATACCGATTATCAGACGCAATCGGGGAAATCGCTCGTTTCGCTGCCCGACGGTTCCCGTGTGTGGTTGAATGCACATTCCGCCCTGCGTTTTCCTTCAAATTTCGGCAGTGCGGAACGGCAGGTGACCGTCAGCGGAGAAGCCTTTTTCGACGTTGCTCATGACCCCGATCTCTCTTTTACCGTACAATTGAACGATCTGAACGTAAAAGTGCACGGTACGCGCTTTAATGTGAGAGAATACGGAAACGGGGACGCGGAGGTAACCCTCCTGAACGGTTCCGTGTCGCTGTTTGCCGTCCGGCAGTCCGAAATCCTTCTTGAACCCGGATATACCGCAACATACAGTCATGAGCGGCACACGGTAAACGTGGCGCCTGCCGATACTCTGACAGCCGCTTTGTGGGCAGGCAACAAACTGGTGATAGAAGACCAGCCGCTGGAAAAAGTAGTGCAAATCCTTCAGATATGGTTCGGGAAAAAGATAGAGATTGATCCGAAACTGCGAACGACCAGTTTTTACAGGTTGACCGTTAGAGACGAATCGTTTGAGGAAATATTGCAGCTGATGCAAAAAACCGGAAATTTCAAGTACAAGCCGGAACGAAACAAGGTAATTATTTATTGATATGTCATCTCAAAAACTCTTGGTAATTATGTCTGTCTTCATTGCATATAATACTCGAAAATTTATCCTGCTCGGGCGAGGTAAACACCCGATAAACTTAACGTTAATTTAACACATTCTTAATATACGTGTCATATAGAGTGCATACTTTTGCCAATGAAAAATCTCAATAAAAAAAATAGTAAACAAAGCAATAAAAATGTCTGTTTTTCTCACATATAATTCACCTGAAAACCTTGACAGGTCATATTATGACATGACTGTTGCAGAGAGAGAGAGAGAGAGAGAGAGAGAGAGAGAGAGAGAGAGAGAGAGAGAGAGAGAGAGAGAGAGAGACTCGCGCGCGCAATATAATAAAAGAAACCGGATTTTTGATACTGCTGTTGCATTTTTTTGCAATGCTGCGGGTAAGCCTTGTGCCTGCCCCGGTTTTTATCGTTATTTATTCTCCTTTAATTCAATTATTTATGACATAACAGATAACAAAAACAGGAACACGGATTACCTGTTCCTGTGCGTCCACCTTAACGGAAGAGGCGCGTGGAGAATACAATGTGTTTTGCCTGAACCTGCCGTGTCGGGAAGGCAGTCATGTTGTCAGACAAATAAATTAATTCATTAAAAATTGAAAAATATATGCAATTGTTTAATATAGTATTCACAAAACAAGTGAAAAGAGTCATGAAATATTTTTATTTTTTCATATTGGCAGGATTGATACATGTCAATGCCGGCGTACTGGGACAGCGTATTAATATTTCGTTGCAGGATGCAACCGTGAAACAAGTGTTGGCGGAAATAGAGGAGCAGTGCGATCTTGTATTTATGTACGATTTCACAAAAGTTGACGTCAGTAAGCCGATCAGTATCTTTGCCGAAGCCGAACCGGTGGAAACCGTACTGTCCCAGATTGCCCGGACAACCAATTCATGGTATGAGATCATCAACAGGCAAATCGTCCTGATTCCCATGCCCTCCTTTGAAAAGACCTCCGGAAGTCTTCAACAGATACAGGTAACGGGTACCGTTACCGACGAAGAAGGAGCCCCGTTGCCGGGGGTGAATATTGTTGTGAAAGGCACAAGTACGGGGGTCATATCCGATGCCGGCGGCAATTACATGATCCGCGTTGACTCGGAAAATGCCGAGTTGGTGTATTCTTTCGTCGGGTACATCACGCAGGAGATTGTTGTGGCGGATCAGAGGCAGATCAATCTCACGCTGGAAGAGGAATCGAAGCAATTGGAAGAAGTAGTTGTGGTGGGTTACGGCACCCAGAAAAAGATTAACTTGACAGGCGCCATCGCCTCCGTAACAGGCGAAGTGCTGGCTACCAGACCTGTAGGCGCTGTCGGAACGGGATTGCAAGGATTGTTACCCGGAGTGACGATCGTATCCGCTTCGGGACAACCGGGTAGTCCGGGCGTCAGTATTCTGGTGAGAGGCGTGAATACCATCAACAGCAGTACCGGTCCGCTGATCCTGATTGACGGCGTGTCCGGAGGCGATCTCAATTTGGTTAACCCCGATGATATAGAAAGCGTTTCCGTATTGAAAGACGCCGCTTCTTCCGCTATTTACGGAGCCCGTGCTGCAAACGGCGTTATTATGGTCACCACCAAAAGAGGAAAAAAAGCAGAAAAAACCACCTTCAGCTATTCGGGTTATTTTGGCGTACAAACACCCGTTTCAACGCCTGAACTGGTTAACGGACGCCAATACATGACTCTGCAAAACGAAGCCTACGACGCCAGCGGAATATCCGCCCCGCATCATGAAGATGCGTTCATGAAATACGATTCGAAAAACTTCCCCAACGATTATTCCAGTACAAATTGGGTAGATGCGATTTTCAAGAAATATTCCACGCAGCAGAATCATAACTTCAATATCAGTGGCGGTGCGGAGAAAACATCTTATTACATGTCGTACGGCTATCTGGAACAAAATGGGTTAATCGTGGGCGACCCGTATGAGTCCACGCGGAATAATGTCCGTTTGCGGCTGAATACGGAAGTTTTCGGAAGATTAAAACTGGACGGCAACCTCAGTTATGTGGATTTTTACCGGCAGGATGCAGGCAATAGCGGCACAGTCGGTGTTTTCCGGCTGGCGCAACGAATATCACCGTTGTTGCCTGTCAAATGGCAGCAACCTACGGACGACGGGGGATGGGAGGATTCTCATTACTGGTCGTATGGTTCTGTGGCAAATCCCGTGCGAACAGCGTATGAGTCGGGATATTCCAAACGCGACTCAAGAACCTTCAACGGTAATTTCAATGCCGTCCTTGACCTTGTAGAAGGCATGAACGTTAGTGCACAGTATGCTTATAATTATTATACGCGCGACGAAAAGACATGGCACCCCACCATGCCGAGGTTTGCGGCAGACGGGACGCCACACCCGAATAATGAAACCGTCAGAAACAGTATTTCCGAAACTCATGTAAGCATTCTCACCCAAACGTTGGGAACGACAGTCAATTATGAAAAACGGATTGCCAAAAACGGATTGAAATTTCTGGCGGGATTTTCCAGAGAATGGGCTTATCTGCCTACATTATCGGCTTCCCGCAACAATATTCTTCTTGACGGTGTTGAGGAGATCAATGCCGGAACGGAGAATATCAATAATTCGGGACGGGCAGACCATTGGGCTTTACAATCCTTTTTCGGGCGTGTCAATTACGATTATGACGAGAAATACCTGTTTGAAGCCAACATCCGTTACGACGGTACATCCAGATTTTCAGAGGATAACAGATGGGGTGTATTTCCATCGTTTTCAGCCGGTTGGAAATTTTCGGAAGAAGGGTTCATGGATTTTTCCAAATCCGTACTGACAATCGGAAAATTCAGACTGTCGTGGGGCGAACTGGGAAACCAGACATTGGGCAGTAACTACTACCCGTATCTGGTCGAAATCGAAAGGATAGACAAATCATATCCTATCGGTGCACAACAAAATGTAGGGTTCAAGCAAAATGCGCTGGCGAATGAACTTATTCAGTGGGAAACCATCAGGATGTTTAACATCGGGATAGACCTCTCCATGCTCAACAACAGATTGGATGCGACCTTCGACTGGTTCAAAAAGAACAACATCAACGCCTTGCTTACGCCCGTTTATCCTTCGCTGGTTGGGGTGACAGATGCTGCGGATCTGCCTTACGAGAATATGGGTTCGATAGAAAACAAGGGATGGGAAGTGAGCATCGGGTGGCGTGACCGGATCGGAAAGGTACATTACGGCTTGACGGCTAACCTTTCGGATGCGAAGAATAAAATCACCGATCTGGGACTTAGCGCGCCTTCTCTCGGTGACAGGCTGCGCAGGGTAGGTGATCCCATCGGAGCCTATTACGGCTACCTGACGGACGGTCTGGGTCAAATCGGCAATTTTGAATCCTACAACGAAACAACCAAAAAGTATGTGAATCCGGATTTTGCCATCATGAGCGCGTATGCAAACGTTATTCAACCCGGCGACGTGAAATACCGAGATGTCAGCGGATCTAACGGCGAAGCCGACGGCAATATTGACAGTGACGACAAACAGGTATTTGGCGATCCCTATCCGCGTTATAGCTATTCTTTAAGGGCTTATGTGGAATGGAACCATTTTGATTTTTCATTTTACCTTCAGGGGGTAGGCAAAGTAAACGGTTATCTGACCGAAGAAGCCCGCCATGCCTTCACCAACGATTATTCCGTCCCCAAGACGGCGCATCTCGACAGGTGGACGCCCAACAATCCCGGAGCAACTTATCCCCGCATGTATTACAATGCAGCGCACAATATCCTCTTTTCGGACTATTGGCTGGAAGATGCTTCCTACCTGCGTTTGAAAAACATACAGTTGGGATACACCATCCCGAAACGCATTACCGAAAAAATTGGGGTAAACCGCGTAAAGGTCTATGCTTCCATTGACAACCTGCTGACCATTACCGATTATTTCGGCGGGTTTGACCCTGAAGTACGAGAAACGGCAGGAGACAGTTATCCACAGTTGAAAACGTTTGCATTTGGGCTTCAAATCGGATTTTAAATAATTGAAATTTAAATTGTATCAAAATGAAAATAAATAGTTTTAAATATATCGGTTTAGCGGCGTTAATTGCCCTCATAGCTTGCAACGACGGGTTTCTGGATAAGTATCCGCTGGATACGGTAACGCACGGTAATTACTGGAAGACCGAAAGCCAGTTGCAAGCAGCAACGTATCCGTGTTATACGGACGCTTTTCATGACAATCTGGTGATGTACCCCAACGTTTTCGGCGGAGACGCCGTATGGGGCGACATCACCAGCGGTTTGGTCAAGGTTCCCGGCGGGCGGCATACCGCTCTGGACGGATTTCCGTTCACTTCCTTCTGGAGATTTTGTTACGCCGCTATTTTTACCTGTAACAATTTTCTCGACCATTACGACGCTGCCGAAATTCCTCAAGCCGTAAAAGATGCGTATGCCGCCGAAATCAAGGTGCTGCGCGCTTTGGAATATTTCTGGCTGACGTGTTATTTCGGCGATGTTCCCTGGGTGGATCATGTCATTACATCGGCAGAGGCTTACGGACCGCGAACATCGCGCAGCGAAGTCATTCAACATGTATTGGATGATCTGGACTGGGCGGCCTCCAAATTAGGCGGAGATATTCCTTCCGGAAACCATCTGGGACGTATCAACCGCTGGGGAGCGCTGGCGCTGAAAGCACGGGTAGCCTTGCAAAACGGACTGTGGGAACTGGCAGCCAATACGGCAAAGGACATCATGGATAACAGTCCGTACTCGCTTTATCCGAATTACGGAGAGTTGTTCCAGCTGGCAGGCAACAGCGACGTCAATCCCAACAACAGGGAAGCCATTATCTACGATCTGTTCGTTACCGACGTCAGGATGAACAATATGGCTAACCTCACCTGCATGCCGGTGGATTATATTCGCTATAATCCGTCGAAACGGCTGGTGGATGCTTATTTATGCACTGACGGCAAACCTGCGAAAACAGGATTGGAATACTACCGGCGGACAGACATAGAGACCTCCGCCTTGTACACCTATCCCGAGCAGCATTATGCGGATTATTTCGTTGAGCGCGACCCCCGCATGGCAATGACGCTTTATGTTGCCGGCGATGAATGGCCCGGCGGAGATGACGGAGACGCAGATGCGGACGTAACCAACCCCGTATTTAATCTGCCGCGATTTGCCGAGTTGTCCAACAGCAACAGAAACGGAGCCAACGGACGCACCGGTTTTTATTTCAAAAAATACAATGCGCGGGAAATGGCAGGACAAACCAACCGCGACTATAACAACCGGAACATCATCCGTTATGCGGAAGTCCTGCTGATCTATGCGGAAGCCCTGTTCAACATGCAGGACGAAACCTTGACGCAGGAACAGATTGACCTGACCATCAACCAACTGCGCGACAGGGTGGGTATGCACCGGATGATCCTCACCGAACTGAACACATGGGGAATGAGCCTCAAAACGGAATTACACCGCGAACGTCAGGTAGAACTGGCATTTGAAAGTATGCGCTATTTCGATATTCTACGCTGGAAAGAAGGAGATAAGTTTTTGGGAAGAGCCATCGTAGGACCGAGTGAAACGGTGTGCATCAACGATTTGGGAAAAAGCCCCTACACCCTTGGCACAGATGAATTTGGAGATATCGTGTGGGAAAAATCAACTGCAGAAGGCGGAATTGACCATTTTAATCCGGACAGGCATTACTTGTGGCCTGTTCCGTATGAAGAAAGAGTGAAGAATCCGAATCTGGGACAAAATCCCGGGTGGGAAGAATAACGGATAAAACATGATCCGATGAAAAAGATATTTTTTTCATTCTTTTTACCGTTTTTACCGGTGATTTTGTTTGCCTGCAAAAAGCAGCCGAAAGATGTGGAAGACCCGGGTTGGAAACAACCGGAGCTTGTTGATAACCGTATTACCATTATGTCTTACAATGTGCGGTACTGCACTCCGTATCTTGTGACGCCCGTCGCGCCTGATGTGTCTGCAATAGCTGCCGTAATCAATCGGGAAGTTCCCGATGTGGTATTCCTTCAGGAAGTGGACAGGAATACTACCCGGAGCAAAAAAACAGATCAACTGTCTGAATTGTCGAAAATGACCGACATGCCGTTTACATATTACGGCAAAGCGATAGATTATCAAGGCGGCGAGTTTGGAGTTGCTTTTCTGTCCAGATACCTGTTGTCTGATGAGGTGAAAACCGCATTGCCCGGCGCTGACGAAAACCGTGTGTTGATACAGGCAAACATCAAGGTCAACGACAAGACGATTACTATCGCCTGTACACATCTTGACCTGTATCAGGAAAACCGCGATGCGGAAGTGCCGGTTGTCAACAGCAGACTGTCGGCAACTCCCTATCCCGTCATCTTCGGAGGAGACCTGAATGCCACGCCGATCAATACTACGATACAGACATTGCTGGGTTACGGATTCAGTAAAATAACTCCCACCTCGGCGGAATATTTTACCATCCCGTCCGACAAACCGAACAGACAGCTCGATTACATCATGTGCCGTCCCGCTGAGAAGTTCAAAACCATTTCGACCAAAGTAGCGACAGATGCAAGGGTATCCGATCATCTTCCCGTTGTGGCGGTAATAGAATTACAATAATAAGTTATTTTAAATCACAAATTTTAAACAAATTTAATATGTTCAAGAAGTTTTTTTTATTTTTTATCATTGCGGCGCTCTTTATCGCTTGCGACGACAAAAAGGGAGGATCCCTTCAAATTATATTTGAGAACGACCGTATTTCCGATGTTTTTCCCGGAGACAAGTTTTATGTGAAAGGTAAAATCCAAGCGGATAATGCCATATCGAGCGCATTTTATTTTCATCAGAAGAAAGATGCGACCGGAAGATTGGACGAATCCGGAAACCGGCTGGAATTGGCTTCGGATGGCTCTTTCTCTCTTGAATTTACAGTAGAGGCGGCAACGATAGGCGTAAAAATCATTGCCGAAGATGCAAAAGAGAACAGGTTGGTAAGGATATTCGAAGTAATTCAAGGCGTGGACGGCTTGGAAATTGTTTTCGAGGACGAATTTATCAACAATGTCAATACGGGAGAGACGTTCCATGTAAAGGGCGTGGTAAACTCGAAAACCAGAATCACCGGATTGAGTTATACCACCCTCAGGGGACAGCTCATTTCGTCGCCGGAGGATATTCCCATCACGAACGACCGCGAAGCGGTTTTTGATATTCCCGTGATTGCCCGTAGCGGCATGACCGGCGTGTCGATTCGCGCGGTCAATATCGGAGAATTGGATGTAAACAAACTGTTCGAAGTGAAAAATGTCACTGTTACAGGTCCGGTGGTTCTTTTTGACAGGGAAAGCATCAGCGTCAAGCCGGATTCTTCCTTTACCGTTTCCGGAAGCATTACTTCCACATCGGGACAATCCGTCGCGTCCGCCGAATATATTGTAGCGCGTCTTGGCGGAACACAGGATGCCGCGCAGCCGCTTACCCTGACGGGAGGCACATTCAATTTTCCGCTGAATGCCGGAGAAACGGTTGCTTCAGTGACGGTGAAAGCTACGGATAGCGAAGGAACGGAAGGAGAAGAAACAATTCCCGTGAATATTTTGTTCCCCAGCGCTACCATCGGAAATGTGATGATTCATTATAAGAACATCATTTTGACAGATGCCATTTCACACGATAAAAGTTATTTCTGTTTTGATGTTGCACCATACGTCCTGAATGCAGCGCAAGCGCTGGAAAATTACGAAAAATTCCAACTCCTGTACACAAATCTGTTTATTTCAGGACAAACTTATACGGGACCGGCGCTGTTTTCGCCGAACGTAGCTACAGGCGGTACGGTCAAAGGAAATGCACTTGTGGCAGACTGGCCCGTAAGCACATGGGGTACATTCAATGTCGGTCGCTTGCAAGCCATTGGAATGGAAAGCGCTTTTACAGCTGCTACAGGGAAAACATTCAATGAAATCGGCGATACACAGGAGGAATGGGATGCCCTTAATACCTATCTGTATAACGGCGGCAATATGGGCGGTTCCGGTATTATCCGACAGGTTACCACCATTGCAGGCGCAGGCGCAGGATGGATGTTTCGGATTGGCTGGGGCGGCAATGCACCTGCTGATTTTACCCACGTCGCAGTGGGTATTGTCCGGAGTTTTGGCGGAACGCCTTCTACCTACGATGGCGAATCCACCGGAGCATGGCTCGAAATAGAAATTAAGAAAAGTAAAAATTCGTTTAAATAATCTCACACCTTGTTTTAAAGCTAAAAACAGATACCTTTGCGGTCTGTTTTTAGCTTTTTTATCTTTTAAAATTGATCGTTCATGAAAGTAAAAATTGTATGTTTATTTTTATTGATTGTTTCGCCGACATTTTTACAGGCTCAGGAATCGCCTTTCCGGTTAAAGATACTCTGTTATAATCTGCGTTTTGGAGAACTGGCTTCTCTGGAGGAATTGGCGACTTTCATCAAAGAACAGGATCCGGACGTAGTGGCGTTGCAGGAAGTGGATTGCCGCACCTACCGCGACCGCGCTCCCCAACAGCACGGTAAGGATTTTATCACCGAGTTGGGATTCCGCACTGGTTTGTTAACGGCATACGGCAAAACCATCCCATACGCGGGCGGGTATTATGGCATTGGAATTTTGTCCAAATATCCTCTGGCGTGCGTCGAGCGGATTTATCTGCCTATGACTGAAAATGGCAAGGAACAGCGTGCAGTGTTGGTTGCCGACGTTGAATTTCAGGAAGGACACTATTTTACTTTTGCCTGTACTCATTTGGATTATACCAACACGAAAGAGCGACAGGTGCAGGTGGAAAAACTGAACAGGGTGCTGTCGGCAAAGCCTTATCCCGTTATTGTGGCGGGTGATTTCAACGCTACCCCCGACGCTAAGGAAATCAACGAAGGGATGAAGGCATGGAAACCGGTATGCCGGATGGAATCGACTGTTCCTGCAGAAGCGCCTGTACGTCAAATTGATTATATCTTTTGTTATCCGCATGACAAGTGGAACAGTATCGAAGCAACCACATATCGGATACAACTGTCCGACCATCTGCCCATTAGCGCGGTGGTTGAATTGAAAAGAACGACAAAATAACGGCAGATACAGCTACAAAAGATCTGACGTCGCTCATTTGTTCCCATTGTAATCATTTGATGAAAATATTTGTTTCAATCAAAAATATCATCTATTTTGTGCCGTGAAAATATTTTACGCCACGATGGAAAAAGATAAAAGTACGGAAGAAGCATCCATATTTAAAAGAATCGGTTTATGAACAGGTATTTTTGGTTATTCTGTATGTCCGTTGTTGTTGCATCCTGCAAGCAGGACAAATCAGGACATGACGTTTCGGGCGTTTTTGAGGCGGCGGAGATCGTCGTTTTTGCGGAAACATCAGGCAGGCTGGAACGGTTTGATCTGAAAGAGGGTGCACAGCTGAAGGAGGGTCAATATGTGGGTGGCGTGGACAGCCTTCTGTTGTACCTGAAAAAAATGCAGTTAACGGCAGCGCAACGGGCGCTTGTCGCACGGCGCCCCGACGTGGCTGGACAACTGTCGACAATGAAAGAACGGATAGAGAAGGCGCGGATTGAAAAAGTCCGTGCGGAAAGGCTTTTCGAAACGGGATCGGCAACGCAAAAGCAAATAGATGATATCGACGCGCAGGTGAAGATGCTGGAAAGCGACATGGAAACACAGATCAATACGCTCGTCGCTTCGGTAAACAGCCTCGACGCGGGAAGCGAAGCATATCGTCTGCAGGCATTGCTAATTAAGTATAGTTTTTGATATTTTTATTGGAATAATATCGTTGAACATCACATGTGTACAATTCTAAATCTATATATAGTTAGCAATGCCCGTCTGCAAATGGCGCAGGTGAACGACCAAATGGCAAAATGCCGGCTGATCAGTCCGGTAGAAGGCATTGTTCTCAACAAGTATGTCACGGAGAAAGAGACAGTGACTCAGGGAGATCCCCTGTACAGGATTGCCGACGTCCGGCAGATGTTCCTGTGCGCATATATTGCGGCGCAACAATCGAACAAGCTGCGTCCGGGACAGAGTGCAACGGTATTCCTTACCTTGCCGGACGGCGTTGTAAAATCCTGTCCGGGTACGGTGACATGGATATCCGACAAGGCGGTTATTCCCAAAACAGTTCGCACGAAGGATAAACGCCAAAATCCGGTATATGCGGTCAAAATAGCCGTTGCCAACACCGACGGGCTGATCAAAACAGGCATGCAGGGAAATGCAGACTTTAAATAAGAAATGGTTGAATTGTCTTTCTTATTAATGAAACATTCCGCGTTTTCCTGTAGATATACTGCATCCGGTTGAGTTTTGAGTTTTCGTACCCCGCACTGCGCTTCGCTTGTACGGGGTTATCAAAAGGCAAGCCCTGTCGGGGTTGCGCACAGCCCTGCATAGACGTAAAACGCCGCAGGCGTTACCCTTTGATAACCCCGTATGAAATGCGGGGTACGACAGCCTAAAAAACACAAGACTATCACCGAGTGCAGTATACATCCGGAAATGCGCATCTTACGTCCGGGAAATAGTATCTTACATTCGGGAAATAGTATCGTGCGATGAAGAAATAGCATCGTGCGGTGAAGAAATGACATCTTGCGTCGGAGAAATAGCTTCATACATCCGGGAAACGGCAGAGCGTGTACAAGGCGCAGAAGGATTTCCAAAGCCGGATACGGAAAGATGCGGACGGCGCTTTCTCAAAGAAAACTTCTTTTCCTTTAATTTTCAGTATTTTACATGGCATTAAAAAATCCTGAAAAACCTGTATTGTAGCCTCACCCAGACTCGAACTGGAATTTAAAGTTTAGGAAACTTTCGTTCTATCCCTTGAACTATGAGGCCATAAGAAAAGCCCATCGAAACGAAAATCCCGACAAACTTTTCCATATTTACATTTTCCGCCGCTCAATTACTTTACGTAATCGGCTTGGGCAAGAAATTCATAGCTCTTCCCGACGTCTTCCTGCGGGGTGCGTTCGTCTTCCATTTCCACAAAATAATCAGCCCATCCGTTTGCATAGAACTGGTCGAAAATTGCTTTGAAATCAATGGTTCCGCTTTCGCCCACAGCCCGTTCGTCTTTGATATGAAGCACCTGTATTCTTGCGGGATATTTTTTCAACAGTTCTACTACATTATACCCGCCTCTTTGCGTCCAAAAAACGTCGTTTTCAAAAAATACGTGCTGCGGATTGGTGTTTTCAACCAATAGTTCATAAACGGAAAGTTCATCGATCTTGTTTTTAAATTCAAAATCGTGGTTGTGGTAACCGAATTTCAGGCTGGCGCCGGAAACCAGTTGCCCGATCTCGTTGAAATACTCGCCATAACGCTTTACGTTGTCTATGGTAGCGTCATCGCCTCTGAGCGGAGAACTTGGCATGATCATGTATTTCATGCCGGCTGCAACGTGCGAATCAAGCGCTTTTTGCCACCATGCCATGTCTTCGTCATGCTTGTCGGAGATACCGCGACCTAAATGGGCGCTCAGCAGGTTCAGTCCCAAATCGTCGCAGATTTTCTTCAACTCGCTCGGTTCCAATCCGTAGATTTTCCCTGTCGAACCGTCGTACCCGGCAGTTTCCATGTTGACATATCCGATCTTGGCAACAATTTCAAGTACCTGCCGGATACCCAGACTGTTCACATCGCCGCGAAGCGAGTACAATTGCAGTCCCACCTTCTTTTTTACGGCTGTCGGCGTACATGCGGCGAGTACATTGCCTGCCAGAAAACCGCCGGCTAATGCCACGGTTGATTGCTTGATAAAATCTCTTCTGTTTGTCATTTTGTTTAAATTTTATGAGGTTGATTTATTTTGCAAATATATATTGTTTATTTTATTTTTCCACCAAAAAAGTTATTTTTTTTAGAATCGTTCGCATTGTGAGAAAAAGAAACTCGATTCCACGGTGGCATTTTCGTCGCTGTCGGAACCATGCACCGCATTTTCCTGCACATTGCGGGCATATTTTTTACGGATGGTGCCTTCTGCGGCATTTTCGGGATTGGTTGCTCCGATCAGTTTGCGGTATTCTTCCACCGCATTGTCGCGGGTGACGATGGCTACCACTATAGGTCCTGAGGTCATGAACCGCACCAGATCGGCGAAAAAGGGGCGTTCCCTGTGGATGCCGTAGAATGATTCGGCTTGCGGGACGGTCATCCGCACATATTTCATTGCCGAAATACCGAAGCCCGCCTTCTGGATATCTGCCAGAATAGCACCGGTGAAGCCGCTTTTCACGGCACATGGTTTGATCATGGTAAAAGTATAACTGTCTGACATTTTTTTGATTTTTAATTTTTGATTTATTTGATTTAACTAAATTATTGATGATTCACTGTTTCGGATTACATGACGATTTCCTGATCTTCTTCAACGATGATGAAATTGAACGGTATTTTCATGAATGTCTGGATATAAGTTCCCAATTCATGCATGTCTTCATCATATATTTCGTAATACCAGTTTACTTCTATCCTGCTGCCTTTGGCATTGGCTTCGAGTGCAATAAGCAGATCCACCACGCAACGGATGGACGACGTATCGATGTATTCGAAAAAGAGTTCGATTTTGGTGGTCGGCGCGGGATTTTTGATGTATGCTTCCACCCAGTCGAAACAAGGCTTATACAACATTCTCGCATTTTGCGGGATAGAACGGCCCATCATGCCGATGTATCCGTCTTTCAGGACAAATAACGGCGATTTTATGGTTTTTTCAATGCGCACGCTTTCCATCACTGCACAATTTTCAGTTTCATACCCGGCTGTATGTTTGTTTGCGACAAATTGTTCCATTGCATGATGTCCTTGTCGGACACGCCCTGATACTGGTGTGCAATGTTCCAAAGCGTATCTCCGTTTTTCACGGTGTAATACACTATCGTTCCTTTAGCGGGTGGCGTTGCCGAAGGCTTGGACGCCGGTTTGCCGGTGTACACCAGCAGTTTTTTTCCGGCAATGATCCGCGATCCGCTGATGTTGTTCCATTCTCTCAGGTTGCCGACGCTCACGCCGTATTTCAGGGCGATACTTCCGATGGTTTCGCCCGACCGTATGGTATGTACTATGCGGTTTTTGCCGCTGACATTGCTTGCCGCCGCATAACCCGCCGGCTCTATCGCCCTGAAGGAATTGCTCAGGTATGTATCTGCTTTGTAGCGACAGATAGAGTCCTGCATTTCAATGAATTTTGTTGCATACGACGCCGGCAGCCGGAGCATGCACTGTACCGTATTTCCGGGCAGTATTTCTCTGCGGTACTGAGGATTGAGATCGCGCAGCTGCTGCAACGAAATGTTCAATACTTCGGACACCTGCGCCAGATTTATGTTTCTGTTTACCATGACGGTGTCCGAAACCGGCGGAACATCAATGTAGCGTGGCGACAGATTGTGTTCCCTGTAATAATTCATTGCGTAGGCAGCCCCGATGTAAGCCGGCACATAGCCTCTTGTTTCGCGCGGAAGATACGGGTAGATGTCCCAGTACGACCTTTTCCCGCCCGACCGTTTGATGGCTTTGTTGACGTTTGCCGGTCCGCAATTGTAGGCGGCGATCACCAGCACCCAGTCGTTGAACACGCTGTAGAGGTCTTTCAGGAATTTGGCGGCGGCATGTGTGGCGAGCAACGGGTCTCTTCGCTCATCGACAAAGGTATTGACCTGCAATTTGTACATCCGTCCGGTTCCCAGCATGAACTGCCATATTCCGGTAGCGCCCGCACGGGAGACGGCGCGCGGATTAAACGCCGATTCTATCACCGCCAGATATTTTAATTCGAGCGGCAAACCGTAATAATCCAGCACTTCCTCGAACATCGGGAAATAGTAGTCCTTCAATCCCAGCATGACCTCCAGCTTTTCCCGTTTTTTTATGGTGTACACGTGAATGTAGTTCCTTACAAGATTGTTGTAGGTGAGGTTCACCAGAGAAGGCAGCTTGCTCAGCCGTTCGATATAAATGGAATCGTGCAATTCGCGCACAAATGATATTTCGTCTTCGGCAGAATCGGAAATCAGCGAATCGCTCCCTATGGATTCCTGCACGTACCAGATTTGCATCAGGCTGTCCAGATTTCTGTCGAAATTGGAATAGAAAAGCTCCGCCGGTATGGAATCATTCAGTGTATCGGGTTGATTTGCCCACACATAAACCGGTAATACAACCACTGCCACTGCTACTGCTCCTATTTTCTGTAACATTTTCGGATATATTAAAATGTAAACTGCAAATTTAAGCCAATTTTTGGGGAATATG
Organism: Bacteroidales bacterium; assembly: GCA_031273395.1. GTDB lineage: Bacteria > Bacteroidota > Bacteroidia > Bacteroidales > UBA4181 > JAIRLS01. Next base: position 8,904 of record JAISRX010000045.1, on the reverse strand, counting down.
CAATATCTTTGAAAAAACATGGTCGGGCATTGAGCGAAAGATTGTCATCTACGTTATAATTAAACAGATGCGCATCGACATTTGCATCAACCACATTCATCAGATAGGAGACCACTACCGCTATAATGAACCAGTCGCGGTTTCTCCGCGAGGCGTCTTTATATGCGGTCAGGTACCGTTCCTTGTCGTAAGCTGCCGGTATGTACAGCTTCTCGTGAAAGTTGGTGTACGGGTCGCCGTCCTTGAAATCAATATAAGCCCGCCGGTAACGCTGATAATCGTTTTGATAGCGGATCAGGAAATAGGTAGAAGCGCCGATGGCGGCATACACCAGCGGTACTTTCCATATTCTCCTGTTGTAGATTTGTCCCAGTCCGGGAAGCACCGCCGACATGATAGTGGCTTTTGCCGGAATGGGCGTCCTTCTGAGGGAAACCGAATCCGCACGGTACGCCGCACTTTCCACCACATGCTCCGTCACCGCGTTGAAAACGACAACCCGCTCCGTCCCGTTGAGACGGACGGCGGCTGACGAATCCTGCCCGTTTCCGGCGTCAAACGGACGTTCCTGTCCGCACGCGGCATGACACAACAGCCATTCTGCGGCAAACAACAGGCATATCCTGATGATCGGCTTTTTGTCGCATGAAATCTTCATCCGGTTATTCGGTGTTCGACGGTATGTTTCCGGCTATTTGTAAAATATGCTGCAATTCGTCGTCTGTCCGGAAATGAATGACAATACGCCCTGCACCCGAAGCCTCTCTTTTCAGATCGACCTTTGCATCAAAATATTTGCTCAACACTTCCTTCAAATGCGGATCGTTTTCGCTTTCGGGAATTGCTGCCGGCGGTTGGGTATCTACATAAACTTCCGTTTCCACGCCTTCTTCCCGCCCGTTCTCCGTAGAGGCTGCTTCCGGGCTCGGCTCCGGCTCCGGTTGGGCATATTGGCGGACGCGCGCTTCCACCTCCCTGACGGACAGTTCATTTTCAATAATATCGTGCAGCAGCGACAATTGCTGTTCTTCTTCCCTGATATTGACCAGCGCCCGTGCGTGTCCCATGGAAAGGCGGCGTTGCCTGATGGCGGCTTGCACTTCGGCGGGCAGTTTCAGCAGGCGAAGGTAATTGGCAATGGTCGATCGTTTTTTACCGATCCGTTCGCTGATATTTTCCTGGGTCAACTCGCCCTCGTCCATCAACCGCTGATAGCCGATAGCCACCTCGATGGCGTCCAGATCTTCGCGCTGTACGTTTTCTATCAGCGCCAGCACCAGCATATCGTCGTCGTTGGCTTGCCGCACATAGGCGGGTATTTCCGTCAAACCTGCCAGCAACGACGCACGGTAACGCCGTTCGCCCGAAATGATCTGGTATTTGTTGCCGGCTTCGCGCACCGTGATCGGCTGTATGATCCCCTGCTGTTTGATCGAAGCGGCTAATTCTTCCAATGCCACCTGATCGAAATGGGTACGCGGCTGGAAGGGATTAACTTCTATCAGCCGGATGTCGATCTTGTTGGTCGTGCTGACGTTCCCCGTTTCCGACTGTTTGATCAGCGCGCCCAATCCTCTTCCTAATGCATCTTTTTTGCCCATGATGATAAATTATGGTTTATCTTGTGTAATTTCCGTATTGTTCTGAATTACTTCCTTCGCCAGATTTAAATAATTGATGGCGCCGGGTGAATTGGCGTCGTAAAGAATTACCGGTTTGCCGAAACTCGGCGATTCGCTGAGTTTCACGTTGCGCTGAATGATGGTTTTAAACACCATTTGCCGGAAATGACGGTTTACTTCTTCTACTACCTGATTGCTCAACCGCGTCCGCGCATCGAACATGGTAAGTAAAAAGCCTTCGATTTCCAGTCCGGTATTCAACGTCGCCTGAATTAGCTTTATGGTGTTCAACAGCTTGCCCAGACCTTCAAGTGCAAAATATTCGCACTGTACGGGAATGATGACCGAATCGGCTGCCGTAAGCGCGTTCGTGGTGACCAGTCCCAGCGACGGAGAACAGTCAATCAGTACATAATCATAATCATCCTGTACCTGCCGGATGACTTTTTGCAGGATATATTCCCTTTCCGGAAGTCCGACCAGTTCTATTTCCGCTCCTACCAGATTGATATGCGAAGGAATAAGCTCCAAACCCGGTATTTCTGTTTTCAGGATAGCCTCCCGCGTGGGGGTGTGATCAATGATACATTCATAAACAGTGGTACGGCTGTCCGACACGTCCATCCCCAGTCCCGACGTGGCATTGGCTTGGGGATCGGCGTCCACCAGCAAAATCTTTTTTTCCAGCACTGCTATACTTGCTGCCAGATTAATGGCGGTGGTGGTTTTGCCTACGCCACCTTTCTGATTTGCTAAAGCGATTATTTTTGACATCTTCATCTTTTATTAAAAACATACCAACGACCTGCGCAAAAAAGTTATTTTCAGACAAATAATTGATTTTTGCATGAAACAATAAACCCACAAAGGTAATTTATTTTCTCTAAATAGGAAATATAAAATCCGTTTCGCTCGGCTTTGGCGGAAATTTCCCCCGCTTTTTTCATTTTCCGCACGGACGGACTCCATGACCGTCAACGGATTTGAAAACATGCAGGTATTCGCGTTCCCGGAATACCTCCTGCGCATAAAGGGCGACAGAAAAGATACGTAAAGACAAAAAACAGGATCCTCTTTTCATGGATCATCATTTTGTTTTGAAAGTCACAAAGATATTTATTTTTGTTGAAAACCGCTTTTGTTGAAAAACGGGTTTATTTTTTTTTGAGCAGGGCAACCGCACAAACGCCTGCACCGCCGTATAGACGGGACATGCCGCGTCTATACATCACCGCGACCGCAGGGGCAGGTCTTGCGCCTGCCCTCAATGAAACCGATTGGTTCGAACGGCGCCTCAAAAAAGATTTAACCGGAATTGATCATAAAACTTTTTTTTTTGATTTATTTTGTATATTTGCAAGTCTAAAATATAACGGATAATATTCGGCAAGCCAATGATTGCAGGTATAGAACAACATGGGGAACATTTTCTTTTGCAAGTCCCAACAGAACTCCGGGCAGGGTTGCAAAACATTCTGCAAGTCCCAACAGAACTCCGGGCAGGGTTGCAAAACATTCTGCAAGTCCCAACGGAACTCCGGGCAGGGTTGCAAACATTCTGCAAGTCCCACCGGAACTCCGGGCAGGGTTGCAAACATTCTGCAAGTCCCAACGGAACTCCGGGCAGGGTTGCAACATATTTTACAGAATCATATCTAAATTTTAATATAAATATCTTATGAAAATCGTTAAAGTAAACCTTTGGAATCTTCGCAATGAAGAACATTTTCAATTAATGACGGATGTAAAAGGGCTTGCAGGCTCTGTCGGCGCATCCGCACTGGGCATTGATCCGCTGTTTGCCGCGTTTGTTCCCCTTCTGGAGAAGGAAGATACGGCTATGGAAACGATCAGGAAGCACGAGCTGACCGACTCGATTACCGAAGCCGATACGCAGCGCGACTCCGTTTATCGCGGCTTGACGCTTTTGGTGGAAGCGTACGGGCACAGCCTGAACGAAGCCAAAAGGGAAGCGGCTTCCCGTATCCGGGCGGTGATTGATCATTACGGCGATTTCCGTTACAAGTCCTACAACGAAGAGACCGCTACCATCGGCAATTTCCTGCAAGACCTGAACAGCCGCTGCGCCGCCGACGTCGCCCTGCTCAACGGGCAGGAGTGGATAGACGAGCTGACCGCCGCCAACCGGACGTTCGACGACCTGATGAACCGGCGTTTCGACGACAGGGCGGGGCAGGAAATGATCCGCCTGCGCGAAACCCGTCGCGAAGTTGACAACATCTACGGGCAAATGACCGACCGCATCGAGGCGCTCATCCTCCTGAACGGCGAGGCGGCGTTCTCCGGTTTTGTAAACCGCCTGAACGAAAGGATCAGTTATTTCAAAAATACATTGCTGCAAAGGCAAAAACGGACGGCAGCAAAAAAGAAAACCGAACAGCAGCAGTGATATGAAACATTTTTTTAGCAGATGGCGACAAAAAATCCTTGCGACGTTCCTGCTGGGGATATTCGGCTGCTTTTTTCTGGCGGCGCAGCCCAAACCGGTGGAACAGCTGACGCGGGAAGACATTTTGTCGATGAGTTTTGACGAATTGTCGGTATATCCGCTGGAAGACATTGTCAGGATAGCGGGGATAGTGGGCGTGTCCATCGACGACCTGTTCAACATGCTGTTGAACAAGGAAGTGTCCATCGCCTCCAAACACGATGAAAACTATTTTGACACCCCCCTTTCCACCTCGGTGTTGACCGCCGAAGACATAGAACGCTCCGGCGCCCTGTCCATTCCGGAGGCTTTGCGGCTGCTTCCGGGGGTGATTGTCCGCGAAAAAACCAACGGGAACTACGACGTGCAGCTTCGGAGCAACGTGAGCGTGGCGGGGCAGCAAAGTCTTTTCGCCGAAAACACCCTTACCCTGATCATGATCGACGGGCGTACCGTATATACCTACACCACGGGCGGCACCTTCTGGGAAATGCTCGCCATCGGGCTGGGCGATATCGAACGGATTGAGGTCATCCGCGGCGCCTCCAGCGTCATGTACGGCGCCAATGCGGTGACGGGAGTGATCAATATCATCACCAAAAAATCGTCGCCGGATAAACTGTCCGTTGAGGCAAGAACCAATATCGGCGGGCTGTTCGACGGGGCAACCTCTCCCGTGGGCGGCACGGGGACAAAATACCTGTCGGCGCTCTTCAACGTCAATGAAAAGTGGACATTCAGGGTATCCGGGAATTTCAACTACAGAGACCGCGCACAGTCGGATATTTTCTTCTATACGGTGGATCCCTACGGCGCAAGTCAAACCTCGGAACAGTATTATCCGGTTGATTCGGTGATCATCCACGGAGCAGACCCGCGCAAAATGTTCCGCGACCCCAACCGGGCGCTGCAATCGTACAGCGCCAACGGGCTGGCTTCCTACAGGCTCAATGACAGGATACACTTCGACCTGACCGCGGGGGTACAAAATTCCACCGCCATCTCATCCAACATGGATCTGAATTTCTTTGCCCATACCGAGCGGCACACCCAAACGCGCTTCGCCAACCTGCGGTCGGAAATTCATGACTTCAGCGTGCTGATGTACTATACATGGGGATGGGGCGACCTTGCCTGCGGAATGCCCGGTCTCCGTTCGGACGTGGAAAGTTTCCACTTCAACGTGGAGTACAATTACCGCTGGGAGAAGCTGAACATCAACCCCGGCTTCAATTTTGCCTACAACACGCTCAACGGCGACCCGTATTTTGCCGACAACCAGTCCTTTTTTAAAGGAAAACAGTTGCTGCGTTCCTTTGCCCCCAGCGTGCGGCTGGACTACAGACCTTTCGACAAACTGCGCTTTATCGGAGGACTGCGGCTGGAAAACAACAAAACGCCGCGGAAAAACTATCTCACGTGGCAACTGGTGGCGAACTACAAGTTCAACGAAACGAGCATTGTCCGCGCCGTGTATTCGCGCGCCAACCGAAGCCCGTTCATGATAGACGTCAATGCCAACTCGTCGACCTCCATAAAAGCCGACCGGCGCGGAACCCTGTACACGGAACTGCGGATGGAGGGCGACAAGAACCTCAAATTAGTGGTCGCCGACATGTACGAACTGGGATACCGGCGTAAAATAGGAAAACACATCCTGTTGAATTTCGAACTGTTCCGTTCGCAGATCAAGGATTTGAACGCAGCCGCCCTCAAGGAACTGCGGGTGCATGTGGATCCGAGCGATCTGCAACTCATTGCGGACGGAAAGCAGCCCGTCAATCCCATTGTTCCGAATTTTTTGAACTACAAGTTTGAAAACATCCGGGAAGTACAGATGCAAACAGGCGGAACGGTGGAACTGGGCGTGGTGGTGAACAGCAGTCTGAATTTCCGTTTCTGGGGAACCGTGCAGCAGACTTCCATCATGGACCACAACAACAACGCTCCCACCCTGAACATCCTCGGCAACAGCCTGAGGTGGGAGGCGGCGTACTCCATTTTGACCTCCGCCCACTCGCAATACTCGACGGACGGGGATGGAAACTACCGCATTACCAGCGACGACATTGCGCCCGACTACATCGACATGACCTCCAAAGCAACGCCCGTCTTTTACGGCGGGTACGAAATGAACTGGCAGTTTGCGAAAAGGTTTTCCTTCTTTTCCAACGGTTACGGATTTACCCAACACAGTTTTTCCAATCAGTTTTTCACCCCCGACATTTCCGGAAAAATGCTGGTCAACGGGAAAATATCCTGCCTGTTTGTCGAAAACGCCACCATTTTCCTGTCGGTAAACAACATTTTGAACCAAACCAGTCCCGAATTTGGATTCATGGACAGAGTCGGCACGCAGTGGTATCTTGGATTGAACATCAAACTTTGAGACAGCGGAAATTCGGTTCCTTCTTTTTTTGAGGCTTTGGATGAGAATTGACCGCGAAGTCGCCAAAGTCGCACGAAGCAGAAACGCGGTAGAGACACGGCGCGCTATATTCGTACCCCGCACTGCGCTTCGCTTGTACGGGGTTATCAAAAGGAAACCCCTTTCGGGGTTGTGCACAGCCCTGCATGGACGTAAAACGCCGCAGGCGTTACCCTTTGATAACCCCGTATGAAATGCGGGGTACGACAGGCTTTGTATCGTGTTGAAAAACACATTACCTGCGGGACGGCAGGTCTTGCGCCTGCCCTCAATGAAAACGACGCAAGGGCGGACGCAAGACCCGCCCCTACGCTGACCCAAACAGGATTCAAAACCCTGCTTGGGTGGTCTCCACAGGCAGATGCGCAGCGACGGCGATCATGCAATACCTGCTTCGCGTCCGCTATGCTATCGTTGTTTCGATTTGTGTGATTTCCGCGTCTATCAAGGTCAATTCCCTGCCGAATATTTCTCTTTCGCCGGTGTTGCGGGTAAAGATTTTTTCTTCGATGGAACGGTAATATGTCACCGCATCGTGAAGGTTACGGCAAAACGACCGGTAATAGTTAATTATCTTGACATTGGCGAAGTCTGTTATTTTCGATATACGCTCCCTCAGGTATGCAAGATAGATTTTCAGTTCCTTAATGAACATGTGGGGACGGCTGGTTTTGCGCAACAGGTTGGTGCGTCCGTAGATGTGGCTGACCATTTCCCCGAGCGAAACCACCTTGTCGAAATATGCCAGATTGGGACCGGGACACACCGTCACTCCCATCACGGCGCTGTTGATCGGCGGCAGGTGATTTGCCTCCAGAGCGGAGTTGCTCAGCCCGATGCACAGACATTCCTTGGCGAGCGTCTCTTCTGTTTGCTGCCCGCAGCGGCTGTCGCCTTCTTCCTGCAACTGCCGCAGTTTCCGTCTGATGAAACTTGCCGAAGCCGTACATATCGGTTTGTCGGTAAATTCCGTGTTGGATTGCAACATTCGGGAAATGCAGGGGCTTCCCGGACGTCCTTCCCTTGCCCAGCGATATTTTTCCTTTTCGCCGGAGGCTCCTTTCAGGAAGTTGAACGGCACGCCCAGCGGAGAGTTGTTGCTGAGAACAATATCGTCTTCCCCGGCGGCGGCAAGCAGTTTGAGCGTTTCCCCGTCAATGGACACGGCTTCGGGTACCAGCAGAAACGGGCTGCCCCAGCCTACGGAATCCACCTGATAGTAATTGCGCAGGAAGGAGTCCTCGTCGCACGTGCCGACGCCTCCCTGCACCGTTATCCGTATCGGCGGGCGGGCGGGCGGCGTTTTGCCTTTTTCCGTCAACGCCCTGCAATAGATGTCGAACAGTTCCACGTTCAGCGCTTCACGCTTGTTTTTAAACTCCTGCAGAATGGGTCCCAGCATGTATCCGTCGCTGGCAAAGGCATGTCCCCCGCAGTTCAAGCCCGATTCGATGCGAAATTCGGATACCCACAGCCCTCTCTTTGCAAGGTATTTCCCCTGAATGATTGCCGAGCGGTAGTCGCTTACCTTGATGACGATCTTTTTGACGAACCTGCCGTCCCGCATTTCCGAGAATATGTCCAGATTTTCCATGTAGCCGAACAGTCGCGGGTTCATGCCTGCCGAAAAGACGATGGCGGAGTCCGTCAGTTCGCTGTTGGCGTATCCGCGCAGGGCGGTGATCGCATCCGAACCGTTTTCGATGATTTCGCCCGTTGCGGTGTAGCGGGTGTTGTCCACTTTGGTCATGATGTTCACGTCGATACTGCCGGCTTTGATTTCCCTGCGGAGTTTCTGTTCCGTTTTTTTCCGTTCAAAACGGTCGTGCATTTCCAACATTTGGCGGTACATTTTTTTCAGGATGCTCCCTTCCGGCAACATCTCGAAATACTGCGTGAGTTCCGACCCCGTTTCAAACGCCGACGCCTTGAGTTTCTCCATCTGCTGATTGACCATCCTGTTGAGCAGGTTCAGGTAATCGGTGATGCGGCGGGCGCGGTAGTCGGGTTCGGACGCGTGGATGGGACGGTACGGTTCGTTGATTTTTTCGTAATAATACTGCCGCATCCGTTCGATGAGACTGTCCTCGATGATGGAAACGACCGACGAAATGCCGAAACGCGCCACCTTGACGGGAGTGTCAACGGTATATCCCAGTCCCATGACAGGAATATGAAAGGTATGTATATGTGTGTACATTCAACAGGGGGGGTTAAAAAAATTCGACGCCCAGCAGGGTAATGTCGTCAAAAATGGCTTGATTGTTCCCGTTCAGGTTTTGCGTTTCGATGATACCGGCGAGGGTAGCGTCAATATCGGGCGATTCCCTGATAGCGTCTTCCAGCACGTAAAATGTCGAGTCCACTTCGCCTTCGCGGGTATCGGAAAGCACTTCCACCATCCC
>JAISRX010000246.1 GCA_031273395.1 Bacteroidales bacterium | reverse complement strand
CTAAAATTTGTACTTTTGCTCATGGTTATTCTCTGTTTTGTTCAGATTACAAAGATAACCATTGGGTGGGTATTTTATACCTGCCCTTTCTTTTGGAGGTTTACCGGACAGTAGTGATTGCAAGTATGAACCTTAAAAAACGTATGCCTATGGAAAAGTAAATCATCATGACCGGTGACCGGTGAAGAAAAGTAGCTGCGCACCGCGCGACCTCCGTCGCAACAGTTTTTCAATCAAATATTTAAATCGAAATTTTATAAATCTTAAAAATAAAGTATAATATGTATAAAGCTAAATTTTTCAGTCATGCATTGCGGAAAACAATATTTGCCGCATGTGTATATACAGTGAGTACGCTTTCTCTGTTTGCTCAGGGGAGCGTTACCGTTAGCGGCACGGTGAACGACGTCGACGGCAATCCGTTGCCCGGAGTGAACGTTGTCATAAAAGGCACCTCGACGGGAGTGGTGGGCGACGCCGCCGGCAAATACTCCATCAGCGTTCCCGACAGGGAATCCGTGCTGGTATTTTCGTTTTTGGGCTATGCCACGCAGGAAATTACGGTGGGCGACAGGACGGTCATTTCCGTCACCCTGAACGAGGATGCTACAGAGATAGAGGAAGTAGTGGTGGTCGGTTACGGCACAATGAAAAAGAAAGACCTGACGGGCGCCATTGCGCAGATCAAGACGGACAAATTAGACAGGGAAAGTCCGGGTTCCGTTCAGGATCTTCTCCGCAGCAACATGCCGGGGCTTAACGTGGGGATCAACACGGAAGCCAAGGGAGGAGGCTCGATGCAGATACGCGGGCAACGCTCGCTGAAAGCCAACAACGACCCCCTGCTGGTGGTGGACGGCTTGATCTTTTTCGGCGAATTGTCCGAAATCAATCCGTCGGATATTGAACAGATAGACATGCTTAAGGACGCCTCCTCGGCGGCGGTTTACGGGGCAAAGTCGGCAAACGGCGTGATCCTGATCACCACGCGCAAAGGCAGAACCCAAAAACCGGTGATCCGTTTTGACGCCAGCATAGGCGCCGCAACACTGGGTCCTGCCCAACGTAAAATATACGACGCCGAAGGCTATCTGAAGTACCGCGAAGACCTTTACATAAGTAAAAACAGGTTTGAAAATCCGGAGAAATTCACCAAGCCGACGCCCGAAAACCTGAGCCGGTACGGAATAACGCTGGATGAATGGCTGGCTTTTGAACCCGCCAAAACAGGCGAGCCGGAAGACCTGTGGCTGCAAAGGCTGAACCTGTACGAGCAGGAACGGAAAAATTATGCCGACGGAAAAACCTACGACTGGTGGGACGCCTCGTTTCAGACGGGTATCAGGCAGGACTATAACGCCAGCATATCGGGAATGAGCGACATGTTTAACTATTACTGGTCGCTGGGTTATATGGACAACACGGGGATCGTAGCGGGCGACCGCTATCATGCCTACCGTTCCAACCTGAAACTGGACGCCACGATTACCAAATGGCTGAGCGTAGGAGCCAACATCAATTTCCAGAACAGAGTGCAAAACGATCTGAAAGTCGTTTGGCAGGATCAGATCATCAACAATTCGCCCTATTCCCTGCCGGTGGACGAAAACGGCGAGATCATCAGGTATCCCATGGGCAATACGGAAGGCGGCACCACCAACAGCGAGTACGACAACCGTTACAAGGACAAGGACAACGGATGGAGTACTTTCAACACCAGCATCAACGCCAAGCTGAAACTGCCCTTCAACATCACCTACCAGCTGACTTTTGCCCCGCGCATGCAATGGCATCACTGGCTGTATCACGAGTCGTCGCAAAACGTCTATTGGGGGGACAACGGAAAGGTGGAACGCGAATCCGTCAGGAATTTCGACTGGCAGGTGGATAATGTGATCAACTGGGATCAAACTTTTGCCGACAAGCACCAGTTCGTGGTTACCCTGATGCAGGGAGCGGAAGATCACAAGAAATGGCAGGAAAAAATCACTGCCCGTGATTTCTCGCCCACCGATGCGCTCGGCTATCACTACGTCAATGTGGCAAACATGCAGCTAAGCTCCATCAGCAGCGACGACACCCACAGCACGGGCGACGCCCTGATGGCAAGGCTTTTCTATTCGTATGACAGCCGTTACATGCTCACCGCCTCCATCAGAAGGGACGGATATTCGGCTTTCGGAGTATCGCATCCGCACTCCACATTTCCCGCCCTGGCTTTGGCATGGAACTTCTCCCGCGAATCGTTCTTCAACTGGACGCCGATGAACGAGGGGAAACTGCGATTGTCCTGGGGACAAAACGGCAACAGGGACATCGGCATCTATCAGGCGCTGTCGAGCATGACCCTCGGATCGGGCAAGTACATCTATGTCGGCGCCGACGGACAGCCGAAGGAATTGTCGCAATTGTGGGCGGATCGCATGGCAAACCACGGGCTGAGATGGGAATCGACTTCATCATGGAATGTGGGACTGGACTTCGGTTTCCTGAGAAACAGAATCAGCGGAAGCATCGACGCCTATTACATGCCTACCACCGACCTGCTGATGGATCAGTCGCTGCCGGTGATACTGGGCTACGACGTGGTGCTGACCAATCTGGGGGAAGTGGTCAATAAGGGGCTGGAAATATCCGTCCATTCCGTGAACATGGAGCGCGAAAATTTCTCATGGCGTTCTTCTTTCGGTTTTTCGATGAACAGAAACAAAATCGTTCATCTGTATTATGAATATGAAGATGTAATAGACACCGACGGAAATGTGATCGGGCAAAAGGAAAGGGACGACATCAGCAAAAAATGGTTTATAGACCATGATATTAAGGAACTGTGGGATTACAGGACGCTGGGCGTATGGCAGCAGGACGAAGCGGACGAAGCCGCAAAGTACAACCTGTTTCCCGGCGACATGAAAGTGCAGGATGTGGTGAAACCCGGTGAAACGGAACCCAATTATAAATATGACAATGACGACAAGGATTTTCTCGGTTATGAAAATCCCCGCTACCGGCTTTCCCTGCGTAACGAGTTTACGCTGTACAAAAATCTGGACCTGTCGTTTGTGATGTATTCCTATCTGGGGCATAAGGCGCTCACCAATACTCCCGGAAACTATTCGGGATTTCCGGAAAGAGTCAATTCATACACACGGAAATACTGGACGCCCGACAATCCGACCAACGATTATGCCCGGTTAGCCTCCACCAACCCCGGCAACATATCCCCGTCCTTTGTCAGAAGTAAATCGTTTGTACGGTTGGACAACATTTCCATAGCATACAATGTGCCGAAACGCTGGTCGCAAAAGTTGCAGATCGAAAAACTGCAAATATACGGAAGTATCCGTAATGTGGCGGTATGGGCGCCCGACTGGGAATATTGGGATCCGGAATGGACATACAACAGCGACGACCGGACAAGCCCCACCCCGCGCTACTATACCGTTGGCATAAATATTACCCTGTAATAATCAATTTTAAAACAAAAGAACATGAAAACATTCATAAAGAAAATGTCAAAAATAATGATGACCGTTGGGTTGTCTTTCTTAATGGCGGCTTGTTCCGAAGACTTTTTGAAACCGGACCCGCTTTCGTTCTTCGAACCTGCAGCCACATTCACCACGCCACAGGGATTGCAGGCAGCGCTTACCGCCTGCGACCGCAACCTCCGGTACATCTGGTACGGGGAAGCATCTCCCCTGATGACCGATATGCTCTTTTCCGAAGTGAACGTGGAGGGAACCACCGACAAATCGGGTCCCGCGCAGGACATCAACACGCTGGTAACGCCTACGTCCAACAACAACAGCACCGATACCAACAAGACCAAATGGTTCTGGGACGAAGGCTACAAAGGGTTGAAATATGCCAACACGGTGATCTCCAACATCGACAGAGTGGAAGGACTGGATCAGGAGGTACATGACAATGCGCTGGGACAAGCCTATTTTCATCGTGCGTTCCGCTACCTTTTCCTTTGTTTCCAGTTTGGAGACGTGCCGTTGATCACCGGCGAATTTACCTCGCCCAGATTCAATTTGCGATCGACAAAAATGCAGGTGATTCTCGAAAAAATGGTTACCGACATGGAATTTGCGGCAACCCACGTGAAGGAAACCGTTGACGGAGGGTTGATCAGCCGCGCGGCATGCAAGCATCTGCTCGCCAAGCTCTATCTGGCGACAGGTCGTTTTGAAGACGCCATCAGGGTAACCACCGAAGTGATCGACGACCCGAAATATGCTTTGATGACCGACGATTTCGGCACATTCATCAATCCGATGCCTGCCGTACATCCCGTCACGCGCAACGTGATATGGGATTTGCACCGTCCGGAAAACAAGGCAATTGGCGCCAACAGGGAAGCCCTGTACATTGCCACCAGCCGGGAAGATTATGTGAACAGCCGTCAGGATCTGCAAACCATGCGCGCGGGCGTTCCCTTCTGGGCATGGTCGGGTAAAATCACCACTCCCGACGGACAAAACGGCATGACCGACGCCGTAAACGAGAGCACAAACGCAGCCGGCTTCGATCTGCGGAAAACCTACGGGCGCGGCATCGGACGCGGACGCGGCACATGGTACAGCACCCACCTGATATGGGACGACCCGAACGACCTGCGCCACAGTCACACCACCGGCAACTGGATGCGGATGGAAGATTTGACGTACAACCGCATCGCGCTGAAAAACAATAACAATCCGTACTTCGGGCAAAAACTGCAAAAGTTCAGCGGAGCAGGAACGTTATTGTGCAGCGACACCATCAGAAGCTGGTTCGACTGGCCTCATTACAAACTGTGGATCGCATCGCCGAGATCGGAAAACAGCAATGCCTACAGCGGCGGTGCAGGCGACTGGTATATCTACCGTCTCGCCGAAACCTATCTGCTGCGCGCCGAAGCATACGTATGGAGAGGCAATTCCGGCGACGCCGCCCTGGCAATGGCAGACATCAACGCGGTGAGAACCCGTGCAAAATGCGATCCCTATACGGACGCAAGCCGGATCAACATCAGCGCCGTGCTGGACGAACGGGCAAGGGAACTGTACTGGGAAGAACTGCGCAACGTGGAACTGACCCGTATTGCCTATATTTTCTGTCTCACCGGAAAGACGGCGGAAAACGGCAAAACATATTCCTATGCCGATTTTTCGCAGGATAATTACTGGTACGACCGGATCATGAAATACACCGAGTTCTACAATAAGGGAGTGCAACTGCCTTTTGGCGGCGAATATACCATCAGTCCGTACCATGTCTTCTGGCCCGTCCCGCAGGCGGCGATAGACGCCAACCGTGAAGACCGTATCAATCAGAATCGCGGCTACACAGGCTACGAACTGAACAAACCGCCCATCGACAATCTGGAAGAAGCGGAAAACGCCATGAAGTAATCATCCGCAGATGAAAAACCAAAGAAGCTGTCAAAAAAATGACAGCTTCTTTTTGGTGTGCCGTTTACTACCCGGAAACCGCGGTGTAAATGGATTTTTGTACATTAAAGTATTTATTTACGGTATATTATTTGATATTTTTTCAAAATTAGTTACTGCGTTACCATATCTTCGGGTTTAATGTTGCACAGTTGGAAAATATTTTTTTGTAATGGACTCAAGTCCGGGATGGATAATAATTTTTCATTTTTCCCGGTCTATAGGTCAAAATTCAGGCTGTTTTTTAGTACCATGCTTCAATAGGTCAAAATTCAGGCTGAATATTAGCAGGGAAATTCAAACTAACAACAATATTGATTATCTTTGCATTGTC
>JAISRX010000220.1 GCA_031273395.1 Bacteroidales bacterium | reverse complement strand
AGTCGTTTTGGGGCTTGTACACATAGTGTATATACTGCATTCGGTTGAGTTTTGAGTTTTCGTACCCCGCACTGCGCTTCGCTTGTACGGGGTTATCAAAAGGCAACCCCTGTCGGGGTGGTGCACAGCCCGGCATGGACGTAAAACGCCGGAGGCGTTACCCTTTGATAACCCCGTATGAAATGCGGGGCGGGGTACGACAGGCTAAAAAACACAAGACTATCACCGAGTGCAGTATAATAACCACTCGCAGGGACAATAATAAAGAAGCAGATAAGTGCATGACTCATCTGCTTCGTTTTATAAACACGGGGGCTTTCAATGACCGCTGAAAGCTTTCCGTTTATTGATCGGTTATTTTGGTCACGTCCGCGCCGGCTTCTATATCCGCAAGGGTAGCCAGACGCTTGGTGTAGCCGGTGAGATACGGATTAGGATCCGATTCCTTTGCCGGATCCCATTTATCGCCCTCACCAAAAGCCGGTGACGGCGCCCCTATAAAGAGACCCGGATCCGCCAATACAAGGCATGTCGTTTCTCTTTTCGTAATCCATACTTTAGTATTGGCGTTGTCGATCCCCAGCTCTCCTCCAAACTTGTGAAATTCACTGCGATCCGCTGCCCCAGAGGCGTATGCATCCAAAAGTTTGGTGTTGTCGCCTTGCCCGTAGTATCCTTTGGTCGGATCATACCAGTCGTTCAACGGTACGGTAAAATATTTATCCGGCGATGCCTCATTATAGGCATGGTCATTGTTCTGACCGAAGAACACGGCGTCCATCGGAACGGTATTTTTCTCGACCGTAGTGCCTTCAAACACGGCAATCCCATCGAAGCCCAGCGGCGTGGTGCCGCTTATGTTCTGGAACAGACCGCTTATTGTGCCGCCTATCCCGTCATCGCCGGTAACATCAGCATCATTGTATGGAATTGTCCGTATCCATTTGGAATTTTGCATGCTGATAAGCCCTACCGAAACATGGGGCCAGCTGACATTACTTGCGGCGTCGTCACGGTATCCGGTGAGCGCTTTGGAAGTTCCGCCCACATAGAAAAATTCCCCTTTAACGACCGTACCGACCGTCAAATTGAATTTATAGGTTCTGGTTGCGGCGGTAACTCCTGTAGTTCCTGCTCCTCCTGCAAGCCATCCTTTGTCAGTAGGACCGGGCGTGCTGGCTCCTTTATTCACTCTGCACACAATCACGCTGTACGGCGTTGCAGCGAAATTAATGTCTTCCAGAGCAAGGAACTGCATGTATTCATAAGGACCGTCGTGTTCCTTTAGGTTGTTCCTGTGCGGATTGAAGAAAGTAGAGCCGGTGCCACTAGCGAGAGCATCTGATCCTCTCGGGTCAGGCATTACGCCGGAGATGACAAATGCGCCGTTGTAATACAGGTTTCCGTCATCGGTAACCGTTTTGGTAACTGTTTTCTCAATGACGGCGGCGTTTAAGGTGAAGGTTGCCGAAGCCGCATCTCCCGTTACGGTAAAGGAGACCTGTCCTTCTACGGTCGGAATACCGGAAAGAGGTATGGTAATAACGCCGGCGCCGGGTTCGTCGATATTCACCTGAACAAGAGCGTCCGCAATGATACCGGGCGCTCCCGTTCCGCTTATCGCCACGGACAGATTGAAACTTTCAATACCCAGCGCGTCCGTGTAAGGCAGGCTCAGTTGCATGTTTTTCACGGTTTTGGTGCGCAGCAGGTTACCCGTCAGCGACAGGTCGCCCAGCGCCAGCGTTGCTCCCTGTTCGATCACCGTCACTAACGGGGCTATGGCGAGGACGGCTCCGGTGGTGGGGTTGGTGCAGGTGGTGGTAAAGGTGAAGGTGACTTCTCCTGCGGCTACCGGCGTTCCGGTGAGCGGTATGGCGATCTCTCCCGCCTTTTCCGTCAGCGTTACCTGATGCCCGGTTACGGGACTGATACCCGCGTCCGACGCCGTGAAGGACACTGTGAAGGATTCGTTGCCAACGCCGCCCGAATAGGGAATGATCAAGACAACGCCGCTACCGATCGGCAGGTTGGACTTCAATATTCCGGACACGGATGCTTCGCCGAACGACAGCACGGCGGAATATTGCGTTACGGTCACTTCCGCCGTTTTGTCCCCGGCAAGAATCCTGATTTTGCCCGAGCGGTGCGCTCCCGTATTTGCCTGCGCCGTTATGGAGACGGTCTGATCTCCACTGCCGGCAAGGACGGAGGGCGTTACCCAGACACACCCGCTCTTGTCCACCGTCCAGTCGGTATTGCTGCTGACGGCTAATTGCTGTACTCCTCCGGTATGCTCGAAGGTCAGGGTCGGCACGCTCGTTGAGAGGGCGCTTTCCTGTTGTGTTTCGGGGTCTTTTCCGCAAGACAGCCCAAAAATCATGATCGCAAGGATCATTACGCTTTGTTTGAATCTGATATTCATAACTATTAAAATTTAAAAAAAATGATATTAAAAAAATTACAATGATGATTGATGTTCGAAACGCATGTCGTTCAGGGAGTTTTTGATCTCCCTGCCCGGCGTGTAAAGCACTTTCCGGTTCCGAATGTGCGCGGCAATCATTTTTTGCGGCTCGTCCGTTCCTTCGCTGCTGAAGGAAACCTTGAAAATGCCGAAGTCGCCCAGACGGAGCTTGTAGCCGTCTTTCAGATATTTGGGCAATGCCTCCACAAAGTTGATCAGCACGTTATACACGTCGCCCGTGCTGAGCGAGGACAATGCAGCCAGTTCCGCCGCAATGCGTTTCAAATCTATTTCGCCCGAATAAACCGGCGTCGCATAGTACTTTGGCTTTGCTCCCCTGTTAAGAGGATTTGCCTTGGATATGATTTTGTATTTCATGATAAAAAAATTAATTAATAAATATTTAGAGAATGATTATTTTATAAGATGAAGCAGGGGATTTGTCCTCACCCCCTGCCCCTCTCCAAAATGGAGAGGGGGGAAGCTGCGCAGGAGAGATATTGTTATTTTGTTCTCCGTCTGTGCAGCGATGTTGTAGAGACGCGGCGCGCCGCGTCTCCGCCATCGCGGCGGACATATCCGACCCTGTCTGGGTTTGTGCGCAGCGTCTTCGCGAGTGCGTTTCCATGTAAAACGCACTGTGGTTTTGCTTCGAACGCACTGCGTTTCCATATAAAACGCACTGTGTTTTTATGCGAAACGTACTGCGTTTTCGGGTAAAACGCACTGCGTTTTCCGCAGGGGCGCACAGCAACGGCATATATAAACATATTGCACTCATGATGAATAACTTCCTGCGGTTTTCAAGTCATCAATGATCTCCGTTTGTGAATACACCCTTCCGAAGCGGTCGGTCGCACGTATTTCGATAGTCGTGGCGGACGTATTTTTTATGGTGTATTTGTAGAGATGCCTGTTGGGCGGATCGTAATTGTCCGGATTGCGGTTCAGTACGCCTATGTGGTATCCCATTGCCCATGCGTCCTTGGTGGTCTCGGTAATCCTGACGGGGTAGCCGGCAAGCTGTCCGTCCTCGTAGGCGGCAATCGTCCAGTTGTCGTCGGCATTGAACACATTGGCTATAATGCTATGCCCCTGACCGTAGGAAAAGGATCCGTAAGCGCCGCCGAACTGCGTATCGCCCCAGTGCAGGCGTATCTGGAAATCCCTGTTATAGCGGACGGATTTGTAATACCAGTTTTTCAGGGTGGCGCCTTCCACATCGTACACCGCGTATCCGTTGGGCGTTCCGTCGCCGTTGATCACCGACTTCCACCACGAGCCGCAGGCGGCGGAATGGATGTGTTCGTAAACGGATTTGGGCGAAGTGATCATGAAATTTTCAGTATAGTGCGTATGTCCGCACATCAGGTGCACCTTGTCGAAATCCTTCAGGGCATTCAGCAGGGCAGTCCTGTTTTTGACGCTTGAGCTGTTCCGGATGGGAATGTGGTAATACACGATCACCATTTTCGTTTTCGGCACAAAACTCAAGTCCTGTTTGAGCCATTCTATCTGCCGGTCTTCAAACCCGCCCGCATAGGTGCTGCTGTTGCTGTAAATCACATTGTCCAGGCACACGAAGTGGATGTTTCCGCGGTTGAAGGAATAGTCCAGCGGTCCGTAAACGGCGCAGTAGAGGTCGGCATTGCGGGGGGCGGTGGCGCTGCCTCCCGTTTTGTCGTGGTTGCCGATGGTGGTGAAATAAACCATTTTGGAAGAGCCTGTGGTGGTCTTCATCAGTGTGAACAGTTCCGGCTTATCGGCTACCATGTCGCCCATCACCAGTCCGTAGCAAGGCTTGTCGGAAGCGTTGACCAGCGTTTTCAGGTCGGACATGGTTTCACCGGTAAACCGCGCGATATCCGCTGCCGAGGCAACCTGCGGATCGCCGATAGCCAGCAGGGTAAAGTCGGTTTCCGGCTGGGCAAGTTTCTTCAGGGTGAAATCATATACCTGCGAAGCGAGGGTGACCGGGGTATAAAACATGGCTGCATTTACGCCTTCTGACGCCACGTTTACTTCATGCGTTTCGGGTACGGAATAAAAGACAAATTTGACGTCGTCCCGCCTCTTTATCTTCCATTTTCCCTGTGCGTCCGTCTGTACGCACGAAAACCCGTCGCTGATCACTACCCCCTGTATGGGCTTGCCTTGCGTGTCGGCTACTGTTCCCGACAGATAGACGTCGCCCGTAACGGTGAGGTTGGAAGCGCCGAGCCAGAGTGTTTCCTCCCCGCGCACCAGATGGAAATTGTATCGTCCGGAGATCATATCCGGCACGGTGAAGGCGGCGGAGTTTACGGTAACTGCCGTCACCGGGCATAAATAGGTTTGCTGCCCGTCCAGCGCCAGCGTCAGTCTTATCGTGTCGCCCTGCAAAAAACCCGTGCCGGTGATGGTAAGCGTGTCGCCGGCTTCAACGCGAATGATCCCGGGAATGGATACCCCCGTGACAAGATCTCTGTCGTCATCATCATTGTCATCGTTGTCATCATCATCGTCATCATCGACTTCGTCCGGTTTTTTCTCCGGAATGGTCATTTCTTTTTTACATCCTGCAAACAATGAGAAGAGGCTGATCCAGCCTGCGAGAAAAGCGATTAAAAATGTACGTCGTGTCATGATACTTGGTTTTATTTGATAAATTGAGTAATGCCCGGACCGCTTTCGATGTCGAGCAGTGAATAGGAAATGGACTGGCATGGCGTCATTACCTTTGAGGTAAGTATTCTTGGTTGCAGCCATTGTTTCTTTTTGTTCAGGGTGCCGCCCAGCATGCCGAAATCGCTGATGTCCGTGCCGGTGGGTCCGAAAAAGAAGCGCGTGTTGGTTCCTTTCATGAACATTTTCTGTTCGGCGCCGGTTTCGGGATCCACCGGATGGTAAAGGTCATTCTGCGGGATAAGGTATCCCCAGTCGTTCAGTTCGTTATAGCCGGCGGTGGTGTTGTTGCCGAAGAAGATTGCATCTATGGGGACGGTAGTTCTGGTTACGCCGGTTCCCTTGAAGATGGCAATACCGGTGAATGAACGGTTGGCGGTGGTAAAATTCTGCATCATGGCGGTACATTGCGCTCCGAACCCGTCCCCGGTAACGCCGGGGTTATTGTATGAGATGGCTCTGATCCATTTGGCATGGCTGATGTCCACGATACCGCAGGTGTTATAGCCGTTCAGCGACTTTGCCGTCCCTCCCACGTAGAAAAATTCCCCTGCCGTCACTTGCCCCTGCGTGAGATTGAACTTGTAGGTTTTGGTTCCGCCGGCAGCCCATCCGGTCTCCCGCGGTCCGTCGGTGGTAAAGTTGCGGCAAAACACCACGGCATAGGGAGTAACGGAGAAATCAATGTCTTCCAGCGCCATGAGCTGTATGTACTCGTAAGGACCTGCATGTACGCTTGCTCCTCCCATGGTGGGATTGGAGAAGGTAGCGCTTGCCCCGGTAGCCGGCGCGTTCGTTCCTCTGGGATCGGGCAGGATACCCGAAATGAGTATCGCTCCTGCGAAGCGCGGCACCTCCGGCACTACCGAAGCGTTGAGCGTTTGTCCCGTATATAAGGGATAGGTAGCCTGTATGGAGAATACCACGTTTCCGGTCTGTTGGGGCGTTCCCGAAAGCGGAACGGAAATGTTTCCGGAAATGCCGCTGATGCTTACCGGAAAATTCTGCACGGGATCGATCCCTGCCGCTCCTGCGCCCGATACGGCTACCGAGAGGGAAAAAGTTTCATTGCCCAGCGCCTGTTTGTAGGGAATTTTCAGGGAAACGTCATCCAGTATGATCCCTTCTTCCAGAAACCCGTTCAGCGTGGGCGTTTGAAAGGCAATTCCGCCGGAACCTTCCTGTTCGACGGCAATTTCAATGTCCTTTCCGGCAGCGTGCAACGCTATTTTTCCCGAACGCAGCTCACCGACATTTCCCGTAACATACACCTGCAGCAGAATGTCTTTTTCACTGCCTTTTCCCTCGCCGGATGCTACCGGAAGGGAAATCCAGTCGCTTCCTTCGATCACGCCCGCGCTCCATGCGTCGTCGGTGAGCAGTTTGACCGCCTGCGACGACGCAAGATAGTTGAAGGTCATCTTCTCCGTGCTGACGGATACGAAATTGTTGTTGTCCTTGTCGGAACACGCGGATAAAAATATGACCGCCGCACACAGCATCATGTTCCTAAACCGATTATTTTTCATGTTATTTATTATTTATTATTTATTATTTATGGTTGATGATTTATTTACTGTTGTTTTTATTGTTCGGGGGTATGGATGACCAGCGGTCTGATCAGCGGCAGGGTATCCCTGATCGCCGTATTGATGATGATCGGCACAATATCGTATTGCATGTTGATGGTGACGTCCTGTCCCTTGGGCAGGTTATCCACGGTAAACAGGGGATTTCCCGCCCTGTCGCCTTTCCTGTACACGCCTTCCCTGTCCGTGTAGGCATAGTTCAGTCCGATGTAGTACATCAGCACCGAACTCAATCCGTCGGGCCAGTTAATGTCCGCCGATACGGATTCGCCCTCCACCCGGTAGTCAATCGTGGGAATGGGTATTCTGAGCAGTTCCATATCCTCGTTGAGATACGGTACGGCGGTGGTCGTCCTCTTCACGGACTTGTTGCCGTATTTGTCCATGGTATATACGTAGAACCGGTAGGTTTTCTGCTGGGTAAGCCCGATAATATTGACCCACGAACACAGCGAGTCAATCACAATGACGGTATTGTCGTATTCCACAACGGTTTTTTCGGCGGAGCCTAATTTCATCAGCGATGCGGGAATCCTCCCTGCCTGCATCAGGTCTATTTCCACTCTTTCGAAGCCCACGCGCGGCATGGCAATTTCAAACATACCCGGATATACTCTTTCTCCGGTGACCTGATCATATATGTTGTCGCCCATTTTTCCGCAGGAAACGGCGATCAGCGCTACCAAACTGTACAATATTCGTTTCATTTTTTATTTGTTTTTATGGTTGATGAATGATATTTTACCGGTTTACCTTTCGTCCGTAAAGGGTGATTTCCGACAGGCAATTTGCCAGCAGACTGTTATAATCGCTTGCAAAGCCTATCACGGCTTCATACCTGAACCATCGCGTCGGTTTGGTGAACTTCGGTTCATCCGGGTAGAGGTAGGCAAAATCGCCCGCCCTCGCCTTCTGAAGCAATTCCACCAGATTACCGGTATTGGGAACGGGTATTTGCCGCTGGGATACAAACTCCCATTGCTGCAATGCTTCATCCCAGAAATACATGTTATAAATCCCCACGTTTTCATCCTGATAATAGTGTCCCCTTCCCATCGGATCTTCCGAATAGTGCCGCTGGTGGGTGATCACGCGGCTCAGTTCGTAGTAATCGCCCAGGTCGATCAGGACGTTCCACGGCAAATTGCCGTCGCCCGTGTCCCCGTTATACCCCCTTCCGCCCGTGTGCAGGTAATTGGAAATCATTCCCTCGTCGATAATGTCGTCGATGACGAAGCGCAGTTTTCCTTCATAGGCGTCGCCGAAACACTGGGGTACGCCGCCTATTTTGCTTCCGGCGTCGGGCAGCGACCAGCTGGTTTTCGGCAAAAGTTCGTCCACCAGCAGGGCGATCTCTCCCAGATCGACTGTTTCGGAGCTATTGTCGTAATAGTCCTCCACCCGCGCGCGTATCGACACCGGTTCGGAATGGGTCATGTCCAGATTTTCCACAAATACTCTGACGGAGTCGTCGCTTGAAGAAAATACCTGCGTAAAATTCTTTTGCTCCCCGTCCTGCGTATAACTGAAATCCACATATACATTGACGTCCGCCATCAGCCCGTTGACCCATTCCACCATGAACGAGCCGAATGCCGGTTTGACGGACACCGTGGAGGCGACCCTCTGCACCACAGGTTCGTCGGGAACCACCGGTAGCGGCACGGCTACGGACCTGTTACCCGCCTTGTCCTCGGCGTACACCATCACCGTGTGCGTTTCAACGCTGCCCATACAGCTCACCGTTATGGCATTGGTATAATAGGACGCCGAAAATCGGAACGTCCTGCCGTTAACGTTGGTATATTCGGCATTGATGCTGAGCAGGTCTTCGTCGTCGGGCGGCAGGAAATAAATGATGACCCCGCCGTAAAACGGTTCCCAGTCGACAATCTCCGGCTTTCCCGGCGGTACGGTATCGTCGGAATCCAGTTCGAACCTCCCCTGTTCCCTGCATGAGTAAAAAAGCAGCAGGAAAAGGAATATCACATATACATCTATTCTTGTTTTCATAATGAACTTCTATTTAATTTTCAATTTTTAATTCTCAATTCTTCATATTACCATCCCGGATTTTGTATCAGCTGATTGTTGATGTTCATTTCGTTGACGGGTATGGGCCAGAGGCAGTCTTTTACGGTAAATTTCCTGTACTGCGCCGGTTGCAGGATAAAAAATGTTTCTGCGTTTGCGCCGCGGTGATTCCATCCCATCACGGAATTGGAAAATTCCGAGGGCGCTTTTTTCCACCGGAGCATGTCCCAGAACCTGAGTCCCTCAAAAGCCAGTTCCACGCTCCTTTCGTACAGGATGATATTCCGCAGTTTTTCCCTGTCCTTGTGATCATTGACGTTTCTTGCCAATGTCGGGTCTTCCCAAACGGTTTCCAGATCGGGAATGCCCGCTCTCCGGCGTATCAGGTTAATATCCTCATACACTTCTTCCGAAGGTCCGTAGTACTCGTTCCTTGCTTCCGCCCTCATCAGGTAAAGGTCTGCCAGTCGGATGACGGGAAAGGGGAATTTCACTATTCTTGCGGCGCTGCCCGAAGTTGATTCCGGATGTACCAGTTTCTGCACTCCGATACCTGTAACAATCCAGTTGCTGGTACTGCCGTCGTTTCCGCCGACGCCGTTTCTAAAGAAAGTGGTTCTGATCCTCGCCGAATGAGCGCGCCAGTAACCGCCGGAAAGCCCCAGGTGGGCATAAAAGCGCGGCTCCCTGTCCAGATAAAGCCGGACGGTTTGCGCGCCTGCCTGCAGGAGTCCGCTGTAGCGGGGATCGTATTCGGAAGCGCTGACGTCGGGCATGGTGATGATGTTGTACATTTCGCTCTTGTCGAAAGTCAGGTCTTCATCTATCGGCAGCCCGTTCTTTGTGTAATATCTTTCCGCCATGGCATAGGAAGCCCCCACTCTTTGCTGGCTTCCCGTATAGTTCAAAGGCACTCCGCCTCCTTCATAGCCTTCCGGCAGGCGAATATTCATGTCGGCGCTCAGCGAAGAAGTCATGGCGGGCAGGCTCGAAAGCCCCCACAACAGTTCCCTGTTCCATTTATCCACCAGCAGCATCCTTAAATTGTAGAATGTCTTCATCTTATCCTGATCCGCCTCCCAATCGTTCCGGTCGTAGATATACGGCGAGTCTTCGTAGGTATATAAGCCTTTCAGATTTCTGTTTGCTATCTGTATGGCAGCGTCTATGGCGTCAAAAGCCGTTTTCCACTTTTCCGCATCCGCTTTTTGCGAAAAGAAATGTTCGCCGTCATGATCGAAGAAATCGCCGAAGTATTCGCTGTTTCCGTTGAAGAAGGGACTTGCCCT
Organism: Bacteroidales bacterium; assembly: GCA_031273395.1. GTDB lineage: Bacteria > Bacteroidota > Bacteroidia > Bacteroidales > UBA4181 > JAIRLS01. Next base: position 4,442 of record JAISRX010000220.1, on the reverse strand, counting down.
GTACAGAAGTATTCTTGCCTTGATTGCCATAGCGCCTACGCGGTCAATCTGCCCGAAGTCCAGCGAATTTTGCCGCTCGTTGAGATCGGGAATGGCTTCTTCGATCAGGCGGAGGATAAAATCAAAACAGTCTTCCACTTTGTCGCGTTTCTGGTAAAACTCCTCTCCCATAGCATCGGGCGCCACCGCTTTGTCGGCAATCACCACCGGTCCGTAATGCAGTACCAGCAGGAAGGTATAATAGGCTTTCAGAAATTTTACCTGCGCCGACCATTCCGCCTTTTCCTGAAAGGTCATGTCCATCACCCTGTCAATGTATTCAAGAAAAATATTGGCGCTTCTGATCCCCTGATACAAAGGCGTGGCTCCGTTGCTGCCCGACCAGTATCCCACCAGAGGGCTTGTGGCGGATTGCAGTCCCCGCATGATCCGGTTGCTTCTATAGCTGCTTGAGGTGTTTTCGGAGGAGGCGTGGGTGACGTACTCGTCGCCCAGCCAGTACTCCGTATCGTGTATGGTGGCGTCGTGCGGCATGTAGCTATAGACCTTTGCCAGCGCGCTCCATGCTTCATCCTTCACGGAAAAGATATTTTCCAGTTTCAGGGTATTGTCCGGCACTACGTCCAAAAAATCGCAAGCCGAAAAGAAGGCGAGTACCCCAATCAAAATGCCTGTTTTATTTACTGTTTTCATCGTATTGAATTTGAAATATTTTTTATTGATCATATTATATACTGTCAGAAATTTACCTGTACGCCTACGTTAAATCTCCTGTTGAGCGGATAGGCAAGTCCTTTCCGTCCCATTTCGGGATCCCACAACTTGAAAGGACTGAACACAAACGGATTTTCGGCGCTGAAATAAATCCTTCCCGATTGCGCGCCGATGAACCGCAGGGCTTTCCACCCGTTCAGGTTATACCCCAGTTCGGTGGACTTTAACCGCAGGAATGATCCGTTGCGCATCCACCACGACGACTGCTGGTTGTTGTTGGCTATTACCTGATCGGTGAGCCGGGGCCAGAAGGCGTGTACGTTCTGGTTGTCTTCGCTCCATGCGTCTCTTGCCACAATGGTAAGGGCGTTGCGTCTGTTGACAAATGGGGCGATGCCTTCGTTGCTTTCGGTTCCTCCGCCCACGCCGGAATTAATGAAAAACGACACCCGTGCATTTCCCTGAAAGAAGAAGGAAAAATCAAAATTTTTGTATCCTGCCGACATGCCGAACCCGTACTGTATTTCGGGAACGGTAGGATAGCCCATTGCGATGCGGTCTTTTGGATCCACCACACCGTCGTCGTTGACGTCCCGGTAGCGGATGTCGCCTTTGTCATATCCGCCAAAGGTCTGTTCCGGAGCGTTTTTGATCTCCGTTTCGTCCACAAACAGCCGTTCGGCGACGTATCCCCACTGCTGGTTGATGTTGTGCCCCGTGTGCTTCAAATATTTGTCCTCGTAGTCCGTTTCGTCCAGTTCGATGTATTCATTGGTAGAATAGGTGAAGTTGGCGCGTCCGGTGACCCACAAATCCTTGTTGAAGTTGTACTGGTAGTCCAGCGACCCGTCAAGTCCGCGCGATATTGCCTTTCCCACATTTCCCCTGACGTCCCTTTCAAAGCCTGCGGTGGCGGGAATGGTTTCCCTGTTCAGATAAATCTGGTCGCGAAAATCCCTGAAAACATCCACTTGCAGTTTCAATGCTTCGTCCTTGAAGAAACTGATCTCCAGTCCGGCATTGTATTTTTCGGAAACCTCCCAGGTAATGTCCGGATTGGCGTAGCGGTTGATGGTATAGCCTCCTTCGCTGTGATTAAATGATTCGCCCCAGGTAAAACTGCTTCCTCCCTTTGTAATATCGGAGAGGAAAAAGAAACGCTGGGCGCGTGTGGAGATGGCGTCGTTACCCACCAGCCCCCATGTAAATTTCAGTTTCAAATTGCTGATCACATCTTTGTGAGAAGCGAAAAAATCTTCGTTGGACACCAGCCATCCACCCCCGATAGAGGGAAAGAACCCGAACTGTTTTTTTCCGGTGAACTTTTCCGAACCGTTGTATCCGTAAGCAAGTTCAAGGAAATAGCGCGAATCGTAATTGTAGGTGATCCTGCTGGAATTGCCCAGATTTCTTTCCGGCAGGGCTTCGTATATGGTCAGGTTGCTCAAATCGGCAAGCTGCGCCTGAACGGAAGTAGCCATAGCCACCGTCATGAACCCTACGGAATGTTTGCCGAACTGCCTGTCCCAGTTCAATCTCCCTTCGAAATAATACAGCCCGTCGGCGTCGCGCCCCGGTTCCACATTGCCCAGATAAGCCCTTCCGGAAGTGGGATTGAGACACATGAGCGTGTATTCTTCCGCAATCGGATTGTACGTGTCCACCGTATAATAATAAGGTAAAAATGTTCTCCTGCTGGAATATCTGCTTCTTACCTTGGCGGAAGCCTTTGCCTGCACTTTCAAGCCTTCGGTAATCATCTTCAGGTCCTGCATCAGCGTCACCTGCGCGTTGATGGTGGTTTCATTCCGTTCTTCATATCCCCTGACCATCTCTGCATACGGATTTGTTGCCGGACTGCTGCCGGAATACTGGCTTCCGAAAAGGACATGTTCCACGTAGCGGTGTCCTTCGTCCGGCTCGTACACGGTGGGAAAGTCCACAGGATTGGCGTTCATTACTTCATTGAACAGGGTGCTTGTGGATACGTACGGACCGGTATAATTCTCAAACCTGCCCTGAATACGGGTATCCAGCGAAGTAGTGGAGGTGAGTTTGAAAAGGACGTTTGTCCGGATATGAAAACGGTCGATGTTGATGTTGTTGTTGAAATTATTTCGCCCGTTCACTTTCAACAGCCCGGTTTCATTGTCATAACCGCCCGACACGTAGTAATTAGCCACCTGTCCTCCGCCCGACACATTGACATTGGCTTTCGTGTTGATGGTGTAATTCTTGAACAGCGCTTCGTACCAGTTAATATTGGGATAAATCATCGGGTTCTCTCCCGCCATGGTCGAATATATCTTCTGTTCGCTGTAATAGGCTCCCAGTCCCGGATTTCTTGACATGCGGGCTTGATTGTACAGTTTCATGTAATCCACCGCACCGAGCATTTCAGGCACCCGCGTGGGAGTAGCCACATGCACGTCCACTCTGGCGTTCAGCTTTACCGGACCTTCGCGTCCCGCCTTGGTATTGACCAGTATGATGCCGTTGGCTCCGCGCGCGCCGTACAGCACGGTTGCCGAAGCGTCTCTCAGGACGGAAAAACTTTCCACATCATCCGGCTGTATGCGCGCCAAGTCGGTGGCGCTGGCTTCAAACCCGTCAATAAGAATCAGCGGGCTTGCGGTATATCCGAAAGTGGTTACCCCGCGCACGAAGAATTGTGCAAGGTCTTCTCCCGGCTCGCCGGTAGTCTGGTAGGAAATCAACCCCGGAATTTTACCGGCAAAGGCGCTGGTGAGATTGGAAGACGGCTGTTTCAAATCCGACATCCTGACGCTTTCAATGGAAGCAATCACGCTTTCCTTCTTTTGCTTGCCGAAAGCCACAATGGTCACTTCTCCGATCTCCGCCGCCTCCTCGTTTAATGTGACGGCGATCACGCGCCGCGCGCCTACAACCACCTCCTGCATTTGATAACCCACGAAACTGAACTGCAAAACCGTTGTGTCATCGGGAACGTTGATGCTGAATTCCCCGAAAGCGTCGGTGATGGTACCTTGAACGGTGCCGCGGATCACTACATTTACGCCGGGCAGCAACTCCCCGTTGTTATCGGACACGTTGCCCCTGACGGTATGCGACGGTTGAACGGATTGCCCGTCGCTTAGCGCATTGGCAGGCATATTCGTCCAACACAGCCCTAAAAACAAGAATAAAGAAATACGCATCATCCTGTATTTCAAATAACCGAACTTTGATTTCATATTAAAGACTTTAATCTTACATGATTAAAAATAAAACAATACATACATAACATTCCGGACAAATATTGCCGGCTCCTGCTTTTTTGGGGCGCCATCCCAAACCTTCCCTGTTCATTCATAGATTGAAAAATTTAAAAGTGAATAAAAATGATATATCATCTGTCGTGATTATTTTTTCCGATAGCGACGCCGTAACGTTTTGCTCGGGTACAACAACGCCTCCGGCGCAGTACCATCTTTGCGACAATTCTCCTGTCCCTGCACAAAACATGATGGAACCCCGACGGTACGGCATCTTCAATGCCGGCAGTTGAGGCGCCGGCAATAAAAAAGCCGCAACATTGCAAAAAAACAATGCTACAGCTGTACTGTATTCCGAAAAACTTATTATTATACGCGCGCGTGAAGCTCTCTCTCTCTCTCTCTCTCTCTCTCTCTCTCTCTCTCTCTCTCTCTCTCTCTCTCTCTCTCTCTCTCTCTCTCTCTCTATAAAAATAATAAAAAAAAAGTGGA
>JAISRX010000191.1 GCA_031273395.1 Bacteroidales bacterium | reverse complement strand
TGTTTGAATTGTAGGCAAGATTGACCTGCGTTTTGTGATACAGTCCGCCTTTTCGCTTTGCCTGTTTTTCGTCTGTGAGATACGCTGTTAATTTATTCATTTTATATTATTTATATTTTGCCCTGCAATATCAGGGCTTTATTCGCCAATTCTTTGTCTTCTTCAACCACTGCGGTAAATTTATACTTGACAATTTTCCGCAAAAGTACGATTTTTTTCCGGAGTCCGCAGGTCGGCGACCTGCGGTTATGAAAATCAAGCCCTTCGGGCTGCCGGCTTCGCATCGGTATAAAAAATATGTTCGACAATATTTTTCCCGCATATCAAAAAATTTTTTAACTTTGCGCTTATAATTTATGAAACAAATGATGACCGTTACAGCAGAAAATACAGGTATAATCCTTGCGGAACGCCGTTTAGCCGCATTTTTCGCAGACGTTGCGGAGCGACTTCTGCCGTCCGGACGCTCAGAAACCACTTTCAAGGGCTTCAAACCTCTTTCTGAGTTCTCAGAAACCGTTTTCAAGGGCTTCAAACCTCTTTCTGAGTTCTCAGAAACCGTTTTCAAGGGCTTCAAACCCCTTTCTGAGTTCTCAGAAACCGTTTTCAAGGGCTTCAAACCCCTTTCTGAGCGCTCAGACACAATTCTCACGTATTTATTAATTCATAAAATGTTATCAGTATGAAACAGAAAATTATCAGAGCAGATTTTTATGCATTCCGTAACGAGGAATGGTTTCAGTTGTTCACCGAATTTCACGATTTGGTGGTGAAGTACAACCCTTCGGCGCTCAATATCGCCGAACTGTGGGTGACGTTTTTAATCCTGTATGCCGACGCCGACACTGCGATGGAGATTATCCGCAAAAGCGCCGACACCGTGCTGATGCTCGAAGCCGACCACGTGCGCGACCGCACTTTTCGCGGCTTTTCCGACGCGGTAAAGAGCGCCCGCAACCATTTCGACCCGCAGAAACGCGCTGCCGCCGAACAGCTGACCATCCTGTTCGACCATTTCGGCAACCTCGCCCAAAAAGCGCCCAACGAAGAAACGGCGGGCATCTACAACCTGTTGCAGGAACTCAACGGCGCATACGCCGACAGGGTGGCGCTGCTGTCGCTCACGGACTGGACAGCCCAACTCGCCGCCGACAACGCCGCCTACGAAGCGCTGGTCAAAAACCGCAACACGGAGGTCGCCTCGCGCTCCAAACTGCAAATGAAGAACATTCGCCGCGAAGTGCAGGACGTTTATTATAAAATAGTGGAACGCATCGAAGCCACCATGACGCTCAACAGCGAAGCGCCGCCGTTCACGGATTTTGTGAACGAGCTGAACGCTTTCCTGAAAAGGTATGCGGACACGCTGGCACAGCGGCGGGGGAAAAAGGGAACGAAACAGCAGGACGAAACCGAGTAAACGGGACGCGGCAAAGGATGCAACGTGGCAGAGGCTGTCTCAACAGAGCCGGTTTTTAACCGCAAGGTTCGCAAAGGATTTCCGCAAAGCGGGTTAATGCCGGCGGTGAACCTTGCAAACTTTGCGTTCTTTTTTGGGGGTTTTCCGCAATAAGCGTTTTGTTGCTTATCCTTCTCCCTGGTCAAGTTTGGTCAGGTATTTTTCCAAAGAGGCTTCGTCGGTAAAAAGTACCTGACGCGCTTTGCTGCCTTCGCTGGGACCTACTATACCGGCGGCTTCCAGCTGATCCATGATGCGCCCCGCGCGGTTGTAGCCGATGGAGAATTTTCGCTGTATCAGCGAAGTGGAGCCTTGCTGGTGGATGACCATCAAACGGGCGGCGTCGTTGAAAAGGTCGTCGCGTTTGCTCAAGTCCACATCCTTGGATTCGTTGTTGTCCTCGGGCGAATATTCCGGCAGGGGGAAAGCGGTGGCATACCCCTGCTGCTCGCCCACGAATTTGGTAATATCTTCTATTTCGGGCGTGTCGATGAAGGCGCACTGTACGCGGGTGATGTCTCCTCCCGAAGTGAACAGCAGGTCTCCGCGTCCTATCAGCTGGTTGGCTCCCGGTCCGTCGAGAATGGTGCGCGAGTCGATTTGCGAAATGACCCTGAAGGCGATGCGCGCCGGGAAATTCGCCTTGATCACCCCGGTGATGATGCCCACCGTAGGTCTCTGGGTGGCAATGATCAGATGGATGCCGGCAGCGCGCGCCTTTTGCGCCAGCCGCGCGATGGGCATTTCTATCTCCTTGCCGGCGGTCATCATCAGGTCGGCATATTCGTCGATCACCAGAACGATGTACGGCAGGAAGCGGTGTCCCAGATTCGGGTTCAGCCTGCGTTCGATAAACTTGTTGTTGTATTCCTTGATGTTGCGCACCTGCGCATCTTTCAGCAGGCTGTAGCGCGTGTCCATTTCGATGCACAGCGAGTTGATGGTGTGGATCACCTTTTGCGTATCGGTGATGATGGCTTCTTCCGAGTCGGGCAGTTTGGCAAGGAAATGCCGTTCTATTTTTTCGTATGGAGAAAATTCTACCGATTTTGGATCGACCATCACTAATTTTACCTGCGAAGGATGTTTTTTGTAGAGAATGGAAGAGATGATCGCGTTCAGCCCGACGGACTTTCCCTGTCCCGTTGATCCGGCAACCAGCAGGTGCGGCATTCGGGTGAGGTCGAACACGAAGGTTTCGTTGGCAATGGTTTTTCCCAGAGCGATGGGCAAATCCATGGAAGTTTCCTGAAAACGGCGCGAAGCGATGACCGAGCGCATGGAAACGATTTCCGGGTTCAGGTTCGGCACTTCTATCCCGATGGTGCCTTTCCCCGGCATCGGGGCAATGATGCGGATACCCAGCGCGGAAAGGCTCAGGGCAATGTCGTCTTCGAGGTTTTTGATTTTTGAAATGCGCACTCCCGGCGCCGGAACGATTTCATACAGGGTAACGGTGGGTCCGATGGTGGCTTTGATCTTGTCGATCTGTATCTTGTAGTTTGCCAGCGTTTCCACGATTCTGTTCTTGTTGCTGATCAGTTCGTCGTTGCTTACTTCCGAATTGTCCGACTTGTGATCCTTCAGCAGTTCCAGCGGCGGCATTTTGTAGTGCGACAAGTCCAGCGTCGGATCGTATTTGCCCAGTTCGGACAGATCGTAAGGCGCTTCCTGCGCGCTGCCCGTTTCCGGCATGTCGTCCGTTTGCGGCTGCGGTTCCACGGTCAGTTCAATGCCGCCGTCCCCGCGAGGCGCTTCCGGAGCGTCTTCATCGGACTTGCTGTCGGCAATCTGGAACTCTATATCGTCATCGGGCGGCAATTCGCGGTGATCCGGCGCGTAGTCCCCCGCCGTTTCCTCCCCGTCGCCGTCGTCATCGTCGTCCCGATCCTCCGCGGACGGCGCGGCGGCAGGTTTTGCCGGCTTGCGCGCGGCGGCGGGCTTGCCTTTTCGTCGGGCGATCAACTGCTGCATCGTTGCGGTGAACCATCCGAAAAAACCGGCAAAGCTGAAGGTGAAGAAGGCAAAGGTGAGCAACAGCAGGAGCATGCCTGTCCCGAAAGTTCCCAGAAGCGATTCGAACCATTTGACCATCTCAATCCCGTGCGCGCCGCCTAATCCGTTGCCGAGAAATCCGCCCGTTTCGCCGGAAACAAAGCTCAGCAGCAGCGAAAAAAGCGCCAGCCCCACCAGAGACGTCCTGAAAGTCCATCCCAGCGGCAACAGCTTTACTTTCAACAGGCGAAACCCCGTTACCAGCAGCATCAGGGGGATGAAAAGAGCGGAAATGCCAAAGCCTTTCCACATCATTTTATTGGAAGCCCATGCGCCGAGTTTTCCCGCCCAGTTCTTGACGGACGGTCCGGAAAGCGCCCCCGAAAATTCAAAACTCTGGTCGCTTTTCCACGTGAAGAGATAGGACACAAAAGCCACGGTCATGAAAACGGCAATGCCTGTGAAGAGGAATGCCATAATCATTTTGAATCGCTCGTCGGTCACCACCCGAACAAGTTTTCCTTTCTGCCGCGTCTCTGCGGTTTTTGCTGCTTTTTCGCCTTTTGCCATTAATGATACGTTATTTTACATTTATTTTTCCGGTACAAAAGTAATATTATATTTTACGCGACATGCTTTTGTACGTCATATTTTCTCCGGATTGCTCCGATTCGCTCGCAATGAGGTAGCCGTCAGCGTTATTGCAAACGGTTATATTTTAAACCACAAACGGGAGGAAACGGCGGGTTTCGCCTCCCTCCGACCTTAACGGGATACCGCACCCTGCCGGTAGCTTATGCCCGGAATACAGGGACTCGCCATCACGCTTCCGGAGCGTCCGTCATTCAACCGTTTCGTCCGGGACGGTCAATTCGACGGGCGGCTCTTCCAGATTGCGAAAAAAATTCTTCACGAAGAGCGTTTTCTTTTCGTCGAAATCACGATCGCTTTTAAAGCTGTGGTAAATGTTGCGGATGTATCCCAATCCGAGTTCTTCTATCAGTACTTTTTTCAGTACGGGTATCCGGTCGAAATCCACATCATAAAAAAAACTCAGTTTGTCCATTCCGAGGTACTTCATATCTTCGGTAGTGATGTTCAGCCGCTCGCAGCATACGCTACCTTCCGGCACGTCGGGACTTAGCAGCGGCAGGAGGGTCAGCACGAAAAGATTGTCGTTCTCAATGGTGAAGGCAAAGTATCCGATGATTTCCCTGTTCGGAGTGATGCAGGCAATCAGCGGATGTCCTCCGGCTCCCTGCACCACCTGCTGTTCAAGCATGAGGGATATGAGAAAAAACTGGTTGCGCATGATGGGAAACACCGTGTTGATGCGTTCCTTAAAGCGATGGATGGCGTGCGCCTGTATATATATGTTCAATTGTCTGTCCCGTTTTGCGTTCGGGTAGATTTTTTTCAGGGAGATCGTCGCCGGACGGTATTCCTCCCCCAAGGATTGTCCCATTGCCAGCAGGTATCCCGTATGCCGCTCGTTATGGCAGGAGAAGTGCCTGGTACGGCATTTGTGTTCCACAATGGAGATGCAGATGGACATCCAGGGCGCATGTACCGCTTTTACTTCCATCGTGAAGCCGTACACCCGGAAATTGGGTTGCGAAAACAGCCACAGGCTTTGCTTGATGCAGCCAATAATGTACATGTATGTTTTGCGTACCATGTCCTGCTCCGTAAAAGCGGCGTCCAGCCGGGCGATGATTTCATGCTGCGGCGGCGGAAAGGTCTGTTTTTCGCAGGTCTCCTGCACGGCGTAGATGAAAGACAGCCCGTAGATGCACATGTCCTTGTGGGTAAGCCCAAGCGATTCATCGAAAAAGCGGGTGTTCAGCTGATGCACCAGGGTATTCTGGGTATATCGCACGTACTGGCGCGGCACGGAATGCCCCGGTTCCGGACGGACGCGGGGATATTCCATCCCAAACCGGCAAAGGTCTTGCTTCTGCCGCTTGGTAAGCCCGTCAAGCAACCCCGGATCAAGACCCGCGTGGCGAAGCATTTTCCGAACCACTGCATAACACTGGTCAAAATAGTTCTTCGACATCTTGATCGACCATTCTCCCCCCAGACGGGGTATTTGTTTCTTTGCCTTTTTCCTGCTTTTCGGCATAAGCGAATGTGATATGAAAAAATGAAATGCAAAGATATGTTTTATTGTTTTAATTTTTACAAAGGAAGCGGCAAAAATAATGATGGCATTATCACGTCATTGCGAGTTCCTGCTGATATACTGCACTCGGTTATAGTCTTGTGTTTTTTAGCCTGTCGTACCCCGTACAAGCGAAGCGCAGTGCGGGGTACGAAAACTCAAAACTCAACCGAATGCAGTGTACAATCAAACAGACGGAAATGACGGAGGTGGAACCGGTTAACGCCATTGCAAACCGGAGGTGAATCGAAGCGGGATTTACGGTTAATAAAGTGTCGTCCCGCACGGGACTTGCAGTACAGGATGCGGTATTCGTGTCCACAGGTTAGGCTGCGCTCCGTCCGCAATGACGCATGACGCCGTCCCTAACGGAACATGAAACCACATTTGATGAAGCCAATAGCGCCTCAAAAAAAGAATTAACCCGTGTTTCGAGGGTATTTTCCTGTTGCAGACGTTTCAAATAAATCGACTATTCCTAATTCATCACCAGTTCAATAGCCAGCAGGAGTCCGAAGATCAATACATTGCGCGCCGTTTTTCCCAATATGCCCGTTAATTGCTTTCCGCTGCCTGTTTTGACCATTTCGCGCCATGTTGCCACATGAAAAAACAGATAGATCATGGGCAGGAAAGCCGTCCATGTTTTTTCCGTCGGGAGATACAGGCAGCAAAGCACGGCGATGATGCCGTTGAACAAATAAAACCGGCGCCCGAATTTTTCGCCGAACAGCACAACGGTGGTACGTTTTCCGGTGGCGGCGTCCGTAAATCTGTCGCGGTAGTTGTTAGCCACTAAAATATTGATGTTTACCAGTCCCATAGCCGCGCCGCAGAGGGTAGCCGGCATTGTCCACCGCAATGCTTGCACGTAGTAGGCAAACCCGACGGGGACAATACCGAAAAATACAAACACGCACAGATCGCCCCATCCGTGATGCGACAGGGGATAAGCGCCGCCCGAATAGGCGACGGCAACCAGCGCAATGGCGATCCCCACCGGGATCAAAGCCCATCCGCCGTACCACACCAGCGACAAACCGAGCGCCATGTCCGCAGCAAGCAGTCCCGCCGTGGCGCGCAACATGGTTTTGGGCGCTATCCATCCTTCGGCTACCGCTCGCCTGGGACCTGAACGGTCTTTGTTATCGACGCCTTTCGCGTAATCGAAATAATCGTTGGCAAAGTTGGAAACGATTTGCGCCGACACTGCAAATATCAGGCAGATGATTGCAGGCGCCGGGCGCAACACTCCATCGCGGTATGCCAGCGCGCAAGCCGTAAGGACGGGCGTCGCCGCCGCCGGCAATGTTCTGGGACGGGCTGCCGAAATCCATGCCCTCAATGAATTTTTCCTTGTCATCGTTATCAAATTGGGTACAAAGATACGAAAACTGTTGTAATTTTGCCGCCGTAACAACCTCATTGCACTCACGATATGGTTTACAGGGTAGAGAAAATAGCGCCGCATGCCAATTCCGGCGTTCCCAAAGGCGTACAGATAGAGCGGATGTTTGACGAAATTGCCGGCAGGTACGATTTACTGAATCACGCCCTGTCGCTGGGCATCGATCGCTACTGGCGGCGAAAAGGCGTCATGGCGTTGAAAGACCTCGCGCCGCAAAGGATATTGGACGTCGCCACCGGAACGGGCGACCTGGCAATGGAAGCCTGCCGCCTGCTGCATCCCGAAAAGGTGCTTGCCGTTGATCTTTCCGAAAAAATGATGCGTATCGGACGGGAAAAGGCAGCCCGTGCAGGTTTGTCGGGAACCATCGACTTTCAACGGCAGGATGGCGCCGCCCTGCAATTGGCAACCGCTTCTTTCGATGCGGCGGTCATGGCTTTCGGTATCCGTAATTTTGAAGATATGGACGCGGGGTTGCGGGAAATTTACCGGACGTTGCGTCCCGGAGGCAAACTGATGATTTTGGAACTCTCCACTCCCGAACATTTCCCGCTGAAACAGGCTTATTTGATTTATTCCCGTATCATCCCGCTGGTTGGACAATGCATCGCCCGCAACAGGGCGGCGTATCGCTATTTGCCGAAGTCTGTCGGCGCATTTCCGCAAAACGGGAAAATGGCAGACATATTGAGGAAGAACGGTTTTTCCGAGGTCAGTTACCAAAAACTGTCCGCGGGTATTTGCACGCTGTACCTCGGCAAAAAAGTCGAAGAAAATAATTGATCGGAAAAACGCCTGTAATCAGCCGGTTCAACAGGAAATTTGACGTATATGGTTTTATGTTCCATAAAAATATTTGGTTAACAGGAACAAAGATCGTACATTTGCGCAAAATAAGAGACGTCAAATCCATGAGAATTTTTGTTTTAGGTCTGTTCTTGTGCGTTAATATCGTGGCATATTCACAAAATGAACGATTTAAATCATTGTTTGTGTTTAATTTCACCAAATATATCGAATGGCCGGACAACTACAGGGAAGGGGATTTTGTGATTTCCGTGCTGGGCACTTCGCCCATGTACGCCGAGTTGCAGCATAACGTAAAGGGAAAACAGGCAGGCAACCAAACCATAGAAGTAATTCAGGTAAGCAACATATCGGGAATAAAAAAATGTCATATTCTGTATGTTCCGGCACAGCAAAGCAGTCTGCTCGAAGCCGTCGGGAAATATCTTTCCGGCAAGCCGACGCTGATCATTACGGAGAAGCGGGGATTGATTGCCGGAGGGACGGACATCAACCTGTCGCAGACCGGAGGGAAATTGCAATTTGAACTGAAACCGAAGCAAATAGAGAAAAAAAACCTGAAATTGAGCAAGACGTTGCTCAATCTGGGCATTGTCTATGACGAATCAACCACGCGCAAAGTTCCGGAACTGGAATCAGTGGATGATACGAATGTTCCACGATAGAAATTATGTTTTTACCGATATACAAAAGAAATATGAAAATCAGCTGTTGGGTTATCTTGTTCATCAGCGCCTGTTGCGGCGTTTATGCACAGTCGAAGCCTGTTTCGGAAATGAGCAGGGCTGACGTTTCCGCTTTAACTGCCGACGAACTGTACCGGTTTTCCCTTGAGGAAATCATCCGGTTGTCCGAAATAGCCGGCATTTCCGTTGACGAGCTGTACGAAATGGTCAGTACCTCCTCTCGCGCCGAAGAACTGAAGGAAGAAGCCCCCAATGTGATGCACGTGATCACCCGCGAAGAGATCAGACACCGCGGTTACAGGAATTTGCGCGAGGCGCTGATTAGCGTCCCCGGTTTCGGCGTGTTCATGAAGGATGTACAGTATGTAGCCCAGGTGCGCGGCATCGCCCCGAACGACAACGAAAAAATCAGTTTCATGCTCGACGGGCACCGCATCAACCAGATGTCCGAACCCGACATCCTGAACAGCCCCATCAACCTGAGCCATATCGAACGCATTGAAATCATTGCAGGTCCCGGCTCCGTGCTTTACGGCGCAGAGAGTCTCGTTGCCATCGTCAACATGATTGCCCGCAAGGCATACGCCAACGAAATCAGCGTTACGGCGGGCGTTCCCGAAGAATATGCGGTAAACGCCAGCATGGGCAAAGTGTGGGACGCCGACAAAAGCATCACCTTTTCCTTCACGGGGATGCAGCGCGAAGGCTGGAACGCCTACAAAGAAGGCGGCGTTTCCTTCAATCCCGATGTTGCTTTCAATCAGCTGGCACGGGCGAACAGCACCATGCCGCAGCGCATCTACCCGAGTTTCTTCCTGACGGCGTCCGGGCAGTACGAAGGGTGGTCGCTGGGCATTTCCTCCTTCAACTATTCCACTTCGCGCATCGGGTGGGCAGGCGCCATCAGCCTCGATGAACGCGAAAAACTGCGCAATCAGGACTATATCAATTCCGTGACGGTCAAACACGAAAGCAAATTGAGCGATCAACTGGGATTTCGTTTCTCGGCAAGTTTCGACAGCAAGCAAACCGTTCAGCCCAACAATCTCACCATGTCGGAAAACGTTTACAAAACGGAAGCGGGCATACATCACACCACCAAACGGAATTTTCTGCAGGCGGGCTTGCAAACGGGCTACTGTCAGGAGCGCAACAATTGGGTGTACGACAGGCGAAGCAGCACCGAAACGCTTCTTTTCCCGTTAATTCCCGATACCGGCTTATGGAACATCGGCGGGTATTTTTCCGACAAGTATCATGTATCCGACAACATCAAACTGGTGGGCGCCGTTCGGGCGGATTACCATTCGGTGCTGGAAGGCGGAAAAATAGCGGTCAGTCCCCGTTTTGCCGTAATATACAGCCCATTGTTGAATTTTACCACCAAGCTGATGTTCAATACAGCCACCCGTTATCCTTCGGCGCGCGCCAGCCACCTGAACGTGTGGGATCAAAGCAACCCCGACAGGAAAGGACGGATGGTGACCAAGCCGGAACGGTTAATCACCGTGGAAAGCGAAAACATATACATCGCCGGCAATACAAGACTTTCGCTGGTCGGATATTATCAGTACATGAAAAATTTCATTACCTGGTTTTCTCCCTTCATGAACGTAGGCGATTTTTCCGGATGGGGCATCGAGGCGACATGGAAAACCAACTTTACCCCCAACATATCGGCATGGGCAAACGCCACGTACAACAAAACCGACTTCCGGCAAACGGCGGCGCTTCCGGCATACGAGGACGGAGCCGATATACCTACCTCCGTAACGGTAAACGACAGGGGACAAATGATTGCCGTTCCTCAATTCAGCGGAAATGCGGGCGTCGACTTCCGGTTTTTCGACAAATGGTATTTCTCGCCCAAAATGAATTATTTCACGAGGCAACCCGCCACCAACTACGACCACAGCCGTGAAGTACCCGCCCCTACAGCCGCCGATCCGGAGGCGACAACTACGGTTTTCGACTTTTTCTACGTCAACCGTCAGGTTTATCTTGACGCCGCGCTCACCTGCGAAGGTATTTTCAAAGGCTTCGACATACGCATTGCCGCTCAAAATATCCTGAACAACCGGCAACAGGTAGCCACCGTCTTTGCCAAACAGACATATACCCCGCAAGGCATTACCGTTCAGGCAACGCTGTTTTATTCATTTTAGGAACGCGGAACAAATAACCTGTCATAATGACCGGGCGTTTCGGTCTTTGCGGGGCAGGCTGTCAAAGA
>JAISRX010000090.1 GCA_031273395.1 Bacteroidales bacterium | reverse complement strand
ATTTTTCAAGGCAGACAAGATTTTTAAACCGGAGTTTACTAATTGTAAATGAGGATTTAAAAATTGAAGTCGAACGCCGAAAAAGCAGTTTTTAGGAGTTCCCTAAAAACTTGATTTTTTGGCTAAATCTTTTTTTGAGGTGCTGTTATTTCCGGCTGCGCCGTAGCAATGACTGCGCTTGTCGTCATTGCGAGGCGTAAGCCGAAGCAATCCAGAAAAATAAAGTATAAAATAACTCTATTTCCGGATTGCTTCCGACTTGTGCCGTCGTAATGACAGCTACGCCATACTTTTCTGGATTGCTTCGGCTTACATCTCGCAATGACGCTACGCCGAACGGGGGGTGTCTTCCTTTAAGGTCTTTAAGGGAAAAGAAATTACATCGTTTATAGTTCATAATTCATAATGGGTGTACGACAAAACTCCCTGTTGTAGCGTCACAAACCGATTCAAAATGTTTTGCAGAGGGGTTTGCAGAGCTGCAAACACCTTCGAAATGTTTTGCAGAGGTGTTTGCAGAGTTGCAAACACCTTCGAAATGCTTTGTAGAGGGGTTTTTGCAGAGCTGCAAACACCTCCGAAATGTTTTGTAAAGGGGTTTGCAAGGCTGCAAACACCTTCGAAAAGTTTTGTAATCCGGTTTGTGACGCTGCAAACCCCTCCGAAATGTTTTGTGATCCGGTTTGTGACGCCGCAAACACCTTCGCAACGAGTAGTTTACAAAAATCCTTCGATTGCCCCACACAAGCAAAATCGAAAGCGAAGTTTGGAGCGAGGTTATCGACGATGGGATTTTTGTCGTACACCCAGTGAAAAGTATTCAGGAATGAAAAATAAAAAACTCATAACGGATATGCAGTTCGACCTCGAAAAGGTCAAATGTTCATGGAAAAAATGTCCCTCTCTGTTGTACGATCCCGATAGGGTCGAATAGAAAGGGTGCATTTACCTTCGATGAGGGCTTCGCCGTTCAATTTGTCGCATGTATCAAAAGTCCCGCAGGGTTGCCCGCGCAAAAGAAAAAACCGCCAATGAGACTGACTGTTTTCGCATCGCAACAAGGGCGCACACACGGCGCGCCCTTACTGTTTTTGCTATTGTGCGGGGGTCAAAAAAACGAGAACGCATAGCCGAGCATCACTGAGGCTGCGCCCAGACGGTTGCTGCCGTTGGTGTCGTCCTGCTGCACGGTGATCAGCCCGTAATTTCCTCCCCCTTCAAGCAGGAAGCAACTGCGACCGCACTGATAGCGTATGCCCACGTTGCCCGTGACGCCGAAGTTGGTGCTTTTCATCTCGCCGGTGATGTTGGTTGTGCCGAGGGAACGTTCGGCTTCCAAGGCTTGTTGCACCTCCGGCAGTGCGGTGCCGATCGCCGTTTGCGCTTCGAGGGGTAAGGTATCCCATAGCGGTGTTCGTCCCGATGCGTCGGCATACAAACGGGTGTTTCCTTCCGAAACCTGCTTGCCCGAAACCAGAAACGACACGAAAGGTCCCGCATTGACATAAACGCTCCACGGCGACTCTCCCAATCCGATATTGTACTGTGCCAGCAAGGGAATCATCACATAATCGAATTTCACGGTATTGTTGATATTGGCGTAAAAATAAGGCATGTTCTTTGCCATCTCCAGCAACGGCTGAAGAATACTGAGGTCGGGGCTTGAGCCTATGCCTGCCATGCTGCCGGTCAATTCGTTGATTAACCTTGAGGTGGGCATGGCTTGCAGCCCGTCCTTTTTTCCGCCCTGTCCGCTGTATTCCACGCCGAAACGCGCCGACCACCTGTCGCTCAGCCGCACTTCGCTAAAGACGCCCGCTCCCGCCGCCAGCCGCGACGCATAGCCTTCGCTCACCGGAGTATTGTTGCCGCCGCCGGTGATGTTGGGGAGGTTAAGCCCTGCCCGCAACCCGAACTGGACGTTCTGCGCCGTCGTTGCGCCAAAAGTTAAAAACACGGCTGCCATGCAGCCCAAGATACGTTTGTTCATTTTGATTTTGATTATTTTTAATTGTTCTACTACTATGATTTTTAATTGTCAACTGTCCACACGAAGGTTCTCAAGCCCTGTTGCTCGGCGCTTTCGTCCAGTTTGTTAAGGGCTTCCAGCAGGACGGGTACTTTTTCGTCGTCCACCACGGCAAGCACCGCCACGTTCATGCCGGGCCAGGCATGGCTGCCGTAATGCGGTTCGCCTTTGTCGCTGCCGCGTCCCATCACGTGGTTCCAGCGGGTAAAACCCCGCACCTGATACCTGTCCAGAATGATTTGCACCTGCTCCGTGTGCGCCTGATTATATGAAATAAAAACTGCTTTCATGATTACTGAATATTGATTACTTGGTTATTGATGATTGATTCGGGGATGACGTCAACATCATCCGAAAATTTTATCCGCATCTTTTCCTCCGGCATGGCGGTTTCCCGCTCATGGCGTCCCTTCCTCCGCCGGCAGGGGAGTCTTCCGGGCATACGCGGAGACGTCCGGCTACCGCAAGTCATGCGTATAATTAACCCGAAAGACGCCGGAATTGTTGTCATTTTGTCCCTGAATTTTTTAATTTCCGAACTGTTTTGCCAGCCGTTTGCGTTCCTTTTTGATGTCCCCTGCGCCGAAGAGTGTATATACCACCGGTATTACTATCAGGGTGAGGATGGTCGATATGGTCAATCCGCCGATGATGGCTATGCCCATCGGTTGCCAGAGTTCGGCTCCTTCGCCCAGCCTCAAAGCCATGGGGAGCATCCCCAGAATGGTGGTGAGCGTGGTCATCAGCACTGGGCGCAACCTCGACTTGCCGCCGGCAATGACTGCCTGCGTCAGTGAGGCGCCGCGCTCGCGGTTCAGGTTGATATAGTCAATCAGCACGATGCCGTTTTTCACCACAATACCGATCAGCATCACCGCTCCGATCATCGACAGCATGTTCCACGTGGCGCCGGCAATTTTCAAAGCCAGAATAACGCCCGTGAAGGCAAAGGGCAGCGCCAGCATGATGATGAAGGGGCTTTTGAACGATTCGAACTGCGTTGCCATCACGATGTACACCAGTACGATGATCAGGAGCATCAGCAGGATGATGTCGCCGAATGATTCCTGCTGGTCTTCGAGCGAACCGCCGATTTTAATGCCGATGCCGTCCGGAATGTCGATACCGGCAAGCTGTTCGTTCACGCCGGCGACCACTTCGCTCAGCGCCGCGCCGTACACCGAACCCTGCACCTTCACGATGCGTTCGCGGTTTTGCCGGTTGATGCTCGGCGGGGCGAAACGTTCCACCACCCTGCCGAGTTCGCGCACGCGGATGGCTTGTCCCTGACTGTTGTACACCATGATGTTCTCGATGTCTTCGATGGACTGGCGGAAGCCTTCCTCGTAGCGGACAATGATGTCGTATTCTTCCCCGTCTTCGCGGAAGCGGGAAGCCGTAAGCCCGTTGATGCGGTTGCGCACAAAGTTGGAAGCCGTTGCCATGTTCAGCCCGTAGATGGCGAGTTTTTCGCGGTCGAAATTAATCTGGTATTCGGGGCGGTACTCTTCGCGGTCGATGCGTATGTCGCGGAAACCCGCCACATTGCCCATTTTTCTCCTGATTTCGGCGGCGAGCCGGTCTGTCTGTTCGAGGCTGTATCCGTAGATTTCCACGTCCACCGTGCTTGCGCCGCCGAAACCGCCGCCGCTGTTGCCGCCGGGCGTTACCTGAAACTTGGTGATTCCGGGCTGCGTTTCAATGTAGCGGCGCATCAGGTCGGCTATCAGGAAGATGTCGCGTTCGCGCGTTTCGTAGCTGTCCAGCCGGTAGCGCATGGTAATGATGTTGGTGCCGTTGTCGGACATGGCGGCAAACGAACTGCTGCTGGAACCTGCCGCGCCCACCATGTAGTTGATGATGCGCAGTTCGGGGAAATCCTCCCTGAAGCGCTGCTGTATGTTCAGGGCTGTTTCCTTGGCTATTTCCGTGCGGGTGCCGATGGGCAACTCTATGTTGGCTTCGATCATTGCGTTGTCCGAAGCGGGAATAAATTCCGAACCGACCGAGATAAACAGGCTCGACACGAAGATCACTACCGCCGACACAAGGACGGCTGTCCGGTGGCGTACCGCCCAGGTGAGCGCCCTTTCGTAGAAATTGTCCAGACGCGCGAGCATCCGTGCAATCGGCAAATACCATCCTGCTTCCCGCGCTTTGGAGTTGTGCCGCAGGATGTAGGCGGACATCATCGGGGTGAGGGTCAGCGCGCAGACCACCGACATGACGATGATGATGGTCACCATCCAGCCAAGTTGCTTGAACATCATTCCCGCCAAGCCCGTCATCATGGTAAAGGGCAGGAACACGGCTATGATGGTGAGCGTGGAGGCAATCACGGCTACCGCCACTTCGTTGGTGGCGTATATGGCGGCGTCACGCGGGCGGCTGCCCCGTTCCACGTGCGAGGTGATGTTTTCCAGCACCACAATGGCGTCGTCCACCACCATGCCGATGGCAATGCTGAGCGAACTGAGCGATATGATGTTGATGGTGTTTCCCGAAATCATCAGGTAGATGAATGAAGCCACCAGCGAAATGGGAATGGTGATGATGATGATCACGGACGCCCGCCAGCGACCCAGGAAGAAAAGCACTACGATCATCACGAAGATGAACGCCAGCAGCACTGTTTCGGTAAGACTCTTGATGCTGTTGACGATGTTTTCCGAGGTGTCCATGATGATGTCCAGTTTCACGTCGGCGGGCAGTGTTTTCTGCAGTTCGGGCATGGAAGCGATGACCTTTTCGGCGATGTCCACCGAATTGGCGCCCGACTGCTTCTGCACTACCACGGTTGCCGACCTTACGCCGTTGGTGTAGCTTTCCTGCGAGCGTTCTTCGAGGGTGTCCTTCACCGTCGCCACGTCGGACATGTAGATGTTCCGTCCGCCATGCGACCCCACCACGATGTTTTTCAGTTCGTCGCTTACCTTAAATTCGCCGTCGATGCGCAGCGAATAGGTGTTGGAGCCGATGTCGAAATTGCCCGCCGGCATGTTCAGGTTTTCCGCGGCGATGACGCTCCCGATCTGTTCCACCGTAAGGTTGTAGGCTTCGAGTTTTTGCGGATCGACATTCACGTGCACCTGACGTTGCGGCGCGCCCTGAACGGATACCGTCCCCACGCCGTTGATGCGGTTGAGCGGATTGGCAACGCGGTCGTCGAGTATCTTGTACAGCGCGTCGGAGCTTTCTTTTGCCGAAGCCGAAAGGATAATCACGGGGATCATGTCCATGCTGAACTTGAAAATGATGGGATTTTCCACATCATCGGGCAGGTACGACTTCACGAGGTCGAGCTTGTCGCGCACGTCGTTGGTGGCTTCGTCCGTGTTGGTGCCCCAGGTAAACTCGATGGTGATCATCGACATGTTGTCGCGCGACACCGACGTGAGTTCCTTCAGGTTGGAAACGGTGCTTAGCCCGTCCTCAAGCACGCGGGTAACGTTGGTTTCGATGTCTTCCGCGCTTGCCCCCGGATAGGTGGTGAACACCATTACCATGTTCAGTTCCATGTCGGGATACAGGTCGATGGACAGCTTGCTGAGGGAGAAAAGCCCGAACACGATGATCCCGACAAATATCAGAATGGTACTGACGGGCTTTTTGACTGCTACTTCGTATAATTTCATCTTCGATTCTTGATTTTAAATTTTTGATTACTGCATATTTAATTTTCGATGCTTCCGTGGAAAACTGCGGCGCATAAATGGGGTGTTCCGTTCGTTTCCTTCCGTCGGATACGGATCAAAGCGGGAGTTCCGGACATGCAAATCGAAACTTCCGAGATACAAATCGTAATTCCTGTCATGAAAATTACAATTCCTGTCATGAAAATCGTAATTCCTGTCATGAAAATCGTAATTTCTGTCGTGTAAATTACAATTCCTGTCATGAAAATTACAATTCCTGCGATGCAAACAGGAGTTCCCGTCATGCAAATCCGGTTTCCGTCCTCCGGTTTTCCCGTTTATGGCGTCCATACTCATTATTCGGCGATCAATTCTCAATTATTTTTACTTCCGTTCCGTCCAGCAGTTTGGACTGTCCTTCCACCACCACGGTAGCTCCGTTGTCCACTCCCGAGAGCAGTTCGTAGGTGGTTCCCACGCGGCGTCCCGTTTCCACTTTCTTCTGGTATGCCACTCCGTTTTCCACCACAAAGATGAATTTGTTGTTGGTGCCCATCTGCTTGATGATTGCCCTGTCGGGAACCACTACATTGTCGACGGTGCCGAAATTGAGTTCCACGCGGGAAAACATTCCGGGGCGAAGGGTCATGTCGCCGTTGGGGATGCTGACCTCCACCTCAAATGTTCGCGTCGACTGGTTGATGACAGGATAGATGAGGGATATTCTTCCGATGAATACCTTGTCGGGATACACTTCCAGACGTACCTTCACTTCCATTCCGTTTTTCACTCTCGGAAAATAGGATTCCGAAATGTTGATGATCACCTTCACGGGCGAAATCTGCATCACGTTCAGGATGGGGGGCGAGCCGGGGTAAATGTTTTTCGGGTCGAAGTTGCGCGCGGTCACCACCCCGTCGATCGGCGAGAGCAGGGTGGTATTTTCTTCGAGGTTGCGCAACGCTTCGCGCGCCACGTCCACCTGCGTGTTCAACTGGTCAAACTGTTGCTGGGTGGCGCTTCCCAAACGGTAAAGCGTATCTACCCGCGCAAGTTCCCTTTCGGCGTTCTGCAACTGTATTTTTGCCTGCAAAAGATTGGTGCGGTCCATCTGCACCAGCGTTTGCCCCTTTTGGACGCGGTCGCCCACTTCCACCAGTATGTTGTCGATGCGCCCCGGTATGGTCGTGGCAATATCGTTACTCTTGAACGCCTGCACGTTGCCGGTCAGTTCAATCAACTGCTCCACCGGTTGCTCGATGACTTTCTCTACTTTCACCAACACTTTGGCATTTTCTTCCGCGGTTGCCGCCGCAGGCGTTTGTTCCCCGCCGCCGCCGCAGGCGGACAGGAAAACCGCCAGCATGCCGCCGGCAATTGGCAACCGGTGATGGATCATTCCTCCAAACTTCACTACTCTATGAACTGCTTTCATTATTTCTGACTTTTAATTTTCGATTTTTAATTCTTGATTTTACTGTTATTTTTGATTTTAAACGGTTCGCATGCCTTTCGCGCCGAGCAAACCCAACTCTGCCCTGTCCCTGCCGCTGCGGACGGTCATCCGCATGAGCGGGAAAGCTGTCGTCATGCCGTGCTACAGGGTGTTCAATAATTTTTCGAGTTCGGTTAGGGCGGTCGCCACGTCGTTCACCGCCGATATGTAATTGCCCTGCGCCTGCAGGAGGCTTGTGTTGGCAGTGGTCACGTCAAGACTTGACGACACTCCCTGCCGGAATTTCCTTAAGACGCTTTCCAGCACCCGTTGCGACACGGTCAGCGTCTCTTTCTGGAGATGAAGCGTTTCGAGGGCGTTGTTCAGGTTGAACCTCAATTGCTTTTCCTGCAATAATAACTGTTCGGTCGCCAAATCCCTGTTGTTTTGCGCCGTTTCCACGCCTATTTTTGCCTGCTGAATTTTAGAATGACGGCTGCCGGAGGCAAAAATGGGGATGCTTGCCTGCAATCCGATAATGTTCTGGGGCGTCATGTCGAAGGTCGAAGCCTTTAACTTGTACGTGTAATTGTAGAACAAGCCGATGCTGGGCAGTACCGAAGTCTGCTCCAGTTGCATCTGCTTCCGGGCAAGCTCGGTTTGTTTGTCGAGCAACCGGACGCTGTAATTGTTGTCCGGCTCGAAAGGCGTTCCGAGCGTCGCCTGCACTGCGGTTTCGCTCATCAGGCTGTTCAGGCTGTCTTTCAGTACCACCGTCGTGTTCATGTCCACCCCCAGATGAAATCGCAACAGGTTATATGCCAGTTCGAGGCCTCTCTCCACCATTTTGATGTTGTTCATCACCGAAGCCACCTGCACGGTCAGCTGGTCGGCGTCGGTCTGCTCCGCCACGCCTATTTTTACCATGTCGGCAGTGCTTTTGGCAAGGGTTTCCATATCGGCGAGGCTTTTTTCGAGGATCGCCCTGTTTTCCTGCGTCACCAATATGCTCAGGTATGCCGAACGGACTTGCTGTTTGATGTCCAGCTCGCTTTGCTGCCGCATCGTTTCCGACATTTCTTCACCGATTTTTGCCATCTTGATGCCCGTCCAGTAACTTCCGTTGAAGAGCAGCTGCGTCACCTGCGCCTGAAACGTGCTGGTGGGTTCCATCGCAATGGACATTCCGGCGAAGTTCATCTTAAAGCCCATCATGTTCTGATAATCCAGCGTGGCATTCACTTGCGGCAACCCTGCCGAAATGCTTTCCCACACCTTTTTCTGCGCTTCGGAGACAGCCAGACCGGCGTTCAGGATGTTCTTATTGTGCAGTAAAGCATGTTCCTGCGCTTCCTTCAGGGTAAGTTGCAGCATAGAATTTCCTGAAACTGTTCCCTGCTGTTCCTGCGGTTGCGGTTGACCCTGCGGTTCCTGCCCTTCCCGGGCATGAGCGGCAAGCGCCATACCGGCGACTGCCATACAGGAGATGATTTGCTTAAATCTAATTTTCATGGATACCTTATATATTATGTATTATAAATTAACTGAATTTTTTGATAATGTCCCGTTTAAAATTTCGAGACCTTTCGGCGTACAAAGCCCGCGCAAATACAGCAATATCATGTTTTCAAAGAGTTCAAAAACCGAAAACCTGTCAAAATTCCGGTTGTTCAAAGTAAGCCCTTCCGACTGCTGTGCAAACACAATGGCGATGATTTCCGGATTCAGGTCGCTGCGGAAAACCCCTTCCCGTATTCCCTGTCTCACCATATCCTCCATCCTTTTTTGCTGTTCCGCATGTTTGTTCATCAAATGATGCTGATACACTTCGGGAGCGTATTTCCGGATGTCCTCCATGATGAAATAGCGCTGTTTCC
Source organism: Bacteroidales bacterium (assembly GCA_031273395.1). GTDB lineage: Bacteria > Bacteroidota > Bacteroidia > Bacteroidales > UBA4181 > JAIRLS01. Next base: position 1,133 of record JAISRX010000090.1, on the reverse strand, counting down.
GTGCCTGTTCCGTACCTTTCCTGAGCATGATCACCACCGCTTCCACCACATTGTCCGTAGTTTCCAGTACATGGTCGATCTCTCTTTTGCCTTCTTCGTAAAAACTGCTGATGCAGGCGGTCAAAATATCTTCCTTGTTCTTGAAATTTTCGTATATGGTGCGTTTTGAAATACCCATGTGCCGGGCAATATCGTCCATCGTGGTGGTTCTCACCCCATACTGCATGAATAATTCCGCCGACACCGCTATAATACGCTCTTTGATCATCTCTATTTTAAAAATCCGGTGCAAAGATAGATAGAAAACTTGATAAACGAAAATAGTTTTCCTGTTTTTCAAAAAAAATATTTCGGGAAGCGGCGAACAACTGTCCCTACACAAATTACGTGCCTGAATATGCGCCGTTCTCCCGCTCTTTTCCAAATACATCATTTGACCGTTCATTACTATTTTATATTTTGCGCAAAAGTATCCGTCGCCCGGAAGCATGACAACAACAAATCGACGAATGACGGCAAATATCCGATGAAAGGATTTGAAAAGGGGATTAAATCTTAAATCGGGGGCATTTTAAATTGCCGCATGCGTAAAAGGTTCCGCAGGGATGAAACTTTATATATGCCCCGAACTACTGACAAGGGGTTGCAAGCCCTTGGTATAAATGGGTTGCAGTCCCTTATACGTATATACTGCATTCGGTTGAGTTTTGAGTTTTCGTGCCCCGCACTTCGCTTCGCTTGTACGGGGTTATCAAAAGGCAACCCCTGTCGGGGCGCTATGCGAGAGAGGATGGAAGCATGACGGTTCTACCAACATTTTGTCCCGAACGGGACAGGCACAACCGTTATCGCCTTTTTATTTTTCATTCCTATGAACGTGGAATAAATAAAGTATGCCGGTTTAGCCCGAAGGGCTTGATTTTCATAACCGCAGGCGGGCGACCTGCGGACACAACAAATACTTATTTCTGCCTGAACTGACGCTCTTCGACCAAAGGGAGAAAAAGGCAGGACTTAATTTTATTTCAAAGTCCCGCCTTTCAGGCGGTGTTACCGGTTTTCGTTGCCCGCAGGTCAGAGACCTGCGGTTATGAAAATCTGTCCTTTCAGGACAATTAACCTGCAAACGATAC
>JAISRX010000064.1 GCA_031273395.1 Bacteroidales bacterium | reverse complement strand
AACCGGTAGGTCGTCCCCGGTTTTGAGAGCCTTTCCTCTCTACTGATTTCGCTCGGGAACCATTTTTTTTGGCTCGGGAGCTATTTTTCCCCGCTCGAGAGCTATTTTTTTTCGCTCGGGAACCATTTTTGGGGGGACGGGAGCTATGTTCTTCCTGTTCTAAATGTAAAGATTGTAAAAAAATAATCCATGTTCACGCCTCTTTTCTTATATTTGTCACTTCGTTTCAATAATCTTGCAATTCTGTTAATAACAAGGTAAAATCGATTGAGTCGAAATAGTTGGGGGGGCTGGAATTATAATGGCAAATATTTATAAAATACTGCGTTTAGGCACACTGATAAAAAGCAAACGGATCAGGCTCTTCGGTATCTGGATGCTGCACATGGCAGGAAAAAGATATATCGGCATATTTTTTGACCCGGTGCTGGCCTGTAATTTCCGCTGCAAGATGTGTTATTTCAGTGATGAAAAATGGCGGAAAATATTCCGGGGCGCCTTTCATTACGACGACATCAGGTTAATCGCCAAAGCCTTGTTTCATCGTGCGCTGAAGCTGCAAATCGGATGCGGCGCCGAACCGACGCTACACAAGGATCTGACTAAAATCATCGCATTGGGCAAACAATATAAAATCCCCTACATATCGCTGACTACAAACGGGAATCTGCTGACAAAAGAACATTTGACGGAAGCGATAAAAGCCGGATTAAACGAAATCACGCTTTCAACGCACGGATTGACAAGGGAAACCTATGAATATCTGATGACAAATGGCAGTTTCGACCGTTTCCTGCAATTATTGGCGGATATTGTTGAACTGAAAAAACAATATGCGGACTTTAAGTTGCGTATCAATTATACGATTAATAATGATAATATGGATGAGCTGGCGAAAATATGGGACATTGCCGGGGAAGGAATGGACATCTTGCAACTGAGGCCTGTTCAGAAGATCGGAGAAACGGAATATACGGATTTTGACCTGACGGACATTCACAAGAAGTACGACGCTGTTATTGCCCCGCTGATTCGGGAATGCCGGCGCAGGAACATCGTCTGTCTGGCTCCGGCGAAGGAAAACATCGCCATCATAAAGGAAAACAAGGACTATGACGACAATCTCGAGCAGGCCGCCTACTGTTATATCTCCCCGCGAAGTTGCTGGCAGGATGGGTTTGACTTCAGGACGGATACATTCGAATCATTTGCGAAAGCCCATCATCTCGGCAGAAGATTGCTAAGCGGAGTCTTTGGCAAACACAGCCGGAAGTCCGTGGTAAACGCCGTACGTAAAATGAATTACAATATAACCGGTGCGAACCGGTAGGTCGTTCCCGGTTTTGTGTTTATCCGGATGGAATCTCCCTCATAAACGGTTTCTCCGGCATTTTCTTCCGTTACCCTTACTTTTTGGTTTTTCCATGGATTCAGCAGATGAAGCGTCCTTCCCCGTTCACTCAGGATTTGTACGTCCGACACATTTCCGTTTGCCAGTTTTCCCGACACTAAAAAAGCGCCTTCCACTCTGATCCGGTGGAACGAGGCGTCCTTGTGGCGGGGCCAGACAGGGAAAAGGCGCACCACGTCCTGATGCCCCATGCAAAGCATTTCGTTGACGGTATTGGGCACGGTGCTGAGGTTTTCAATGCCGTGAGGATTATTCAGTTGGAATCCATTCGGAAACGTATGTTTTGAATAACGCTCCAGATGATACAGGATGCTGTCAGGGTCGTATCCCACCCGGACGGCTGCGGGGAAAAAGCTGTTGCTTCCGTTGCCGTCTATCCATCGCTGCATCTCATGCACGGTGTTCCACGCTACCCGAAGCAGTTCCGGGTCGCTGCCCAGCCCTATTTGCCCGCCGGGATAGATGTGCTGGATGCCCAATGTGTTGCCTTCCACCCAGTCTGTCCCCTCTTCGGTGTAGCGGAAAACGGTTTGGCCGTTCCGCTCGAACAGGGGATAGGGAGCGATATGATCGCGGATATGTCTCCATTTGTCCTGCTTGCCGGTATCCGTGCCAATCAGTTCGCTCATGTCGACAGCCGTTTGCATGACTAATTTTATCAATCCCAAAGACAGGAGGGGATTTTTGCGGTCGCTGGTGCCTTCGTGGATCGCGTCGTTATAGTCTGTGTACTGCCCGTCTTCGTACTTCAGGTAATTCTCCCAAAATACGGCGGTGCGTTTGACGAAAGGATATGCCGCGGCGGCAAAGTCCCTGTCCCATGTGCGGTAAAACTGCATGGACAGATTCACCACGCTGTATGCCGCATTGCTCTTTTGCTTCCAGAACATGCCTTCGTCTTCTATGTTTCCTTCCTCTTTCCAGTATTTGCGATATTTTTCCATCAGCGGGCTCCAGCGCGTGGTTTCAATCCCCAGGGGGCCGATGCCGACGGGGAGCAGTATGCCGCCGGAAATTCCCGTCACCTTTTCCGAATAATATTCTCCACGGGGTATAAAGGCGAGCAGCGGCCTGTAATAGGGTTCGGCCTGCTCGATACGGTTGGCGGAGTAAAGCGCGTAGAACGGAGCCATGTGATTATAATTCAAGTGATAATCGGCGCTCCAGGAGGGTTGCTCCTGCGTAATCCACGTGCCGAAGATTCCCGGCGGGAAATCCAGATCCCGGCTGCAGGAAGCGGTGCCGTAAAGGGAGAGATAATATTGCCCCTCAATGAGGCTGTCGGGTATCGACACGAACGATTTTTCCCAATAGTTCTTCCACCATTGCTTATGCTGCTCTTTTACCCTGTTCAATTGACCGGGAGTCGATTCCGCCACTTTCCGGACAACGGCCGCCACGCAGTCGTCGCTTTTGAAATTGCTTGAAAAGGCGCAAACAAAGCGGATGGTTTTACCCTGTTTCAATGTAAAGCGTCCGTCCGGGCAATCTTCCACTTGCAAGGCCATAGCCGCCTTTGTCGGGATGTCAACCGAATCCTCAAACGCGCGGGAAAGATACCAAACGTCTTTCCCGGCCGCATGGATTTCTTTTTTACCGGGGAGAGCCGGTTCCACCGGAGGGTTGTCCGGAATCTCTTTTTCACCGGGCAAAGCCAGGCGGATGTTTCCCTCAAGCTCCCCTGCTCCTTCCATCCCGATTTCAACAACCATGACGTCTTCCGTAGCCGCTACGTATGCTTTATATGTGACCGAGAAACCGTCTTTGCCGAAACGGGCGGTTGTCACGGCGTCGTACAGATGCTGCTCCACCAAATAGGAAGCTCCTTCCAATTGGGGAATCGACAGTTCTATTTTCCCTAAAACGGCGGGATAAGACTCATTGTGTGCCGATTTCAAACGCCAGAAATCGTTTCGTGCTACGTAAAACACCTGATGCTCCGGACTCCCCGACAAGGCTACGCCCGTAAACCCGTTCCCCAATAAGGGAGCATCCACCGACACCCGTGCCGGTATCCGCCCGGGCGGTTGCGTAAACCGGACGATATGCCTGCCGACAATCGCCTCCGCCCGTTCGGTTTGTTCAACATCCCGCACATTGCATGCGAACAGAAACGGAATCACCCCCGCGATAAAAATAACTTTGTGTAACATGGCTCTTCATTTAATCCCCCCAAATATAATATTATTTTTTAAAAGGAAATCGGTTAATTAATATTTTGGTGCTATCTTCAAGATGTGATATCCCCCCCTTTAGGGGGTTGGGGGGTGACTTGGGGGCGAGTTGGGGGCGAGTTGAGGGGGTGAGTTAACAATTATGCCAAGATTCTAAAACCGGTTAAACAGTTAGCATTTTAATGTTAAAAAACGTATTTGCTATACATATAGTAAGTGTTGCAAATCATTAAAACGGTCAACTGTGCTATTTTATATAAAGAATTATTCGCGTTTCGGTAATTTGTTCGCATCTTTTCACGGAAATTATGCAGATGATTTTTAAAATCATTGGGATGATTGGGAAATTTCATTGCAATGATTTG
>JAISRX010000034.1 GCA_031273395.1 Bacteroidales bacterium | reverse complement strand
TCCTTGTTCGCGCAAAATTCTTCAAGGTCGGATACCCGTCCTTTGGTTTTGTAGATGTGCAATTTGCCTGTCGGATGGATCAATGCGATGCCGGCGCTGTCGTAGCCGCGATATTCGAGCCGGCGCAATCCTTTGGTCAGGATGGGATAAGCCTCCCGATAGCCTATATAACCTACTATTCCACACATAATGACGTTTTATTTTATCGGACAAAGATAGAAAAAATAAAATAAAGACGGACATTTTAGGAATGGCAGGTTACGGGCTAAATCTTTTTTTGAGGCGCTATCCGTACCAAACGATAATATGCCGGCAGAAAATGTACCTGTCCCTGCGGGATTTTCTTTGCCGGTCACAGCGGTTCTTCTACCGGCATGTCGTCCGTGCGGGACTTGGGAGGAGCAGTGGATACTCTGTCCGTAGGCTGAAGATTACGGTGAATAAAGTGTCGCCCCCCTGCGGGACTTGCAGGACAGGGTGCTGGATCCATGCTCCCGGATTACGCTACGTTCCACCCGCGGTGATGCATGACGCCGTCCCGAACGGGACATGAAAGAACATTTGATGAAAGGGTATTAAAGATAACAGATGATGAGATAGATGTTGTTAATTTAAAGAAATTCAAATTTCATGGTGAATGGAATTATCTCATAAAACCCAATAAAACGTAAATGTTATTTGCGGACATTTCCTAAGAAGAAATGACGGCGCGGAAACGGCTTACGCCCCTGCTCGCTTGTCAGGGTTGCTCCCAACCGTATTGCCGGCAACGCGGAAAAATGAACGCGCCGGCGGGTTATGTTTTTTCCGGCGGCGTGCGGCGGCTTGTGGATGTTGCCTGCTTCATCCAACCGCCGCCGGCAAGGTATGTCAGCGAGGCAATCATCACCGTAACGCCGTATATGCCGTCAACCAGCCATACATGGAGAATGCCCCAGCGCCACACCTCGACAGCCATCATTGCCACGGCGATGTAGATGCAGGTGGCGAAAATCTCTATCAGCAGCGAAACATGCGTATTGCCCGTTCCCGAAACGGTGTTGAAACAGATAAATCCCATACCGAAAAACACGGCGGACAGGCATATCGACGGCATGATGCCGATGGTGGCTGCGCCCAAATCCGGAATGTCCGTATAGATGTTAATGACCTGTTTCGCAAACAGGGCGGTAAATGCCGCCATCACCAGTATGGATGCGACGGTAATCAGGGTTATTTTGCCCATGATGGGCAGTGTCAGTTGCGGCTTTCCGCAGCCGATGCTGTAGCTGACCAGCGCATTGACCGCCGATGCAAATCCCCACAACGGCAACAGCAAAAGCGTGTACAGGCTGCGTCCGATGTTGGAAACAGCCAGTTCCTGTTCTCCCATTTTTTCCACCAGAATAAAAAAGATGAACCATGAACCCACCGACAGGAAATTTTGCAGCGACACCGGAACCGCTATTTTCACCAGATGCGTCATCGTTGCCTGCCGGTATGACATCCGGCGAAAAATGCCGTATTCCCGGAACGCCTTTTTCCGGTAAACATGCGCCACGTACACCGCCACCGCTACCGCCTCCGACAGGACGCTTGCCAGCGCCGCTCCCCGTATGCCCATTGCGGGAAAGCCCGCATGACCGAATATCAGCAACCAGTCGAACACAATATTGACCGCCACCATCAGGCAGGTGATGTACGAAATGATTTTGGTTTGCGCAACGCCCACAAAAAACGACTGACATACATATACCAGAAAACCGAAAAGGATACCGGCAATGCGCACGTCGAAAAACAGTCCGGCTTCATGCAGCACTTCCGGCGAACGGATGAGCAGCGAAAGCATGTCGTTGCCGAAACGGTAACACACGCCCCAAAGCACGCCGGCAAACGGGATGATGAAAAACAGCGCATGATGCAGCACGGAGCCGATCTGCCCGATGCGCCCCGCTCCATACATGCGCGCTATAATGATTTGTATCCCGATGCTGAACCCCATGCCCAGCATCATGATGGACAAATAGGCGACGCCCCCCAACGCCGCCGCTCCCAGCGAGATGGCGTCCAGATGTCCGAGAAAGGCGGTATCGCTGATGCTCAATAAATTTTGAGCGATGTTACCGATGATGATGGGACAGGCAATGTTCCATATCCTGCTGAATTTGATTGTACGGGTCAATACGGAAGATATTTTTACAAATATATGTTTTTTTATCCTTTTGGAAAAAAAATTATTGAAAATCCCTACCTTTGCGGGGATCATCCAAAATCAACGACATGTCCGAAACGAGAATATTATTTGTTTTTTTATGCGCTTGCGCATTGTCCGGCGGACAATGTGTTACAGCCGGCGTGCCTGAAATACGGGGCGTCGCATGACGGTATCTTTCCATACGCTGGGATGTAAGCTGAATTTTGCCGAAACCGCTACCATCGGGCGGTTGTTTGCCGACAACGGCTACGCCCGCGTACCTTTCGGCGAACCTGCCGACGTGGTGGTGGTCAATTCCTGTACCGTGACCGCACAAGCCGACAAAAAATGCAGGCAAGCCATACGCAAAGCCGTCAAAACATCGCCGGATGCGCTGGTGGTGGTAGTGGGATGCTTCGCCGAACTGCAAGCCGGGGAAATTGCCCGGATACCCGGAGTAAGCATGGTGCTGGGCAACAGGGACAAGTTCAACATCATGGAACATATCCGCCGTTTGCGCGGAGAGGACGTCCGGACATACGGATGCGACGCCGTGCGGGAGTTTTTTGCATCCAGTTCGCTGTTCGACCGCACCCGTTCGTTCCTGAAGGTACAGGACGGATGCGACTACCAATGTACCTACTGCACCATACCGAAAGCGCGCGGTAACAGCCGCAATGCGCCCGTTGCGGACATTGTGGCTCAGGCGCGTTTCATAGCGGCGCAAGGCGTCCGGGAGATAGTGCTTACCGGGGTCAACATCGGCGATTTCGGACGCAGCACCGGCGAAAGTTTCTGCCGGTTGCTGGCGGAACTGGATGCGGTCGACGGGCTGGAACGCATCCGTACCGGCTCTGTGGAACCCAACCTGGTCACCGAAGAAATGATCCGCCTGATGGCGCGTTCGGACAAACTTGCGCCGCACTTTCATATTCCGCTCCAGTCGGGATGCAACCGTATTCTGAGACTGATGGCGCGGCGTTACCGGCGCGAACTGTTTGCCGAAAAGGTGGCGCTGATCCGCCAATATATCCCCCATGCAGCCATCGGCGCCGATGTGATTGCAGGCTTCCCCGGCGAAACGGACGACGATTTCAACGACACGCTCTCCTTTATCGAAGGGTTGGATTTGTCCTACCTGCACGTTTTCACTTACTCGGAACGTCCGGAAACCAAAGCCGCCGCAATGACAGGAAAGGTGAACGGCAGCATCGCCGCACAGCGCAGCAAAACCCTGATAGGGCTGTCCGACCGGAAACGGAAACAATTCCATGCCGGACATGTCGGGCAAACCGCAAGCGTGCTGTTCGAGCGACGGGAAAGAGGCGGCAGCATGAGCGGCTTCACCGGCAATTACATCAGGACGGAAGCGCCCTACGACGCCGGATGTATCGGGAAATGTACCGCCGTGAGGATTACCGGCGTCAACGACGAAGGACAACTGACGGCTGAAACGATAAAAGATGCGCACTTTTGAAAATAATATTTCCGAATACATGCTTATCTTTGCAGGAATATGGAAGAGAAAGAAATATCGAACGTCCCGGTAACGGAATTGCCGGAGGACGATTTGCAGGAAGAAGGCGGCGAACTGTACGAATATTACCGCTGGACGGTGGACAGGGGACAGACGCCTGTCCGTATCGACAAGTTCCTGACGCACCGCATCGAAAATGCGTCGCGCACCAAGGTACAGGCTGTGGCTGAAGCGGGCAACATCCGCGTTAACGGGCGTGCCGTGAAGTCGAACTACTGTGTAAAGCCGATGGATGAAATATCCGTACTGATGCCTCATCCGCCGCGCGAAACGACAGTGACGCCGCAGGATATTCCACTGGACATCGTTTATGAAGACGAGCACCTGATTGTCCTCAACAAAGCAGCGGGCATGGTGGTGCATCCGGGACACGGCAACCATACCGGGACGCTGGTCAATGCGCTCGCCTTCCACTTGCAGGATTTACCCCTGTTCCAAAACGGGGAAATGCGTCCGGGACTGGTGCATCGCATTGACAAGGATACATCGGGTATTCTGGTGGTTGCCAAAACCGAACGGGCGTTGAACCATTTGTCCCGGCAGTTCTTCGAGCATACCATCGACCGCAGGTATCTTGCTTTGGTGTGGGGAAACCCGGCAGAGGACGCCGGCGTTATCACGGGAAACATCGGACGTCATCCGCGCGACCGGATGCAAATGTGGGTATTTGCCGACGAATCGGACGGAAAACCTGCCGTGACGCATTACAGTGTGGTAGAACGGTTCGGATACGTGACTTTGGTAGAATGCAGGCTCGAAACCGGAAGGACGCACCAGATCAGGGCGCATTTCAGGCATCTGGGCAACCCGCTGTTCAACGACAGCCGGTATGGAGGCGACAGGATACTGCGCGGTACTACTTTTACCAAATACAAACAGTTTGTAAACAATTGCTTCGCTCTGCTGCCGCGACAGGCGCTGCACGCCCGTTCACTGGCTTTCGACCACCCGCAAACCGGCAAGCGAATGTCCTTTGAATCGGAATTGCCGGATGATATGGCGCAGGTAATCGAAAAATGGCGGAAGTACGCAACGGGACAGTTGACCGTGCATGACGCGCCGTGATGGGTGCATTTGCCCTTCGGCAGGAGGGTCGCCGTGACGGCTGCGGCAGCCCGTATCCATGAAAAAACAAACGCTTCATCTGTTGCCCGTTTTCCCTGTCCGCGCCATGGAAGCATATACGCCGACGGCGCACAGGATAACAAAGACGATGAAGGTGGTATGCATGCTTTGCATGAAGTCGGGGTAGAGTTCGGGAACGATTTTTCGGTTGCCCACGTGCCATGAGATGGACATGCCGGCAATGCCCATACTGACCGCCTGTCCCGTCAGCCGCATGGTGCCTGTGGTTGCCGACGCCTGTGTGTAGTATCGTTTTTCCACCGATCCCATGATAACGGCGGTATTCGGCGAAGAAAAAACGCCGAAGCCTGTTCCCAGCACTGCCAGCAACGCCATAATCCACCCTACGGGCGTATCTTGGTTCAGGAAGGTCAGTCCGGCAATGCCCGCCACGATGATGCACATGCCGCAGGTAGCCGTTTTGGAAGGCGAACAGCGGTCGGACAACCCTCCGGCAATCAGCGAGCAAACCGACTGTACGCATGCCTGCGATATCAGGATCAGTCCCGCATGGCGGGCGTCTATTCCGCGCACGTACTGGAGGTAAAAACTCAGCATGAAAACAATGGCTGATGTGGCTGCATAATTGATCAGCGCGGCTACGGACGACAGCGCAAATACCCTGTTGCCGCTGAACAGGCGCACATTAAAAACCGGACAGGCATGGCGTTTTTCCAGACGGACAAATACGGCAAACAGCGCCGCTCCCGCCGTCAGACAGACCACTCCCCGCATGTGCGGCAGGGAGGAGAAGCCGTAGATCAGGCTCGCCAGTCCGGCGCCGTACAGTATGCTCCCCTGCAAGTCAAATTTTTCCCCGCGCGCTTCAATCCATTCGTCCTTCAGCAGAAAACGCGACAGCAACAGCACCGCCACGCCTACGCCCGCACAGGAAAAGAAGATACTTTGCCATCCGAAGTAGTGGGTGCATATCCCGCCTGCAAACGGACCTGCCGCCAAAGCGGCATATACCACGGCAGTGTTGATACCCAGCGCCCTGCCTCTTTTTTCAGGCGCAAACAGGGAAGTCAGTATGGCTATATTCGTCCCGAACATCATGGCGCTCCCCACGCCCGACAGAAAGCGCAAAGCAATCAGTATGGCTGCGGAAGCGGCAAACCCGCATAAAAATGTGCATAGCGAAAAAATAAAAACGCCCCACAGGAACACCTTTTTCCTGCCCGCCAGATCCGCCACCCGCGCAAAGGGAATTTGGAAAACGGCGGTAGAAATAAGGTAAGCGGTAGCCATCCATGTGACGGTTACCGCGCTCATCGAAAAAGACGTACTGATTTCCGGCAATGCCAGATTCAATGCCGACCCCATAAAGGGTACAAGGAAAGTGGCGGTGCAGAGAACGATTAGTCCCTGTTTTGCCGCTGGTTTGGGTGATCCGGGCATTTCTTTATGCTGATCCCAAATAACAGGACGTCATCAAGTTGCGGACATCAACGTCAATACCCGTTCCCGACCGGCAACCGGCGCTGTCCCAAAAGGGACATTTTTTAACCGCAAAGTTCGCAGGGAATTTTCGCAAAGTTCGCAAAGGAATCAGTACCGGCGATGCACACCTTGCGTTCCCTGCGGCTTCTTTGCGTTCCTTGCGTTTAAATTGACTTTTAAGACAGCCCCGGTTACGATCATCATAAAAAGAAGGTTGCATGTTATCGCAATGATTCGGCAAGCCGCAACAAACCGCACGGGCATTCCCTGCCGATAATCCGGCGAATAAAAACATGCCATTACGCATTGTTGCCTGCCGGCTTGGTCGAGGCGCCCGGTTTGGCAATGGATTCCCTCATGGATGTATCGGCTTCGATGTTTTTCATTTTATAATAATCCATGATGCCGAGATTTCCGTTACGGAACGCTTCAGCCATTGCTTTGGGGACTTCGGCTTCCGCTTCGGTGACCTTTGCCCGCGCTTCCTGAATTTTGGCTTTGTTTTCCTGTTCGAGCGCCACCGCCATTGCCCGGCGTTCTTCGGCGCGCGCCTGAGCGATATTCTTGTCGGCATGCGCCTGATCCATCTGCAACTGAGCGCCGATATTTTTTCCCACATCCACATCGGCAATATCAATGGACAATATTTCGAATGCCGTACCCGAGTCCAGTCCCTTGTTCAATACCACTTTCGATATGGAGTCGGGGTTTTCAAGCACCAGTTTGTGCGACCCTGCCGACCCGATGGATGACACAATCCCTTCGCCCACGCGGGCAAGGATGGTTTCTTCGCCTGCTCCGCCCACCAGTTGCTTGATGTTGGCGCGTACCGTCACCCGCGCTTTGGCAATCAGCTGTATCCCGTCTTTGGCAACGGCAGCCACAGGCGGTGTGTTGATCACTTTGGGATTGACGGACATCTGCACGGCTTCAAACACGTCGCGACCCGCAAGATCAATAGCGGTAGCGGCTTTAAAATCAAGCGGAATGTTGGCTTTGTCAGCCGAAATGAGTGCATTGACTACTTTCTGAACATGACCGCCCGCCAAATAGTGGGCTTCCAACTGGTCGGCGCTTAAGTTAAGCCCCGCTTTCTTCGAATTGATCATCGCATTCACGATGATGGACGGCGGCACTTTCCGCCAGCGCATCAATACCAACTGTATTAACGAAATACGTACTTGTGTAAGAATACACTGAAACCACAGGTTCAACGGAACAAAATAAAGAATAATCCATAAAAACACAATGGCTACCACCAGAATAACTGCATACAAACCTATTCCTTCCATACTATTTACTTTTTAGATATTTATTTAGATATTTACAAATTTAACTTTCAATCAAACTGTCCGAACAATCACGGACGATTCATCTACCTGAACTACTTCCACTTCACAATTGGCGTCAATCAGTCCAAATTCGGATTTTCCTTCGATGATCGTGTTGTGGATCAGTATTTTTCCTACCGGCGCTAAACGGGAAACGGTGGTTGCGGCGTCGCCGACCTTAATGTGCACCGTATCCACTACATTGACCTTTCCGTCTATTTCGGAATGTAAAGACAGGCGGTTCCATGTTTTCGACCGCAACGCATAAATCAGGAACACAAGGAACAATAAACAGGTTCCGAGCAACACAAAAACACCGGCAGTATTGCCGAAGAAACGGAAGGCAAAAAACACGCCCGCCGCGCTCAGAATAACTCCCGCAATGCCGGCTACCGTAATGCCGGGAAGCACCAGCACTTCCACAATAATCAACGCAAGCCCTGTCACAATAAGAAGAATGACAAAAACAATACTCATGCTTCAATCAATTGTTACGCTTAAACCTTTATCTGCCAACCGATCCTTCATCGGATGCAAAAAATCGTATGAACCCTTTTTTACATCGCATTTCCCTTTATAATGCACAATGTAAGCGCATTGCTCCGCCTGATGAACGTCATGCTTGCATATTTCTATCAACGATGTGATCACATAATCGAAAGTGTGCACATCATCATTATGAAGGATGAGATAATGTCCTTTTCCGCTGATACCGCTCAAATCCGGATGTTTTCTGACCTGTTCCCGAATATCCATACAAATTTATTTACCTGCGCAAATATATGTATTTTTTTCATAGCGCCTCAAAAAAAGAAAAGGTTTTTATCCGTTTATCGATAATTCAAAAATTTCATGTACTTTTGTAAAAAATATTTGAAATGAAAAAATTAATATTGTCCGTATTTTTTGTATCCTGTATCCTCACAGGATTTTCGCAGTTGCCGGTTTTGGACGGTTATACCATTCCGTTGAACCGGAAAGGAGCTGTTATAGGCAATTTCGTTGTGCCGGAAGGTCAAACGGTTGCTCTGCTGAAAGACGAAAGCGGTATCTTCATGATCAGCAACAATTCTCTTTTGCTGAAGAAGAATGTATCGTTGACTGCCGGTTTGCCGTTCAGTTATACCGTTACGGTACAATGCGGCAACCGGCAAAAAACATTCGAACTGGTGAAAGACGAATTTATCCGCAACAAGGTAATCGCCCATCGCGGAGCATGGAAAAACCACGCGGTACATCAAAACTCCCTGGGTTCGCTGAAACACGCGGTGGAAATCGGATGCGAAGGCTCCGAATTTGACGTGTGGCTGACTAAAGACGGGAAAGTGGCGCTCAATCACGACTACGATCTCGAAGGGTTGATTGTAGAAAAAACCGATCTGGCAAATTTGCAGAAAATACCTCTGGAAGCAGGTGAAGTAATTCCCATATTGGAAGAATACATCAAACTGATCAAAACGCAGAACAAAACACGGTTAGTGCTGGAGATCAAATCGAACAACAACAAGCGATCGCTGGCGCTGGCAGATTCCTGCGTCCATATCGTGCATCGCATGAATGCACAGGCATGGGTGGACTACATCAGTTTCGACTATGAGGCGCTGAAACGGGTCAGGGCATTGGACGCCACGGCGCATGTTGCCTATTTGACGGATGACGTCCCGATGGATTTGCTGAAAATAGACGGTATCAGCGGGATTGATTACCACTATGCCCTGTTCGACAAGATACAAAAATTATACAACCGGGCAAGACTGTTGGGACTGAGCATCAACGTGTGGACGGTGAACGACAGGGAGCGGTTGGAGAAATTCCTGAACATGGGAGTTGATTTCATCACCACGGACGAACCGGAACTGTTGTTACAGCTGATCGGCGAGAGATAATACGGACAGAATGAACATGTCCGGATTAAACCTTTTGCGGCATCCCGCGTCTAAACATAAGATAAAGTTCTTTAGGTAGCGTAACAAAGAATGAGCGAGTATAGCGACGAACAACTGTTGGAAATGTTTCGGGACAAGCACCGCCGGTACGAAGCTTTCGACAGAATCGTCAGGCAGTATAAGGTGCGGCTGTATTGGCATATTCGTAAAATACTGATCGTGCATGAGGATACGGACGACGTCCTGCAAAATACTTTTGAAAAAGCGTGGAAAGGGCTGTCCGCTTTCCGGCAGGAGGCGCAGTTGTTTACATGGTTGTACCGGATTGCCACCAATGAAGCGATCAGTTTTTTGAACCAAAAACGCAATAAGGACATGTTACCCTGGGATGAAGCGGAACCCATGTTGATGCGATCGTTGCAAAGCGATGCGTATTTTTCGGGCGACGAAGCGCAACTCCTGTTGCAAAAAGCCATTCTGACCCTGCCCGAAAAACAGCGTATAGTGTTCAACATGAAGTATTTTGACGAAATGACATACGACGCCATGTCCGAAATTCTGGGTACCTCGGTAGGAGCGCTCAAAGCATCCTTCCACCATGCGGTAAAAAAGATAAAAGCCTGTATCGAACGAAGTTCCCTACAGTAACAGTTTGAATATAACGTAATAAAAACAAAGAAAATGTCGGTCGATCACCATTTAATGCATCACGAAGAGTTGGACAAACGAAATCCGTTTTCCGTACCGGAGGGATATTTCGACCAACTTCAGGAAAAGGTTGTTTTCCGTATCAAAAAGGAAAAAAAGAGTGTTTTCAGGATAAGATACTATAAATATGTTGCGGCGGCAGCCTGTATCCTGCTGTTTTCCGTGTGGGGTCTCCTGTTTTTGACCGACACGCGCCAGCCGGCAACTGTCGGAGAAAATGCGGACGAGGAAGAATTGGAACTGTGGATGTATGACGTGCTGGACAAAACCACTTTGACGGCAGCCCTGCTGAACATCGAAACGTCCGAAGACATATTGGAAACCTGTTGTTCCGAAGAACAGGAAATGGAAATCATCCGTTTTCTTGAACGCGAAAATATTACAATAGCAGCCATTGTTCATTCGCTGGAAAATGATGGAGGCTTTTATTAATGATTAATAGTACAGTCATGATCAAAACAGTAAGCGTGTTGGTATGTTTGTGGTGGAGTGTCGGCCTGTATGCTCAGGGAGGCGAACCGCGCGGAAGAGGCGCCATGCCAAAGACAAATGAGCAGATACAGGTGGAAAGGGTGGCGTTCTTTACGGAAAAAATCGGATTGACGGTGGAAGAAGCGCAAGCCTTCTGGCCTGTATATAACGAGATGGACAAAAAAAGAACGACTTTGTTTGAAGAAAGAGCCGGCATTGTCCGTCGTTTCATGAGGGAACAGGATCAACTCAAAGGGAAAGAAATAACCACGCTGCTGGACCGTCTGGTAGCTATTCAGCGGCAAGAGTCGGAAATAACGGCAACCTATGACGCCCGTTTCCGGAAAATACTGTCCGATAGCAAGGTAATGAAACTTTATGCCGCCGAATTTCAGTTTCGTACATTTCTATTGCAAAAGGTACGCCGGAAGCCGGAAAAAGAAAATTAAACCATATCATTTATTCCGAAGATGACATTTGAACAGATAATGACGGATTTAAAGGCAAAGAAGTATTGCCCGATCTATTTTTTGATGGGCGACGAACCTTATTTTATTGACGTCATTACCGACTATATTGCCGAAAATGTGCTTCAGCCGCACGAAAAAGTGTTCAACCAGTCGGTGATATACGGGAAAAAAGAGAGAAACGACAGCACGGTATTGACCGTGCTGGACGCCGCCAGACGGTTTCCGATGGGATCGAAGTACCAGGTGGTGATCGTAAAGGAAGCGCAAAACCTGAAAGGCAACATGGACAAACTGCTGCTCTATATCACCAAGCCGCTAAAATCCACCATACTGGTGATCAACTACAAATACGAACTACCGGACAAACGGCAGCAACTGTACAAGCAATTAACCAAAAGGGCGGAAGAAAAGTCGGCTGTCCTGTTTGAGTCGGAAAGGCTATACGACAATCAGTTACCCGCGTGGATTACCGCTTACCTGTCCGGACACGGCTATTCCATCGCTCCTGCCGCCTCCGCCCTGCTTGCCGAACATTTGGGGAACGATCTGAGCAAAATTGTCAATGAAGCGGACAAGTTGATGATTGTCCTCGGCGGCAAAAACGAGCGGCAGATCACCCTTGAACACATCGAACAGAATGTGGGGATCAGCAAGGAATACAACATTTTTGAACTTCAAAACGCTTTGGGTGAGCGAAATGTACTGAAAACCAACAAAATTATACAGTATTTTGCATTAAATCCGCGCGATCATCCGATCATCATGGTCATAGCATCGCTGTTTTCGTATTTCGTAAAGATACTGACGTTTCACTACCTGCCCGACAAAGGATCGGACAGGGCGGTGGCGTCGGCTTTACGCGCCAACCCGTATTTCGTAAAAAACTACAGGGCGGCGGCAGGAAAATATCCCGCGCCGAAAGTGATTCAAATCATCTCCGTCCTGCGCGAATACGACATGAAATCGAAGGGGGTCGACAGCAGTTCCACGTCAGCGGGCGATTTGATGCGTGAAATGGTTTTTAAAATCATTCACTGAAAAATACCACAAATGTGTTATTTTTTCTGTGAAAATACTCCCGTATCTTTGCAGCATCAAATTTTTTAATTTATTAAATTGATTTAGATATGGCAAAGATAGCAAAAAAGTTAACGGATTTAGTAGGCAACACTCCCCTGCTGGAGCTTGCCGCTTATGCAAAAAAGCAATCGCTGCAGGCGTTGGTGATTGCCAAGTTGGAATACTTCAATCCGGCGGGCAGCGTCAAGGACAGAATCGCATTGTCGATGGTAGAAGACGCCGAAGCAAAGGGGATATTGAAATCCGGCGCCACCATCATTGAGCCGACCAGCGGCAATACCGGCATCGGTCTGGCATTCGTATCGGCGTCCAAGGGGTACAAACTGATCCTCACCATGCCCGAAACCATGAGTCTGGAGCGTCGCAACCTGCTGAAAGCGCTGGGCGCCACTCTGGTGCTGACCCCCGGATCGGAAGGGATGAAAGGAGCCATCGAAAAAGCCCTGTCCCTCAAGAAGGAAATAGAAGGTTCCGTGATTTTGCAGCAATTTGAGAATGCTGCGAATCCGGCAGTTCACTATGCCACAACAGCCGAAGAAGTTTGGCGCGACACGGACGGCAAGGTTGATATTTTCGTTTCCGGCGTGGGTACGGGCGGCACGGTCAGCGGCACGGGCAAACGCCTGAAAGAACTGAACCCGCAGGTAAAAATCATTGCTGTGGAGCCGAAAGATTCTCCCGTATTGTCGGGTGGATCGCCGGGAGCACACAAAATACAGGGAATAGGAGCCGGTTTTGTGCCGAAGATTTTTGACCGTTCGGTGGTGGATCAAATCATTACCGTATCCAACGACGAAGCCATCCGCACGGGCAGGTTGCTTGCCGAAACGGAAGGCTTGCTGGTAGGCATATCGTCGGGCGCGGCTGTGTTTGCGGCGTCCGAGCTGGCAAAAAAAACCGAAAACAAGGGGAAAAACATTGTTGTGATATTGCCCGATACGGGAGAACGTTATCTCTCAACGGTGCTTTACGCCTTCGACGAGTATCCTTTATAAACAATAAAAGCCTGATTTGACTTAACGTCAAAACTTGGTAGAACACGGACAGACAGATTCCCTTCAGCGTGGACAGCTGGTTGCTAAAAGAGTGTGCATCACTGCATACCGTTCCATCTGTGTGGCTCGTGTTCTATCCAATTCAGGTATTCATACGGCGGGAAAAACGGTATGGCATGAGTCCGTCGCATAATGCATCCAAAAATGCAATAAGGAGCGTGAAATAAATAATGTATCATGGTTTTGATCAAAACCGTCATACATTGATAATACCTTAAATCCGCAAGCCAATTATTTTGAGAATAGAGAAATATTTTGAGACAGGTTTTGGGCTCAAATTTTGCGAAAGGCGGACTTGATTTTCGATTTTTAGAAGAAATTTAGCTGTTGGTTGGAGGTAAAACTATTGAATATTCGGCTAAAAAAGCTGTTTTTTCAGAGCAGGACACAGTAATCCCTGTCCAATTGAGTGACTGGACTGGTTTTTAGCCATTCAGCAAAATCGCAGCCGGTCGTAAGGTTGATTGCTGTAGAGTTGCAGTATATTTTGTTTGCCCTGTCGTACCCATTTTCCCGCAACACATATAAATCTGAATATAAACCGTTTAAGTCGTGTATTCGGAAAAATGCTGTTGAATGTTTTTGCCACATTTTTGACGGTGTAATTGTAGAGATTTTTGAGCATCGCCGTTAAAATCAGATAAACGGTATTTTTGTTCATATCCGAACAGGGCAAATGTCCCCATCCGAAGTCATTATTTTGAATATCAAAGGTTTTTTCGCTTGCACCATGCTGATTGTAGCATTCAATGACCTCTTTTTCGGTTTTTTGGTGACGGGTCGTTAAAATGCAGCGATATTTGAATTTTTCACCTTCAAAGAGGTCAGGTTGCCGGTCATCTGATTTTTCACGGGCGATCACAAGGCGATAATTTTTTTCCGTAAAAAATTGTGTGAACGGAATTGAAGCCAGCTGATATTCTTTGAAATTGATTTCAACTTGCTGATTGTCGCCGCGCCGCCAAAGTAGCCGGTGTTCATTTTACAAGTCTTTTTAGCATCCCATTTTTCGTGTGCAATGATTTGACTGTCATAATCAAAATCGTGGTATTCGCCCGCTCTTAATTGCTTTGTCAAAATTAATGATTTCACATTCAGACCGTTAAGTTTTTCATTGATATTGAACTGATATGCCTGTCCCGAAGTGGAAACAACGGTCGTATTTGTCGGTGGCAGGTTCGTCGAGCGAGCGCAAAGGTGTGTCGGGACTTGGGACTTTGTTTTCAGGGATATTTTCGAGTGTCGGGCGCAAATGCCGTGCAATATCCTCCACAAAAGAAGATATTAAACCACGCGCGAAAAATATCGCTGTACTGATAACCACATCTCGAAACTATCTTATCCACTTCATTGTCAATGAGTTTTCCAGATCCGCTGCGGGTAAATTCATTGTCAATAAAAGAAATTCCTGCCAAAGGAGTGATCCTGTTTGAATTTTTTTGTACCTGTACCGTTTGAAAAATCAATTTTTACTTTGGTTGTGTTGTAGCGCCAAAATCAATGAAAACTTTTCAAACGGCAAAGCGTTGCAAATATTTATTTGATAACGCTTTGCTTATTTTTCATGAAAATTACTTGCGGATTTAAGGAATTACTGTTTTTTCAGACCGCAAATCTAAGGTAACGGAATGAACTGCATCCGGTGATGCACATATCGTCTCTGCTGTACTTTTTACTCATGCGCCAATTTGAAATGTTGCCGCGCCGGAGCAAGAATACAACGCCGCCACACGCAATGAGGGTTCGGTTGCGCGCAACGGGAACTTTACTGCATCCGGCAGGAACATTTCGGATGAATACCGCATCCGCGTCGCTGTGCGGAGAGGCGCCGCCGCGCGTCCCTGTCTGCGGGTGGGTATCCCCGGAAGGGGGAAACGCCTCCGCCGCGGCAGGGGAGGGGAGGCAGATGGAACGCTTCGCGTTCCGCCAAGGGGAATTTTCACTTTCCAATGCGCCGGTTTCAATATTTATTATACCTTTGCAGGAAATTTTAAACCGGAAAATGTTAGAGATAGAGGGTTTTAAAGATATGCTGTTTCATGACGTCCCCGTGACAATATCTCCCGAAGATGCACAAAAGGTGAAATACTGTTTTGAATTTCTTCGGGAGTTTGCATCGGACAAGATCATTTACGGGATTAATACCGGCGTGGGACCGATGGCTCAATACAGGGTGGACGACAGCGCGCTGCGGCAGCTTCAGTACAACATCATCCGCAGCCATTCCACCGGGGCGGGCGCTGCCCTGCCCAATCTGTACGTGAAGGCGGCAATGATTGCGCGGTTGCAGACTTTCCTGCGCGGCAAGTCGGGCGTTCATCTTCAGGTGGTGGAAATACTTGCGGAATTTATCAACCGGAACATCTTCCCGGTGGTTCCCGAACACGGCAGCGTTGGGGCGAGCGGCGATCTGGTGCAGTTGTCGCACATTGCGCTGGCGCTCATCGGCGAAGGCGAGGTGTCCTATCGCGGCGAACTTCGCGCGGCAGCGGAAGTACTCCGCGAATGTGGCGTCGCCCCCCTGAAAATGCACCTCCGCGAAGGGCTTGCCGTCACCAACGGAACGGCGGTGATGACCGGCATCGGGATGGTGAACCTGATCCGCGCCCGAAGGCTGCTTCAGTGGGCGGTAGCCGCTTCGACGCTGATGAATGAAATAGCAGGCTCCTACGACGACTTCATGTCGGAAACGCTCAACGGACTTAAATATCACCGCGGGCAACAAACGGTTGCCGCATGGATGCGCGCCCTTGCAAGGGGGAGCAGGCGTTTGCTGCGGCGGGAGGAAATGCTTTACCGCAAACATTCCGAACGTGTCTTTGAACACAAGGTGCAGCCCTACTATTCGCTGCGGTGCGTGCCGCAGGTGCTTGGTCCGGTGCTGGACACGCTTGAGAACGCGGAAAAAGTGCTTGTGGCGGAATTAAATTCGGTGGACGACAATCCTGTGGTGGATCCGGAAACAAAAACGGTGTACCACGGGGGTAATTTCCACGGCGACTACGTTTCCTTTGAAATGGACAAGCTCAAGATAGCCGTCACCAAACTGACCATGCTCGCCGAAAGGCAGATGAACTATATCTTCCACGACAAAATCAACGGCATATTGCCGCCCTTTGTCAATATGGGGGTTCCGGGGCTGAACTACGGGCTGCAAGCCGCCCAGTTTACCGCCACCTCCACCACTGCGGAAAGCCAGACGCTCTCCAACCCCATGTACATACGCAGTATCCCGAACAACAACGACAATCAGGACATAGTGAGCATGGGCGCCAACGCGGCGCTGCTGTGCGGGAAAGTGGTAGAAAACGGCTACCAGGTGATGTCCGTGCACCTGATGGCGCTGGTGCAGGCTGTTGACTGCCTTCAAATAAAGGAAGCGCTCTCGGAACAAACACGGAGGATATATGACGAAATACGCGCCATTGTCCCCCTCTTTGTGGAAGATACGCCCAAATACAGGGAAATTGCATTGATGGAAGCATATTTGAAAAACAGGGATTTATATTTGAATTAACCGCCGAAGAGGATAAAAATAAACGGAATGAAACGACGGGTTGTCATCACGGGATGCGGGATTTATTCCTGCATCGGGAAAAACATGGAAGAGGTAAAACATTCGCTTTACCACGGGGTATCGGGCATAGGGATTGATCCGGCAAGGAAAACCTACGGCTACCGGTCGCTGCTCACGGGCATCGTGGAACGCCCGGAACTGAAGGGGTTGCTGGACAGGCGCTCGCGCATCAGCCTTGCCGAACAGGGCGAATACGCGGTGGCCGCCACCCTGGAAGCGTTCGGGAATGCGGGCATTGACGCGGATTATGCCGAAAACAACGAAATAGGCATTTTCTACGGCAACGATTCGTCGGCAAAGGCAGTGATCGACGCGCACAACAAAATCATTGAAAAGCGGGACACGATGCTGCTTGGCTCCGAAGCCGTCTTCCGTTCGATGAACTCTACGGTGAGCATCAACCTCGCCACGATTTTCAAGCTGAAAGGGGTGAACATGACCGTCAGCTCCGCCTGCGCCAGCGGCTCGCACGCCATAGGGCTGGGGTATGTCTTCATCCGCGACGGCTTGCAGGAGATGGTGCTGTGCGGCGGCGCGCAGGAAACCAACTTCTATTCGATGGGCAGCTTCGACGCGCTGAGCGTTTTTTCCGTCAGGATGGACGCTCCGCAGAAAGCCTCGCGCCCCTTCGACGCATCGCGCGACGGGCTGGTGCCCAGCGGCGGAGCCGCCAGCCTGATACTGGAAGAATACGAACATGCCGTGAAACGGGGAGCGCCCATCCTTGCGGAAGTGGCAGGCTACGGGTTTTCCTCCAACGGCGCCAGCATATCGCAGCCGAGCGACTTCGGCAGCGAAACCGCCATGAAACGCGCGCTGGCAGACGCCGGTATTTCCGCCGGGGAAGTGGACTACGTGAATGCGCACGCCACCTCCACCCCGCAAGGCGACATGTTTGAAGCGATGGCGATCAACCGGGTTTTCGGCGCGCACAAGCCGCCGGTAAGTTCCACCAAATCCATGACCGGACACGAGTGCTGGATGGCAGGAGCAAGCGAAGCGGTGTATTCCCTGATCATGATGCAACATTCCTTTGTTGCGCCGAACATCAATTTCGAACAGCCGGACGAATATTCGGCACGACTGAATATCGCCACCGAAACTGTCGAAAAAAACATCAATGTGTTCCTGTCCAATTCCTTCGGTTTCGGAGGAGCCAACAGCGCACTGATCGTGAAAAAAATAACCAATGACGAATAATTTAATACAACGTCGGATGCAAAGAACAGAAATTATCCGGATTGTCAATAACTTCCTGATCGAAGAAATAGAGATAGAAGAGAGCAAATTGACGGATGACGCCGTTTTGAAAGATGATTTGAGTATTGACAGCCTCGATTTTGTGGATATTGTGGTGATCGTGGAACGTAATTTCGGCTTTAAAATCAAGCCGGAAGAAATCATGACGGAGGTGCCTACCCTGAAAGCATTCTACGACTATATCGAATCCAAAATGGGCGACCGGTGAAAAAACAGGCATGGAAAGGCGTTACGGGCGGCAACGTTTGGGGGCAAAAGGCGTTGCTGGTTTTGTTCCGCGTCACCGGCATTACGGCAGGATATGCCCTCATGGCGACGGCAGTTCCTTTTTACATGCTTTTCCACCGGCAGGGCTACCTGTCGATCTACCGCTATTTCAGGGTACACTTCCGGTGCGCGCCTTTCCGCGCCTTCCTGAAAACCTGCCGCAACCACTTTATTTTCGGGCAATGCCTGCTGGACAGGTTCTTCTTGTATGCCGGGCGCCGCGGTTTCTTTTCACTGGAAATCACCGGCAACGAGCTTTTTGAGGAACTCGCGGAAGGTGAAAAAGGCTTCATCATCGCCGGTTCGCATGTAGGGAACTTTGAACTGTGCGGATACCTGTTGCAGCAACACCGCAAACACATTCACTGTCTGGTGTACGGCGGGGAAACCAGGGTGATCATGGAAAACAGGAGGAAAATACTGCAAAAGAACCATGTTTCGATGATCCCCGTAGCAGACGACCTGTCGCATGTTTTCGCCGTCGGCAACGCCCTGTCGCACGGCGACGCGGTGTGCATACCGTGCGACAGAACCCCTGCAAACGTAAAATCGACAGTCCTGTGCCGTTTTCTTGAAGGAAAGGCGGAGTTCCCCCTTGGCGCCTTCTCGCTCGCCGCACTGTTCGACGTGCCGGTACTGGCTATTTTCGTGATGAAGGAAAGCGTTTCAAAGTATCACGTGTACGTGCGGAGTATCTCCGGCGACGCAACGGATGTTTCCGGAAGGGAAAAGGCGGTCAAATATGCCGAAACATTCGCAAAAGAACTGGAAAATACCGTAAAAATGTACCCCGAACAATGGTTTAACTATTATGCTTTCTTTGCATAAAGCGAAAGGCGGAGATGTGGCATCTCCGCCTTTTGTGCGGCTAACGGGCAGGGACTACAGCAGCCTGACGGGACCCGCAATACCGACAGGTTGCCAGGGCTGGTGGCGCGTCCAGTTTTGTCCGGTTTGATTGTCCGGGGACGATTTCAAATAGTTCCCTACCGTTGTGGCAACTTTCACCTGAATTTCCCTGCGCCCTGCTGTTGCCGGAAGTTCCGGCAGGCGGTACAGATGCCGCCCGTACCACCTGCACCCAAGCGCTTCGCCGTTGACCGTCACTTCCGACACGCCATATACCCGTCCCAGATCCAGGTAATTGCCCGTCTCCGTGTCGTCCAGCTGCTTCGTATAAAACAGGTATCCGGCAAAAGCCTGCGTAGCGGGGTCGGCAGAGAGATCGACGGGGACGTCCGTTTCCTGTTCTTCCACCTGCCCGTTGATATGTTCCATACGTACCTTCCATCCGTGCAGTTCCATCCCCGGCGCGTTTTCGTCCGGCGCTGCGGGAGCGGGTTCCCGCGCCGTTTCTTTCTCGAAAACAATCAGCAGGGAGGAGGCGGGATACAGGCTCACGTGCAGTTCGTCTCCCCCGTCGCAGGAGGGATAGGGGTATTTTTCTCCCGTCTCGGCGTCCCATATCCACGGTTGCCGGTCGCCTGCTTCGGGAAAGCGGACGTTCAGGGCAATCTGCTGCATGGTGTTGCAATTGGCGATGAAGAAAAAGTCCCTGTCCTTCGTTCGGTGACGAATCTGGCTGACGTAGGGGCTGGGCGCGTCAATGTGCAGGTAGGGCAGGATGCCGCACTGTTGTTGTACTCCCCGGAACCACTCGATCATGTCGTCTCCGGGCGCAGCAACGGAGAACACCTGCGACGGGAAGGATTGCTTCATCCCGTCAATGGTTTGTTTCACCCTGGCGTCGTTTTCCCGGTGATCTTTCCATCCGGGGGACTGGTACGGCTCTTTCCCGACAAAAATCAGTTTGCCGCCGTTTTTGACAAATTCAGCAAGAGCGGTGGCGGTGGCGGGCTGGATGGATTCCGTTTCCAGCAGGATCAGCGTATGGTATTTCCGGGTGTTGCAGGTGAGGAAGCCTTTTCCCGATTTGCCGCGCTGAATGATATTCTCGCTGATGTAATCGCAGCTGTTGCCGTTCTGGTGTATGGCTTCCCATACTTTATACTGGTATTTGGGGTAGTGAAGTCCGGGAAACGGGTCGCGCTGCGTACCGTGTTTTGTCCACATGTCTGCCAGGGGGTGCATGACGGCAATGTCGGCAAAGGCTTCCGTTTCCTGAAAAACAGTGGACAGCCGCGCCTTGTACGCTGCCCAGAGTTTGAAATAAGCCCACCAGGGATTGCGTTCGTTAAAGAAGGAGCCATAGCGTATCCATCCCGGAAAGGGCGCTTCCGGCGGGCTGTAGTTGAACCCGTGCAGAATGGAATGTGTCACTCCCGACAGATTGCTCTGGTCGCCCACTACCTTGATGCGTTCCAGCGTAGCATTGAAGACTGCGCCGGTATTGGTTACTTCTTCGCAGCTCACGATCTTTTTTCCCGAAAGGCGGGCAGCAGAGGCTACAAATTTGTTGACGTTGGTATAAGCGGGTTGTTGGGCAAGGTCGCGTCTTTTTTCGCCGTCGGCAAACCACAGCCAGGTTTCACATTCCGGAATGTCCACCTCAAGGGAAGCTTCGAGGGGATGAAACTCCCGTCCGTAAGCTTGCACCCGCGACTTGAAATGATGTTTGTTGCACCATTGCGTGTAGGGGCGCAGGAAACGGTCGCGCATGACGTCCATGCAGGTGACGAAAAAGTCGTAACGCACCCTGTCCACTTCCTCTTTCGCATCGCCGGACAGGAGGGTGGCGGCGCCGCCTTCAACGGCATGTCCCATGTGACCGACCCTGTAAAGGATAAAGGGCAGGTACGGCTCCACGTCGTATCCCCTGCGCCGCCGAAATTCTTCCGGAAAATCATGACACCAGTTGGCGCCTTCCAGTTCCATGCTGTCGCAAAACATCGCCCGAAATCCCTTCAACCCCTTGATAGCGGGGAAAAGACCGTCGGACATGCGGTTCAGGAATTTCTCCACCGCCACTTGGTTATAATGATTCAACACGGGACCTGCCGCACCGGGCGCCCCGTGAATCACGGACTGGAAGCCTACCACCTTGACCAGCGCATACAAAATATGTTCTCCTTCGGGAATCTCCGCCGCTATTGTTTCGCTTCCCTTTTCGAAAGGCAGGTTCCGAGCCGGGGCAAAGGCGCTCATCTCCACGGGCGCCAAATGGAGGGAGTACAATTCGCTGTACGCGCCTTTGAATTTGGAAGCAACCTGCGGCGAGGCTTCTTTCAGGAGGTCTTCCGTTTTCAGGCTGACAAGTCCGGGTCCGTTAACTTTTTGCGCCGCCAGCGTAAGCAGTTGCGTCTGTTCTTCCGGCTGAAGAAACTCCCCGCCAAAGGGCCATCCCGACCCCACGATAATGTCACAGATGATGCCGCGCTCGTCGGCGCCTTTCAGGGCGACTTTCACCATCTCTATCCATTCGGGACTAAGCCACGTCATGGACGGAATACCCAGGTCGTCGCCGCCCGGAAAGGCAATGGGGTTGATTTCCACGCCGCCGATACCGGCTTCTTTCATGACGTCCAACTCGCGCAGTATCTCGCCTGCCGACAACTTGTCGCCGTTCCACCACCACCGGACAAAGGGTTTGGACGTACCGGGAGGATCGCGGAAAAGTTCAAACAATTCGTCCCGCGCATCTTTGTTATTACTCAAAACACATCCCTGCAATAAAGGGATGCCGGCTGTTACAACCAGCCCCGACTTGATAAAAGTTCGCCTTGTATATTTCATGGTTTATCAATTATTATGGTTATTTATTCACATGCAAATGTACAAATAAAATCAAACCTCCGATTATTCACCGTTAAATATTAACGATTTGGGTCTAATGGACAATTATGCTCGTGAGGCAATTTGCCCGAACCGTTGTTTCGGGCTTTTCGCCGGTCAGGTATGATTTATCGGCGAACAAATTCCAGGGAAATATCCGCTATTTTCCGACAAACATTTTCAGTTGTTCCGGTACTAAGCGTTTTCCGATGATCTCCTCCTTTTCATTCAGGAGAAAAATGTACGGAAATGTCGATACATTATATAATGTCCTGTATTTTACGCTGTACGGACTCCAGGCATTTGTCCAACCGAACAGTTGATGCTCGTTTACAAAATCGATCCATTTTCCTTTTGCGTCTTTGGTGTTGACCACCTGCACGGTAATTACGGTTAATCCTTTCTCTTTGAGCGAGTCGTATGCTTCAAAAAGTTCCTGTATGGTTTTCCGGCAATGGGCGCATCCGATGTCCCAGAACAGGATGGCGGTATATTTGCTTTTCAGGCTTTGGCGGAAATCCTTGATATTGACGCCTGCATGAAGGTCGAATTTGATGGCGGTATCCAAAGCGGCGGCTCTGAAATGATCGGGCGGCAGCGCCATCAGCATCTCCAGCGGCGGCGCCTGTTTTCCTATCAGGCTGGGGGTTCTGTCCTTCACTTCTTTTTTCAACTTTTCGATATAATCGGCTGAACTCCACGATGCATACGGAATGTACCATTTATCGGCAAGATGCACCCACACGTTTTCATGTATGATTACTTCGCTTTTGAGGTAGTGGTTGAACAGCAGCACCAGCACACAACGGAACATCTCGTCGTTTGCACGGGTTTTGGCAAGTATTTTGTCGGCTTCGGCGCACACCGAATCGGGATGCTGGTGTATCACTTTGGTCATGTATTCCATTACTTTTTCCTCATACAGCGGCGTACGGAGCATATCGGGATCGTAAATATCGAAGCGGTCGAAAAAATGCGCCCTATACCAGCGGTACACATAGGTGGAATCGGTAATTTTGCCGTCCGCATCGCGGGGATAATCGGGCAAATCGCTATCCGCAGGTATCAGCGCCTGCAGGAATTTACGCACGAATGTTCCCGGATTGCCGTCTGCCAGTTGCCGGATATATGCCAGCCTGTCCCTGTTCAGTTGCTGCATTTGACGGAGAAGCTCTTTCTTTTTGTCGCCGGCGGCAGCCTCGTATTCCTGCCGGAGTTCGTGCAACCGGACGCCTTTTTGAATGTTCATCCGCTGGAAGTCAAAGAATACCTCATTTTCAACGGACGACTTGAATTTTGTTTTATTGATCAGGTCGGTGGTATCCAATGATATTTCAAACTTCTGTTCGTCGCCGATCATTATGTCAAACAACTTTTTCCTGTCGTTGATGAGGAAATACACGCCTCTGTCCAGCGTACTGCCACCTTTGAATACGCCTTTTCCCGCACGATCCAGTACAACGGTGTCGTTGGGAATCAACATGTCGGGTTTGGCAAAATAATGTCCGAGAATGACCGTATCGTTTCTGCCCTGAAACGATATTTTTATTTCGTATCCTTGCGTAAAAGCAGGAAAGATGGTCGGCACGAACAACCAACACATATTTTTCAAAATATATAAAACTTTCATATACAATTTTTTGTATGCCGGGTTTAAGACATTGCCTGAAAACCGATAGCGTCCATATTTTATGGAATATTGGTATGTTGTTTAAAACCAGCATGATACAAAATACTTGAAATAACTTCAATCCGTTGATTGTTAGAACAGTATATGTACATATCAACAAAACATGTCGTACTATCGAATTTTTTTCAAAAATAATAATTTTTTTATTCAAAAAAAAATATTTACTTTTGCATCAGCACAGGTCAGCACAGCACAGTTGATTTTTGCAGATTATTTTTCTGATTTACAGAATATAAATGATGAAAATAGAGTTCGCACAAAAAGGGACAAAGGGACAGCAGCTCATTGATGCGCTAACGGTAGCCATCGGTCAGGGGCAGTACAAGCGGGGGGATTTTCTTCCCTCGATTAACCTGTTGAGCAAAGAGGTCAATGTTTCGCGCGATACGGTATTCAAAGCATACGCCGAACTGAAAAGACGCGGTTTGGTGGCGTCCATGGCTGCAAAAGGTTATTACGTCAATGGCGCTGTAAACAAGGTATTTATGCTGCTGGACACTTTCTCTCCGTTTAAGGATGTGCTGTACAATGCCGTTATCTCTCATCTTCCTCACAACTATACCGTTGATTTATTGTTTCATCATTACAACCTGCGGGTTTTCGAGTCGGTGATCGCCGACAGTCTGGGACGTTACGGAAAATATGTAGTGATGAATTTTGATAATGAAAAAATCAACGACATGTTGCAAAAAATAGATAAGGGAAAATTACTGATTCTGGACATGGGAAAACATCGGACGAAAGACGACGCCTACGTGTGTCAGGATTTCGATCAGGCTTTGTATCAGTGTCTGCAAGCGGGATGGGCGTTGCTTCGCCGTTACAGGCGACTGGTACTCTATTTTCCCGATACCTCGCCGCATCCGCGAAGCAGTATCCGGTATTTCAAGCGTTTTTGCAAGGATTACAATATGGAGGCGGAGGTGGCAACACGCATAGAAAAGTCGGACATCCAATGCGGAACGGCATATTTGGTGATTCCGCAAAAGGAACTGGTGGAAATGGTGAAATTTTGCCGCGACAGACGGCTGAATCTCGGTCGGGACGTAGGGTTGATTGCTTACAACGATTCGCCGCTGTATGAGGTTATTGACAGAGGCGTCACCGTTATATCGACAGATTTTGCAGCAATGGGCAAAAGAGCGGCGGAGTTCATCAAATCAGGGCAAAAGATACAGGAAATCGTCCCTACACAGTTGATACTGAGAGGAACGCTTTAATCATTGAATAATACATAATGAAAATAAATCAATAAATAATTAATTAATAGTAAATTATCAATATAAATTAAAATTTAAATTTAAATAAAAATGAGTACAAAAAGGTTAAAAGGAATTGTTCCGAAAATTGGTATTCGCCCGGTGATAGACGGACGTCAACGTGGAGTTCGCGAATCGCTTGAAGTTCAGACCATGAATCTGGCAAAAAGCGTTGCGCAACTCATCGCCTCGGAGTTGCGTCATGGCGACGGCGCTCCGGTGGAATGTATCATTGCCGACGGCACTATCGGCAGAGTTGCAGAAGCGGCGGCATGTGCCGAAAAATTCGAGCGGGAAGGAGTGCAAATCACCATTACCGTGACGCCATGCTGGTGCTACGGCGGTGAAACCATCGACATGAATCCCCACAACATCAAAGCAATATGGGGATTCAACGGTACCGAACGTCCGGGAGCAGTATATCTTGCAGCCGCTCTCGCCGGGCATACCCAGAAAGGCTTGCCGGCTTTCGGCATCTATGGACGCGATGTGCAGGACGCGAGCGACAGCTCCATCCCCGCCGACGTGAAAGAAAAATTGCTGCGATTTGCCAAATCGGCGCTGGCGGTGGCTACCATGCGCGGAAAATCTTACCTCTCCATCGGTTCCGTTTCGATGGGCATTGCGGGGTCAATGGTAAATCCCGACTTTTTTCAGGACTACCTCGGTATGCGCAACGAATATGTGGACATGTCGGAAGTTATCCGCAGAGTGAACGAAGGAATTTTCGA
>JAISRX010000024.1 GCA_031273395.1 Bacteroidales bacterium | reverse complement strand
CACTGTCAATTAGTTTGCCAAGTCCACTGCGGGTAAATTCATTGACAATAAAAGAAATTCCTGCAAAAGAAGTGCTCCCGTTTGATTTTTTTTGTACCTTTACCATTTGAAAAATCAATTTTTACTTTGGTTGTGTCCTAGCGCCAAAATTAGTGAAAATTTTTCAAACGGCAAAGCGTTGTAAATATTTATTTGATAACGCTTTGCTTATTTTTTAGGAAAATTATTTGCGGATTTAAGGTAATTCATCATAACGATTTCAGGCGCAATTTTGTCCATTAGACTCAATTTTCCATTCTCCACGTCTTTTTTTGAATCCATTCGGCGGCATTTACAAAGGCTTCCACCCAGGGCGTAATCCGGTCGTGCTGCCGCGTTGCGGGATAGTGCGCCCAGTTCCACGGATAGACAGACCTTTCGGGATGGGGCATCATTACCAGATGCCGTCCGTCGTCGCTGTAGATGCCCGCAATGCCTCCGGGCGATCCGTTGGGGTTTGCCGGATAGGTTTCGTAGCTGTATTTGAGGGCTATGTTATAGCGCTCAAGGGGCAGGGGGAAGGAGAACTTTCCTTCGCCGTGGGCCACCCACACGCCCAGCCTTGATCCTGCCAGCGAATGAAGCATCACCGAATGGTTTTCGGGGATGTTCACGTTCACAAAGGCGCTTTCAAACTTGCGCGAATCGTTGTGCATCATGGAGGGTTTCCGCTCGTGGCCGGGCGTGAGCAGTCCGAGTTCTATCATCAGCTGGCACCCGTTGCAGACGCCAAGGCTCAGGGTATCGGGGCGGGCGTAGAAGCGCTCAATGGCGTTCCTTGCTTTTTCGTTGTAGAGGAGCGCGCCCGCCCAGCCTTTTGCCGATCCCAGCACGTCGGAGTTGGAGAAACCTCCCACGAAGACGATCATGTTCACGTCGTCGAGCGTTTCACGTCCTTCTATCAGGTCGGTGGTGTGCACGTCCTTCACGTCCATCCCGGCAAGGTGGAGCATCCATGCGGTTTCGCGGTCGCACTGCGAGCCTTTTTCCCTGATGATTGCCGCCCTTGCGCCGGTTGGCTTCACGCGGTCGGACAGGATGTCGTACTGCGCAAGGGAACCTTTGAAATGGGGCGGGAAACAGTATTCGAGATGCTGGAACTTGTAGCTGCTGAACCGTTCGGTTGCCTTTTCCCTGCTGCTTTGCCGGCAGTCGAGCAGGTAGGAGGTCTTGAACCAGAGGTCGCGCATCTGGTCGACGTCGAACTTGTGCTTTTCCCCGTCGCAGAAAACGCGCACAATCCTTTTTGGGACGGGCTTCCCGATGATGTATGCCTTCACGCCCGCCTCGCCGAATGTTTCGCGCACCTTCACGCTGTCCTCTTCCCTGATCTGGAGGAGCAGCGCGGGATTTTCGGCGAACAGTAGCCGTATCATGTCCGGTCTGGGGTCTTTGGCTTCGGCGGCAACGGCGGTCAGGTCGGCTTCCAAACCGCCTTCCCTGTTGGGAAAACACATTTCGAGGAGGGCTGTGATCAACCCGCCGGCAGACACGTCGTGCCCGGCAATGATCATTTCCTTCCCTATCAGGCGCTGCACTGCCTCAAAGGCTTTGGCGAAGTATGCGGCGTCGGCAATGTCGGGTGGCGTGTCGCCGGTTTTGCCCAGTACCTGCGCAAAACTGCTTCCCCCAAGGGCAAGCGGCGTTCCGGAGAGATCGACGTAGAGTATGTGTGTGTTTTCTTCGCACACCAGCACGGGGCGCACTACCTTTCGGACGTCCGGCACCCCGGCAATGGTGGAAATGATGACCGTTCCGGGCGACAATACCGTTTCCCCGCCGGGGTACTTCTGCGTCATGGAGAGGGAATCCTTTCCGGTGGGGATGTTCACGCCGAGTTCGACGGCAAAGTTGCTTGCCGCTTCCACAGCTTCATAGAGGAGGGCGTCTTCGCCGGCGTTCCTGCAGGGCCACATCCAGTTTGCGCTGAGCGACACTCCTCTCAGCCCGCCGTCCAGCTGCGCCCATACGAGGTTGGTCAATGCTTCGGCAACCGCCAGCCGCGATCCGGCGGCGACGTTCAGCAAAGCCGCTCCGGGCGCATGACCGATGGAGGTGGCTACTCCCTGCATGCTCAGGTAGTCCAGCGCCACCACGCCAAGATTGTTCAGCGGGAGCTGTATCTCGCCGGCTGTCTGCTGCAAGGCTACCAGCCCGGTGACCGAGCGATCCGCCTTGTTGGTGAGCCAGTCCTTGCAAGCCACCGCCTCCAGTTGCAGGACATTTTCCACATACTCCCGTATCCTGTGCTTTTCGCAGGAGAGGGGTTCAAAGACGGTTTTGACGGAGGCGTCGACGATCACGGCTCCGGGGGTGTTGCCGAACATGTCTTCCAGCATGAGGTCGATCGGTTTTTCGTCTGTCTTCGGATTGAGGAAGGTGAGGCGGCGGTCGCCGGTGACCTCCCCGATGACGTACATGGGGGTTCGTTCGCGTGCGGCAATGCGTTGCACTATGTCCATGTCCTGCTCCTTAACTATCAGCCCCATCCGCTCCTGCGACTCGTTTCCGGCAATCTCCCTGTCGGAAAGCGTCGGATCGCCCACCGGCAGGCGGCTCATGTCAATCACCCCTCCGGTGGCTTCAACAAGTTCCGAGAGGCAGTTCAGATGCCCTCCCGCCCCGTGGTCGTGCACGGAGACAATCGGATTCCTTTTGCTTTCCACCAGCGCGCGGATGGTATTTGCCACCCGTTTCTGCATCTCCGGGTTCGACCGCTGCACGGCGTTCAGTTCTATGGCGTTGTTGTATTCCCCGGTAGCCACCGAGGATACCGCTCCCCCGCCCATTCCTATCCTGTAGTTGTCGCCGCCCAGCAGCACCACCCGGTCGCCCCGCGCGGGGACGTCCTTCATGCTGTCGCTTTTTCGGGCGTAGCCTACGCCGCCTGCCATCATCACCACCTTGTCGAAGCCGTACTGCCTTTCCCCTCCGGCGTGTTCGTAAGTGAGCAGGCTGCCGCAAATGAGCGGTTGCCCGAATTTGTTGCAAAAGTCGCTTGCCCCGTTGGAGGCTTTGATCAGGACGTCTATCGGCGACTGATAGAGCCAGCGGCGCGGCGGGATGGTCTGTTCCCAAACGCGACCTGTTTCTTCAAAACGGGGATAGGAAGTCATGTAAACAGCCGTTCCCGCCAGCGGGATGGCTCCCTTTCCGCCCGCCAGACGGTCGCGTATCTCTCCCCCGCTGCCGGTTGCCGCCCCGTTGAACGGCTCTACGGTGGTGGGGAAATTGTGCGTTTCGGCTTTCAGCGAAAGGACGGTTTCTTCGTCGCGTATGGTGAAAAAATCCGGTCGGTCGCCGTTTTCGGGAACGAACCGCCTGACCGCGGGACCTTCCAGAAACGCGCAGTTGTCGCTGTAGGCAGATACGATGCGTCCCGGATGAACGCGGGAAGTCCGTTTGATCAGTTCAAAGAGGGTAAAGGGCTTTTCCTGCCCGTCAATCACAAAACGCCCGTTGAAAATCTTGTGGCGGCAGTGTTCGGAATTGACCTGCGAGAAGCCGAAAATTTCGCTGTCGGTAAGCGCCCTTCCCAGTTTTTTCCGCAGCCCTTCGAGATAGGCTGTTTCTTCGGGGCTGAGCGCCAGCCCTTCCTGCAGGTTGTAGGCGGCAATATCGTCGATGTAGCGCACGGGGTCGGGCTTCCTGTCGATGCGGAACAGGTCGCCGTCCAGCCGGTGGTATATTTCCTGCAGCATCGGATCGCAATGGCGCGGCGCGTTTTCCTTCGGCGGTATGGTCGGCAGGAAACGTTCGATACGCGCTATTCCCCCGATGTTCATGTTCAGGGTAATATCCACGGCGTTGGTACTCCAGGGGGTAATCATTTCCCGTCTCGGTCCCACGAACCATCCTTCTACCACGGGGGTATTCGGAAGAACCGCCGCCCCGAAAAGCCACTCTAACTTGGCGGTATCGCGCGGAAGCAACTTGTCGTCGGACTGTACGGCAATGATCTCTTCAAACTGATTTCGAAAAAAGTGTATCATAATGAAAGGTTTTGGAAGCGCCAAAGGTCGTAATTTTTAATCAGTAAATCAAATAAAATTAAAAATTGAGCATGGAAAATGCGGGAACAGTCAGCGGCATTGCAGGCGGCGCTTGCAAATCAA
The DNA here is from genome assembly GCA_031273395.1 of Bacteroidales bacterium. Classification (GTDB taxonomy): domain Bacteria; phylum Bacteroidota; class Bacteroidia; order Bacteroidales; family UBA4181; genus JAIRLS01. The sequence continues at coordinate 4,289 of JAISRX010000024.1, read as the reverse complement.
ACAGCCTGAAACGACAGGCGGCAACGGATGTTGATACGCAAACCCCGGCAGGGACGACACATTATTAACCGCATGCTTCAGCCTGCGGACAGGAGAGCCTCCATACGCTCCCAAGTCCCGCATACGACAATTTGAACGGCGAAGCCCTCACCGAAGGTAAATATAGCAGAAAAGAGAAATATGACGCTTCGTAATGATTTATTTTCTATCTTTGCAAAAAATTTCAGGTTAGCGCATGAAAAAATCAGTCTATTTCATTACAGTGTTCGCCGGGTTGATGATCTGTTTGTCGTGTAACAGCCAGAACCGGGCGGGGCAGGCGACGTCCGTTGAGCGGGATACCGAAAAACAGGATACCGTCCCCCTCACCACCGTTGAATATGCCGAAACGGAACATGATTTCGGGAAAATCACGGAAGGCGACAAGGCGTCCCACCGTTTTGAGTTTACCAACACCGGCAATGCCGATTTGCGGGTACTCAAAACCAACGCATATTGCGGCTGCACGGTCGCCAAATACAGCAAGGAACCTGTTCCTCCCGGAAAAAAAGGATTTGTGGAAGTGGTGTTCGATTCCAGGGGACGACAGGGAAGACAGCAGAAAAACGTCGCCATCACCACCAACACGAAACATCCGAGCGCCGTTTTAACCATCATTTGCGAAATAATGCCCAAAAATAAACAGTAAATAATAATCAACAAATAATAAATTTTATGACAACATTGTACGTTTTATTGCAAACTCCAGCCGGAGAACCGTCCGGAATGGGAACTTTCGGCTCGATGCTGCCGTTTTTGCTGATCATCGTAGTTTTTTACTTCTTCATGATCCGTCCACAGATGAGGAAACAAAAAGAGTTGAAAACTTACCGGAACGCGCTTCAAAAAGGCGACAAGGTGGTTACAACCGGCGGCATATACGGTAAAATAACGGGAGTGAGCGACAACACGGTGGAAGTGGATATTGCCAACGGTATCACCATCAAAGTGGACAAATACGCTATCCTGAAGGACTCTTCCGATTTAGCCGCCCAAAAATAATTCATGAACAGAATAGCCGTATCCATTCTCAATTGCAATTTCGGGGAACTCAACCGCGAAATAGCAATGGTGAACGGCAGCAGCGCCGAATGGTTTCATCTGGACATCATGGACGGCGTTTTTGTGCCGAACATTTCCTTTGGATTCCCGGTGATACAAGCCGTGCGAAGCCAAGCCGCCAAGCCGTTGGACGTACATTTGATGATTGCCTCTGCCGACCGCTATATCAAGGAGTTCAGGCAGGCAGGCGCCGATTGGCTGACCGTTCATTACGAAGCTTGTCCGCATCTGCACCGCACGGTGCAAAACATCAGGCAGGAAGGCATGAAAGCGGGGGTATCGCTCAATCCGCATACCCCTGTCAGCCTGCTGGAAGAGATCATCGGGGAGGTGGATCTTGTTTTGTTGATGTCGGTCAATCCGGGCTTCGGGGGACAGGCTTTCATCGAAAACACTTATGAAAAAGTGTCGCGACTGAAGGAACTCATCGAAAAGAAATCCTCCGGGGCTTTGATTCAGGTTGACGGCGGGGTGGATTTGAGCAACATCGCACGGTTGGCGCAGGCGGGGGCGGACGTTTTTGTGGTGGGAAGTTTCATCTTCCGCGCCGAAAACCCCATGCAAACCATCGATCAATTGACAGGGCAATCAACCATCATCCGTTAAAAAAGTGCTAGCGAAACGCATTGTTCCCTGTTTGGATATTAAAGACGGCAAAACCGTCAAGGGAGTTAATTTTGTGGCGTTGCGCGACGCGGGCGATCCGGTGGAACTCGGTGCGGAGTACAGCAGGCAGGGCGCCGACGAATTGGTGTTTCTCGACATAACCGCCTCGCACGAACGGCGCAAAACACTTGCCGATCTGGTGCGCAAGGTAGCCGAAAAGATCAGTATTCCCTTCACTGTCGGCGGCGGTATCTATGAACTGAAAGATGTGGACATGCTGCTGAGCGCGGGAGCGGATAAAGTATCGGTGAACTCCGCCATACTCCGCCGCCCGGAATTGATCGACGAAATAGCCCTGCATTTCGGCAATCAGGTAATAGTTGCCGCCATTGATGCGCGGCTGGAAAACGGACGCTGGACCTGTTACCTCAACGGCGGGCGCGTGCCTGCGGACAGAGAACTGTTCACATGGGCAAAGGAAGCGCAGGAACGCGGCGCGGGCGAAATACTGTTCACCAGCATGAACCACGACGGCGTGAAGGACGGCTATGCCAACGAAGCGTTGCGGAAGCTTTCCGAAACATTGCATATCCCTGTGATTGCCTCTGGAGGCGCAGGCAAACCGGAACATTTCCGCGACGCCTTCATACGGGGAAAAGCCGACGCCGCACTTGCCGCAAGCGTATTCCATTTCGGCGAAACAGGCATACCCGCCCTGAAAGCCTACCTGCTGTCCGAAGGAGTGAACGTGAGGAATTAGGAATGCCGTTTCCGGCATTGCGTATAGCCTCTCTCTCCCCTCCCCTCCCTCTCTCCCCAGTCGCTCCGCTTCATTAAAATCCCGCAGGGACTACGGTTTATTAACCGCAGATGTAGCGAACCTGTAGAGACGCGGCGCGCCGCGTCTCTACAGTTTCGCAGGTCACGCTTCGGGAAAAGTCATCCGGTTTGTTTTCAAGGGCGTATCTGTCCCGTTCCGCGTATGATCCACTTGCAGCTGGTCAGTTCGTTGAGTCCCATAGGACCTCTGGCGTGCAGCTTTTGCGTGCTGATACCTATTTCGGCTCCCATGCCGAACTGCGCTCCGTCCGTAAATGCGGTGGAGGCGTTGGCATAAACGGCGGCGGCGTCCACCGAGGAGAGGAACAGTTCGATGTTTGCTTCGTCTTCGCTGATGATGGCTTCGCTGTGGCGGGAGCCGTAGCGTTCGATGTGTTCGAGCGCTTCCCGGATGTCGTCCACCGTCTTTACCGCCATTTTGTAGTCGAGAAACTCCGTTCCGAAGGATGATTCGTCGGCGGGCGTCAGCAAATCGGCGGGATAGTGTCCGGCGAGGGCATGGAAGGCTCGTTCGTCGGCATGGAGCAGCACCTGCGCGTCGGCAAGCACGCCGATGATTGACGGGAGTTCCTTCAGCCGGCTGCTGTGGACGATGAGGCAGTCCAGCGCGTTGCACACGCTCACCCTCCGCGTTTTGGCGTTGTTGATGATGGCGCAGGCTTTTTCACGGTCGCCGGTTTTGTCGAGATAGACATGCACGATGCCCGCTCCGGTTTCAATTACGGGTACGGTGGCGTTCCGGCACACGAAGTCAATCAGCCCCTGACCGCCGCGCGGAATCACCATGTCCACCCATCCCCTGGCGTTGAGCAGGTCTAAGGTGGATTCCCGTCCGGGCGGAAGCAGGGCGATCATGTCCCGCGACATGTTGCAGTGCGCCAGCGCCTGATGAATCAGTTCCACGAGGGCTTTGTTGGAATAGCAGGCGTCGCTGCCGCCTTTCAGAATACATGCGTTGCCCGACTTGACGCACAGGGAGAAAACGTCGCAGGTGACGTTGGGGCGCGCTTCGTAGATGACCCCGATCACTCCTACAGGCACGGAGAGCTTGACTATTTCCAGCCCGTTGGGGCGCGTGGTTTGCTCCAGCACTCTGCCCAGCGGCGAGGGCAGGACGGCTACGCTACGCATGTCGCCGGCAATGTCGGCGATCCGTTTTTCGGTGAGTTTCAGCCGGTCGTATTTGGGGTCAGCCGGGTTCATTCTCTCCAGATCCTGCCGGTTGGCTGCAAGTATCGCTCCGGCATTTTCTTCCAGCAAGCCGGCAAGGTGGCACAGCATGTGCTCCGTGTCGTCAAACGCATCAAAAGTGCGGGCTGCCTGCCTCACACGGGTAAAAACAGATAAAATATTCGTGTTCATTGTTGGTGACTTATTGTTTTTGTCGGTTATTTTTTGAACCCCGCAAAGGTAGTCATTCTTTTTAAGAACGCAAAGCATGAAGGGAAGCCGCCGGAAGCGCACGGTTTATATTAACAGGGGGTGCATTTACCTTCGGTGAGGGCTTCGCCGTTCAAATTGTTGCATGCGTAAAAACCCCCGCACCTTACTTTGAAGCCAAACTGAACATTATTATCTTTATATACAACTTCATCAAGTCCCATACAACGCCGAGTAAAAATTCGGATAAAACTTTTACGCCCCGTACTCCCGCATTGTGTGCAGGTATTATAAAGCAAAATTGGAATATCGACGACGCATTCAAATTGCCTATGATTATATCAATAAAAACATGACACCAT
>JAISRX010000304.1 GCA_031273395.1 Bacteroidales bacterium | reverse complement strand
AGTGTTGACGGCTGTTTTTTGTGGATTGTACTTGTGCATTTGAACGGATTTATTACTTTTTTCCGATGCAAAGACAGCAATCCATCTTGATGCCGTAGCATGTCCTGTGGGTAAAATGCGGGCGATGCGATCTGCTCCATACCCTTTCTCATAATGTAACCTAATCACTTCTTCAAAATACTGTTTTTGCTTTTTTGTGTGTAAATAAATTAAATAAATACATAATTAACTCTTTTGTGAGTCAACTTTTTTTAGCGAAAGACAGGCACGAATAGCGCCTCAAAAAAAGAATGAACCATAAAAAATCAGAGTTGGTATTTTCTCAAAATTGAGATACTTTTGCACCTTGTTTTAAATAGTATAAAAATCATCTCATGAACAAAAAAATAGCGGTACTGGCGGGCGACGGCATAGGACCGGAAGTGATGGAGCAGGCGTTGAAAACGGTAAAAGCCATAGAAGAACGGTTCGATCATCATTTCGAATACACAACGGCTTTGGTGGGTGCTGTAGCCATTGAGCAAACGGGAAATCCCTATCCGGACGAAACGCATGACGTCTGCATGAAGTCGGACGCCGTGCTTTTCGGGGCTATCGGCGATCCGAAATACGACAACGATCCCGCTGCCAAAGTACGTCCGGAACAGGGCTTGCTTGCCATGCGCAAACAACTGGGCTTGTATGCGAACATCAGACCTGTTGCTGCTTTTGCTTCCCTGCTGCACAAATCGCCCTTGAAAACGGAATTGATCGAGGATGTTGATTTTCTGGTACTGCGCGAACTCACCGGAGGAATTTATTTCGGAGAACCGCGCGGACGGAGCGAAAACGGCGACGCTGCCTTCGATACCTGCTCCTATCACCGTTACGAGGTGGAGCGCATCGGGAGGCTGGCATTCGAATATGCGAGGAAGCGCCGGAAAAAACTCACGGCGGTGGACAAAGCCAACATTCTGGCAACATCGAGGCTGTGGCGGGAAACCATGCTGCAACTGCATGATGACTACCCTGACGTGGAACTGGACTTTATGTTTGTGGACAATGCCGCAATGCAGCTTGTCACCTTTCCCAAAAAGTTTGACGTGCTGGTAACCGAAAACATGTTCGGCGACATACTCACCGACGAGGCAAGCGTGATTACCGGTTCGCTGGGTTTGTTACCCTCGGCTTCGATAGGGCTTCATACTTCCGTATTCGAGCCTGTTCACGGGTCATATCCGCAGGCGGCGGGAAAGAATATTGCCAATCCGATGGGAACCATTCTCTCCGCCGCACTGATGTTTGAATATGCCCTGGGGATGCCCCGTGAAAGCAAACTGATCCGGCAGGCATGCGAACAGTCCGTCCGGCAGGGAATTGTCACTGCCGATATTGCCGCCGGCAAACCGTACAGCACCTCCGAAGTCGGCGACAGGATAGCGCAGTTAATCGGGAATCAGGAATAGATGATGAAAGAGAATAACAGGACGGTAGAAAAAAGCGACGCCTTTGCCGCTCGTGCGGGAAACCGTTGCAAATGGATGACTGCGGAGAAACGGGCATTTGTCCTGTCAAAGTTACAAAGATGTTCATTCTGGGAATAGAATCTTCATGCGACGATACCTCGGCGGCAGTGGTTCGCGACGGATACATCCTCTCCAGCGTTATTGCCTCACAGGATGTACACCGGCAGTATGGCGGCGTGGTTCCCGAACTGGCTTCACGGGCGCACCAGCAAAACATTGTTCCGGTGGTGGATGCGGCGCTGAAACAGGCGGGAGTGGAGCGAAAGGACGTTCACGCGGTAGCTTTCACGCGCGGACCGGGTTTGCTGGGTTCGCTGCTGGTGGGCGTTTCCTTTGCAAAGGGTTTTGCGCTGGCTACGGGAGCCAAACTGATAGAAGTCAATCATCTTCACGCGCATGTCCTGTCGAATTTCCTGCGGGAAGAAGGCAGGGAAAAGGAACTGCCGCGATTTCCCTTCCTGTGCCTGCTTGTATCGGGCGGACATACGCAAATCATTGTCATGCGCAACTTCCTTGACATGGAAATCATCGGGCAAACCATTGACGACGCGGCAGGAGAAGCCTTTGACAAGTGCGCCAAAGTGATGGGACTGCCCTATCCCGGAGGTCCGGTCATCGACCGCCATGCGGCAGAAGGCAATCCGGAGGCTTTCCGCTTCGGCAAACCGAACGTTGCGGGACTGGATTACAGCTTCAGCGGCTTGAAAACATCGTTTCTATATACGCTGAGGGACAAATGCAGGGAAGACCCCCGTTTTGTCGAGCAACACCTGACAGATCTCTGTGCCTCGCTGCAACGCACCATCGTTGAGATACTGATGCACAAACTGGAAAAGGCAATCAGGGAAACAGGCATTACGGAAATTGCCATTGCGGGAGGCGTGGCTGCCAATTCAGGCTTGCGCGACGCCCTTGTCGCGCTGGCGCGGCAACGGCAGTGGAAAGCCTTTCTTCCCGAACGCCGTTTTACAACGGACAACGCCGCCATGATTGCCCTTGCCGGATATTTCAAACTCCTGAACAACCTGTTTTCCGGACAGGACGTCGTCCCGACAGCCGGATAAAAACGGCGATACCCGAAATACTCCTCATGATGAAAACCAAACAAGGGAAATGACGCTGATAAGGTCATCTTTACTTAGGAATGAAAAATTAATAACTTATAACTGTATCGTTTGCAGGTTAATTGTCCTGAAAGGACAGATTTTCATAACCGCAGGTCTCCGACCTGCGGGCAACGAAAACCGGTAACACCGC
>JAISRX010000268.1 GCA_031273395.1 Bacteroidales bacterium | reverse complement strand
GCGCCACCGGAACCCTGTATGCCGTACAGAGCCGTTGCCGAAGCATCCTTCAGGACGCTTACGCTTTCGATTTCCTTCGGCGAGAGAAATTCAAAATACTGGTTGGGACAGATGATGCCGTCAATGATGATTGTCGGTTTGTAGCCGTTCACCGAGGTAATACCGCGGATAAGGCTTGTATTGTTGCCGTAGCCGGAAAAGTCGAAGTCCGCCAGATTCTGGAGGATCGTCAGTCCCGGCAGCCTTCCGGACAGTGTTTCCGTCAGGATGCCGACCGGCGCTTTGTCCAATTCCGCGCCTGTAACGGTCGATACCGCACCCGTCAACGATTCGCGGCTCTGGGTGAAATAACCCATGTCCACATACCCGCCCGTATAGTGCGGGTCGTGCTCCAGTGTTACCTCTCCGCCCTCGACAAGGTCGCTCAGGTTGATTCGCCGGTTTTTGTAGCCTGCGGCGGACAGCGTGACGAAGCGGCTTGCATCGCCGACGGATGATATCGTGTATGTACCGTCACTGCCTGTCAGGAAACTGTTTTTCCCGTTTTCCGACAGGACAAGCACATTTTGCAGCGGTTCCCCGTATCCGTTGACCACGGTACCGGTTAGCTGCAGCACAATCTCCTGCGCAGACAGGTTACTGCTTATGCATACGGCGCACAGGATTATGATAAAACTTGATATTTTTTTTATGATATTCATATCTCGTAATTCTTAAATTTTGATTAATAATCGGATTACCATCCGGGGTTTTGCCATGATACTCCCGTTAAAGGTTCCAGTCGCGACACTTCGTTCAGCGGGATGGGCAAAAGCAAATCCCTGTTCTGCCATCCTCCGCGCGGATTCGACGTCGGATTCGTGCGGGTATAGGTGAAACTGCCGTCCGCATTTCTGGTAATTACCATGGCGGTCAGCCACTTGCACGTGGCGCTCAGGTCGCCGTTCGGGCTTTGCCAGCGGCGCAGGTCGAAATAACGCTGCTCTTCCCATGCCAGTTCCACGCGGCGCTCGTTATGAATGCGCAGGACAAGCTCTGCCTGCGGCATGTCCGGCAGGGCGGGCATCCCGACGCGGTCGCGCACTTCATTGGCTGCCGCGCGTGCTTCGGACAAATGACCGGCTTCGGCAGCGGCCTCGGCATAATCAAGCATCAACTCGCCGAAGCGGTAGAATTTCCAGTTGGCGTTGTTGATTTGATTCGTTTGACAGGCGCCCGGCGTTACCATTTTGCAATGATAATACCCCGTCCGCGAATTGGAACGGTTGGATATGTCGAAACTGGGGGCGTGCTGCCCTCCGGTGAACGTTTCGACCGTCCATTCCTGACTGTTGTCCCATAGAAACTTGCTGCCGTTGTGCAGTATGGTCTGATCGAAACGCGGGTCTCTGTTGGCGTACGGACTGGCGGGATCATACATCCTGTTGGCAGGGTTGTAGTGCGGTTGCAAATGCCTCTCGTCGCTATACGGATTCGCAAGGTCGAGCACCGGAACACCGTCGATCGTTTCATACGCATCGACCAATTCCTGCGTGGGACCCGTACCGCACTTGTACGTACCGGACATGTTGCTGCCGATGTAGCCGATATGCCATACGAACACGCCGTGTCCCGAATGTTGATAGATGGTCTCCCTGTCTCTCGGCGTAGCAGAATAGTCGGCGTTCTGGCAAACCAACTGGCGATAGGCCGCAGCGGGAGACGTCCCGAACGTTTGCGGAGCCGTACAGGTTTTGAACAGTTCGTAGCCGTTTGCCTTGAGTTGATTGACAGCCGTCTGGCACACCTGATAGGCTTCCTCCCAGTGATTCTGCCCCTCGTTGTGCAGCGGGCTGGCGGCAAAAAGCATCATCTTCGCCTTGATGGCGTGCGCCAAAGCCTTGTTTACGCGCAGAGCGCTGCTTGCTTCGGCAATGCGCCAGGGCAGTTCGGGGGTGTTGATCGCCACGTCGCAGTCGCTGCCGATAAATTTTGCCACGTCATAGACCGGCGCACGGTAAAGCGTGGAATAATCGGCGTCGAATGCCATGGTATGGTCCAATATCGGCACCTTGCCGAACCATTTCACCAGTTCGGAGTAAAAGAACGCTCTCAGCAGATGCGCTTCCGCCTTGAAGCGGGCGCGGTTGCCTTCTTCTTTTACCGCCGCATTGTCAATCACCTCGATAAACTGCGAGCAAAGCCGGATTTGCGCCCAGTAGTGCGACCAGTAATTGAATACGCCGGTGCCGTGACCATCCGAGAAGTTGGTCATCGGATGATAGTTTGCGGAAGTATTGTCGCGATAAACCTGATCTACCGCCTGTCCCTGTCCGTCTTCCGACGACCATCCGTCGTCGCTGCTGGCTACGACCAGCGGGTCGAAAAAGAAATATGTATATCCTTTTCCGGGAATCTGGTTGTAGCACGAGTTAAGCAGGGCTTCGACCCTGTCGGGATCGGACAGGATGTCTTCCATCGTCAGCGTTCCGTCGGGGGCTACGTTCAGTACGTCCGTACAGGCGCCCATAAAACCGCCTGCAACGGCGAACACAAGAATTGCAAGGCTTTGTTTCGCCTTCATAACAACTGTTTTTAATTGTATTATCTTCATATTTTCCAATATTAATGAATTAAAATACCACGTTTATACCGAAGTTCACCATTCGGGTGATCGGATAGCTTAGGGCATTGGCCTGCTCCGGATCAATCGTATCAATGGGATACTCCTTCCATGTCAGCAGGTTGTTGCCGTTTACATAAATGCGGGTGCGACTGATGCCTATCGGACGTGTCCACCGTTCCGGAAGGGTATATCCGATTTCCATGTTCTTCAATCGCAGAAACGAACGGTCCATAATGAACACGCTGTTCGCTTTCTGGCTGGAACCGGCTGCGGTACTGAGAGCGGGATAAAGGATTTCTTCGCCGTTGGCATAGCGTTCCGCCGTCCATGCCTTTTTGTGCCATCCGCTGTAGAAGCCGGCAAGTGCAAACTCTGTAGCGCCCCAGCCGGCATTGGCGCGGTTGCTCCGGGCAATGCCCGAAAACAGGAAGGAAAGGTCAAACTGCTTGTAGGTTATGGCGCCCGACAAACCGTATGAAATGCGGGGTATCTCGCTGTAACCTATCGGCGCCATGTCCTTTTCATTGATCTCGCCGTCTTCGTTCACGTCCACGTATTTGAAATCGCCGAGACGCGGCACGCCGCCCACGTTGTAGGTCGGCAAAGCGTCCAACTCTTCCTGCGTGTTGATGTATCCGTTGCCGTTGCTGTAGTCAATCAGGTATCCAAACGGCTGTCCGATGGAGTATCCGGTGCTGCGGTAGCGATAGGCGTAGTCCTCGCCGAGGGCGGGTTCGTCCACCAGAATCTGTTTGTTCTCGTTGTATGCGTAATTGCCCTTGAGCGTAACATGCAAATCCCTGTTGAGCTGCTTCTGCCAGGTCAGTTCCACTTCATAGCCCCGGTTGTCCACCTGCGCCATGTTCACCTTGGGGATATTGCCGAGCGGCACGCCCTGCAGTTCGGGCACCGTACCGCGACTGATCAGGATATGGTCGCGTTTTTCCCGATAAACGTCGAAGTTCAGCGAGAGGCTTTTCAGGAACTGCACGTCCAATCCGTAATTCTGCTTGTGCGCCACTTCCCACTGCAGGTATTCGTTGCCCATCAGCCCCTGTGAAATGCCTTTGCCGTAACCCAGAGACGCAACGGGACCGCCGCCCTCCTTGATGTCGCTCAGGTAGAGGAAGCGGGCGCCGCCCAGCTTGTCGTTACCGACCTCGCCGTAGGAGGCACGCAGTTTCAGGTGGGTAAGCGTTTTGTTGTTCTTCAGGAAACCTTCTTCGCTGATCACCCATCCGCCTGAAAAGGCGGGGAAGAAGCCGAAGCGGTTTTTCGGTGCGAACTGTTCCGAACCGTTGTAGCCGACGTTCACTTCCGCCAGGTAGCGACCGCCGTAACCGTAAGTAACGCGGCCTACCATGCCGATCATGTTGAAGGGCAACTGTGCCGAATAGTCGTTCTTTTCCCAGTTGTCGCGCTGAAACAGCGCCAGGGCGGTTACGTCGTGTCCGTCGAACTGACGCGCATAGTTGAGGGAATACTGGAAGTTCGAGTAATAGTACGTGTTCATGTTCTTGTACAGATGAATGGATTCGTCCTGATTGCCACGGATTACGCCGTAGGAACTTTCTTCGTCGGCCGAACGCGCCACGCTCCATGAATAGCAGTCGTAGGAACGCACGCCCTGAATGATGGTGCGTGCCTTGGCGTCGAACGACGCCATGAACTTTGTGCTCAATCCTTTGGTAATGAAGTCAAGCCCCCAGTCTATCGTAAGCGATGAATTGAGCATGGTATTCGTCTCCTGGCGGTAGCCGCGACGGTTGACTTCGCCGTAGATATTGCGGTCCTGTCCCGACTGATTAAGCACCTGATTGCCCGGAACGCCGTATCCTTCAGCGGTCACAGGACCGGGATCGGTCGGCGGAGTAGCCCAAAGGTAGGCAATCATGTTGGTCACCATCGACTCCATGTTATCGCTGAAAAGGTCGCGTGTTTGCGGCGAGTTCATCTTTTCGAGGTAACTGGCCAGATTCAGCGAGACCTTCAGGTTCTTTGCCATTTTGTAGTCCACGTTGCCGCGGAAGGAATAGCGGTCCATCCTGTAACTCGGATCGTAGCCGAGGTAGTCTTTCGATTCGGTCTTGAACTGTCCCCCCTGTCCGACGTAGCCGGTGTTGAGGAAGTACAGCAAATCGTCCGAACCGCCGCTCAGGTTCATGTTGACGCGCGTTTGCGGCGCATAGTCGTGGAAAAAGTCGTGAAACACGTCGCGGTCGGGATAGAACGGATCGCCGCCCTCTTTGTACTTCTCAATCATATAGGGCGTATAGGGCAAATTGGCTTCTGCCGTGCCGCTGTTACGTGCTGCCTGGTTGCGCAGTTCCGCAAATTCCCACGAATGGTTGCGGTCTGCCTTCACGATAAACGACTGCAGACTGTAGTCGGCGGTAACGCTCAGTTCGGTTTTGCCGGCGGTTCCGCGCCGCGTCGTAATCATGATGACGCCGTTTGCGCCGCGCACGCCGAATACCGCCGTCGCCGAAGCGTCCTTCAGGATGGATACGCTTTCAATTTCGTTCGGGTCGAGGGTGCTGATATTGTCGCGGGGCACGCCGTCAATCATAATCAGCGGGTCGCTTCCATTTAGCGTACCGCGACCGCGCAGATAGAGGTTTACGTTGTCGTTTCCGGGCTGTCCGGAGGTCTGCAAAGCCGTCAGACCGGGCAGGCGTCCGGCGAGGGCGCTCGACAGATTGGCGGCGGAACTTTGCCGCAAATCCTTGGTCTGTACGGAAGCCACAGCGCCGGTAACGGATACTTTTTTCTGTGTACCGTAACCCACGACAACGACTTCTTCCAGCAATCGGGTGTCTTCCTCCAGCCGGATGTCGAACCGGTTCCGGCTGCCTGTCGGGATTTCCTGCGTAATGTATCCGATATAGGACACTTGCAGGGTGGCTCCGTCGGAAACGTTCAGCGAGAAATTGCCGTTGACGTCGGTAATCGTCCCGTTGGAAGAAACGCCTTTCTCAATCACATTGGCGCCGATGACCGCCTCTCCGTTCTCATCGACAACCGTCCCCGAAATCTGCTTTTTGTTTGTCTGCAACACGCCTTCGACGCCGTTGCCGTCCATGCCGTCCGGCGGCGCCGCATCTGTGTCCGCAGCAAACAGACCTGCCGTAAAAAACAGGTAGCAGAAAACAATCATTCCCGCCTGCCGGAAGTTACGCCGCCGGCCGGGATACTTGCACGCTATGCGTGACTCATTTGAACTGTTTTTCATCATTGTTTGATAAAATTTAATTAATAAAATTGGTTAATAGTTAATAGTTAATTGTCTGAACCTTGATTTTAATAAGATTTACAGGATTTTCAAGACAATTACGAATTAGAAATTACGAATTACGACGGGAACCGTAATTTTTAATTCGTAATTCGTAATTGATAATTAGATTCAATCCAAAACGCCCACAGAACATTTCAAAATTCTTACAGAATATTTCAAAATTCTTACAGAACATTTCAAAACGCCAACAGAACATTTCAAAATACTTACAGCTCATTTCAAAACATCCACAGCGCATTTCAAAACATTTACAGAATATTTCAAAATACTTACAGAGCATTTCAGAATATTTACAGAATATTTCAAAACATTTACCGCACATCAGTTTCATTCACCTGTTCCTTTTTGGATTTTTTAGTATTGCGCACGCTTTTCATCAGCGAGTTAAATACATATTCCCTTGATTTGACGGGGTCGATGTTTCTGTACAGCGACTTTCCCACGCTTAACAACTCCGTCAACTGTGCGTACAGGTCGTTCAAAACTTTCAGATTTTCCAGCACAATCGCTTTCCGTTTGTTTACAATGTCAAACTGCAACTGGTTGTCTTCCGTAACCGAAGAAACGGCAGCGTTAAACGGTTCCGTAACGGCAGCGTTAAGTCC
>JAISRX010000145.1 GCA_031273395.1 Bacteroidales bacterium | reverse complement strand
GCGGGCATGTGTATGTCGTTGTGCAAGCGGGAGGTTACCTGACGGAGTACTTCCGTTTTACCGTCGGCGGCGGTGATGACTATCAGCGCATTTTTCGCTCCCGGCGCCCAGCCGTGCGCTACCTGTGCGGCGTTTTCGCCTGCCGACTGGTCGATGACCACGCGGATAAAGTCTTCGTTCACGACGCTCACCTTCACTTCGGCGGTAACGTCTGTGGCTTCGGTGCGGTCGTGATGTCCGCCGGTTTCGCCGGGCAGCAGGAAGCCGAGCAGGTGAACGTCATCGGGGGTCATCACGCCGGCGGTAAATTGACCGTATGCCCATATCTTTACTTGAAGGAGGCACAGCCCGACGGTCGATTTGAGCAGCGTGTTGCGCAACGTGCGGTCGGCAGCCGAGCCTGCGGTCGAGCGGCATTTGCTGATGAGCGTTTGCAAGCTGTTGCGGTTGGTGGTGAGCTGCGCGAGCAGGTTTCCGGGCAACCCCCACTGGTGCGCGGTGATTGTGGTAACCAGGTTGTCGATGTTGGCGAACTGCTCGTCGATGCTGCCATGCCACCGCCGGATGGAGGCAAGGACGCCTTCGGGGATTAAAATTTCCATTAAATTATTCATAAATATTTATTATTAAAAACGTTGTTATTAACGTTGGTATTAGAACGGTAATATTAAGTTATTATTTCACTGTTTCTTATTTTTGTGTGGAAAATGGGAAAAAACATGAGAGAGATAATTTCTATCTCTCGTGAGATGGTTTTCATCTCTCCCGAGATTTTTTTTATTTTTCGGTTTTTTAATTTCATCTCTCGTGAGATGGTTTTCATCTCACGAGAGACAGGTTTCATTTTTTCGTTTTTCAATTTTATCTCTCGAGAGATGAAATTCATTTTTCCGTTTTTCAGTTTCATCTCTCCAGAGCCGGTTTTCATCACTTGAGAGATTTTTTCTATCTCTTGAGAGATTTCCGGTGAAATTACCCATTTGATGTTCATTTGTTGTCATACAAAATATACTTTTTGTGATTTGACTTGTTGATAACAAGGAATATACCGCCGACAAGAACGGCACAGAGAGCCATTACCGCCGCCGTTGAAACCAGAATATCGCCAATGCCTGCCAATGGCATTGCGGCGCCGCCGACAAGAAAAGTGGTTGTGCCCAAAACCGCCGAAGCAGTGCCTCTGTATTTTTGCTCCAATCTTTGTCATAATATAAACTATAAAAATAAAAAGCCTCCCCTGATTGCGCTGTTCTGACGGGAAGCGGGGGGAGGCATGTTGCCGCGAAAGTACGGCTATTTTGCAGATTACCAAAACTTTTTTTTTGCAAAAAGGAATAAATGACTTGAATGTATGCCGGCAGAACGGCATCGTCGTCCTTACAGCCTTATTTTAAGTCCCACGCTTGCCACAAATCCATCAAGAGGGGCATATATATCAGTAAATACGGGATTCGTTACCGTTCCTGTATAGATACTTCCGAATTTGGTTTGCCGCGTATCGGTAAAATTCTCAAAATTGACATATACGGAAAAATGTTCCCAAATCTTCTCCGCCATTGCACCGCATATCCAATAAGCTCTGCCCGTTGTGCCGTCATTCAGCTTTTGCGGACTGTAGTAATAGGCTTCCAAGCCGATTTTCCAACTCTCTTCCAACTCATACATCAGTACATTGTTGAGTCGATGTTTGGAAGTCAGCGGATTTTGATAGCGAATGCCGTTTTCATCAACCCTTGCATCGGTGTATGTGTAACCGATAAAAAGCATCAGGTCTTTGTAACGGATTTTAATGTTCGTTTCCGCACCTTTGGTATCAATATTTCCGCTGATATTTTGAAACTGATGCCTGCTGTCGGGAAGCGGTATAAGCATTAACGGACTTTCGATACGGGTATAGAAAAACAGTTGATTAACCGACAGAGAAACTTCATCTCCAATGGCTGTCCGGTAATTCACATCTGCGTTTGCGCCGTAGCTGCGTTCCAATTTATTCAGGTCGCCGCTTACGGGCAATACATCACGGTAGTGTATTCGCTCGCTTTCTTCGGTAAATACGGTTGGCATCTTGTATCCGAATCCGCCGCCAATGCGGGAAGTCAGCTTATTGCTGATTTTAAACAAACCGGACAGGCGGGGCAAAAAGGCAAAACCGTAATCCGTCACACAGTCGCCACGCAAACCGCTTTCAATGCTGAACCAATCCGTTAGCTGTGTGGTATTTTGTACAAACAGTCCGCCTGTAAGCTGGTTGTAGTTGCGTGCAGGCGTGTTGGTCAACTTCTTTTCGCTAAAGTTATCCGTCCACAGGTTTGCTCCTGCCACCCATTCGGACGTTGTGCCGGTATGGACATAATTGATTTCGGAAAATGTGCTGTTTTGGCTACCGTCAAAAGCATAATAGGGAATGGTAATAAGGCGGTGAAAATAATTGTAGCTGTTGCGAAATGCTATTTTTGACCGATTACTGAATTTGTGTTCAATGGAAAATTGAGCGCTGACACGTTGTGTTTCATTGTTTTCAAAATAGCTGTGTTCGTTGCTGTGTTCGCCTTTGATATAGTGCATGTCGCCACCCAAACGGTTTTCAAAAGCGGTATTTATGCCAAAATCCAGTTTGGTTTTTTCGTTGAAATAAACAAACAGGCGGGGATTGACGACATACCGCTCGAAGCGGGGAATGGCGGAAAGGTCAATATCTGCCGGGTCGTATGCTTTGTTGCTGTTTCGTGAGGCGAACAAAGTTATCCCCGCTTTATCAAATCGTTGGGAATAAAATCCATTGAGGTCAAGCCCCAGAGCTGACGTTCCACTCAAATGGAACGACAATTCCCGCTCGTCTGTCGGCGTTTTGGAAATCAGGTTTACCAAACCTGCAATAGCGCCTTCGCCGTAGAGTGTGGACGATGAGCCTTTGATAATCTCTACCTGCCGGAGGTCGAGCGGCGGGATTTGCAACAGTCCCAATCCGCTTGCCGCGCCTGAATAAATCGGGAAGCCGTCCTTGAGAATTTGCGTATATCTGCCGTCCAATCCCTGTATGCGTATGGAGGCGTTGGCTGAAATGGGCGAGGTTTGTTGCGTTTGAATGCCTGTGCTTTCGCTCAACAACATGCGGATATCGCCGGGCTTCATGTTTCCCTTTTCTTCCAACTCTTCGCCACCGATAAATTCCATTCTTGTCGGTATGTTTTGTATGGTGCGTGTGCCGCGCGTGGAAGAAATCGTAACTTCTTCGAGTTCGGAAGCTTCGCTTTCGAGAAAAACCGTCACCGAATTATCCGTTTCCAAAGGAAACGTGAATGTTTGCGTGTGTTTTTCATAACCAATGTACGAAAAAACGATACTGTGTATCCCGTCAGGAATGTTTTTGACGACAACCGTTCCACTCGTGTCGGAAGATGCGCCGTTGTTTGTTCCGCTCACTGCGGCGGTTGCGCCGATAAGCCTTTCTTTGCTGTCGGCGTCTTTAATGATTGCCCTGAATGTGTTTTGGGCATTGATGATGTTGCACGAAATCGCGGCAACAAATAAAAATATGTATAATTTCATTTTACTTTATTTCTTGTTTAATATTTATGAATTTTCTGAATAGAAAATCGTGTCGGAAATTCATCGCCGACAAAGATTTCAATATGCTAAATATCAAACAAATTTTGGCGGTTGCCAAATATCTTCCGGTAAGGGGGAGAGGTATATTATTCGCAGGTAAGTATTAAAGTCACCGGACATTTCCTGCGGTTTGATTTGCGGATAGTCGAACGTTTCAACGACAAACCCTGCACAGGTATTGCAAAGGGTAAACGGAGAGCATGGCGACGGGCAATCGTGTGGAGCCGTTCCTGCTTCCTGTTGTTCCGTTTGGCACAGGTCATCTGCGCAGCAATCTGCGCAATTGACTGTCATCAACAGAAACAAAACAAGAACGGATAATATGGTCGCCAAAAATTTCATGGCGCAAAGTTAGCAATA
>JAISRX010000070.1 GCA_031273395.1 Bacteroidales bacterium | reverse complement strand
ATATACTGCATTCGGTTGAGTTTTGAGTTTTCGTACCCCGCACTGCGCTTCGCTTGTACGGGGTTATCAAAAGGCAACCCCTGTCGGGGTGGTGCACAGCCCTGCATGGACGTAAAACGCCGCAGGCGTTACCCTTTGATAACCCCGTATGAAATGCGGGGTACGACAGGCTAAAAAACACAAGACTATAACCGAATGCAGTATAATAGCGTCTCAAAAAAAGAATTAACCTAAGATTAAAATATGCCCCAATATTTATTTCCGGTAAAAAAATATTTGCATATAATTAAAACAAATGTAATTTTGCATCATAAAAATCTTGACCAAATGAACCGAACATTATTATCAACCGGAAAAAAGACCTTAACCATTTGCTGTTGTTTTCTTTTACTGTGGAGTTGCGGCTGTTTGCATGCCCAAAACGTACCTGCAAAGTTGCTGCCCGTAACCGTTATCGGAACGGAAACAAGCGTGGACTATTCCAACAACACCCCGTCCGTTACCGTTAACACAAAGGACAATGCGTTCGACAGCGATCTGTCCACCATCTTTGCCGCCTACGAACGCAGCGGCGGTTGGGCAGGACTGGATCTCGGCGAGGCGCATGTCATCACGAAAATAGCATGGTGTCCGCGTCAGGGGTGGGCAGGGCGGTTGTTGCTGGGCGTTTTTGAAGGCGCCAACAAGCCCGACTTCGGCGACGCCGTCCCGCTGCGGATGATCACGGAAACGCCTGCCGAGGGAACCATGACGGAGGGGGAAGTAAACTGTTCGCTGGGATTTCGCTACGTGCGCTATGTGGGTCCCAACGACGTGCGCTGCAACATTGCCGAGATTGAATTTTACGGCTATCCGGGAGAGGGCGACCGCTCGCAACTGTATCAGGTCGCCGGTTTGCCGCTGGTGGTGATCCATACGGTCGGCGCGGTGGATATTGCAGACCCCTACAAGGAGGTTTATCGAAAAGGCATTGTATCCTTTATTTCCGGCAACGGGACGCAATTTTATACGGACAGCCTGGAAATAAAAGGGCGCGGGAATGCCAGCTGGGGGTTCCCCAAAAAACCGTACCGGTTGAAACTCTTTAAAAAAACCAATGTGTTCGGGCTTCCGGCAAACGCCAAAAACTGGACGCTGATCAACAATTACGGCGACAAGACGCTCATGCGCAACCTGCTGGCATTCGACCTGTCGCGGCGGTTGGAATTGCCCTATACTCCGGCGGGCATGCCGGTTAATGTGTTCCTGAACGGAGAGTACAAGGGGTGCTACCAGCTTTGCGACCACATAGAAGTGGGCAAAGGGCGTGTGGACATAAAAGAAATGGAAGAGGACGACACTTCCCTGCCGAAACTTTCCGGCGGTTATCTGCTGGAAATTGACGCTTATGCCTCAAGCGAAATATCGTGGTTCACTTCCGGGCAGGGCGTCCCCGTGACAATCAAGTCTCCCAAGGACGACGAAATTGTTCCGGCGCAATCCGGCTATATCCGCGCGTATTTTAACGAAATGGAAACCGCGCTGTTTTCCGCCGGCTACAAAAATCCGGTAACCGGCTACCGCAAATACCTGGATATGGAAACCTTTATCCGTCATTTTCTGGTGGGGGAATTGAGCGGCAACACCGACACCTACTGGAGCGTGTACATGTACAAGGATCGGAATGAAGACCTCTTCCGTTTCGGTCCCGTGTGGGATTTCGATATTGCCTTTGAAAACGACGTCAGAACATACCCGATCAATCAGAACCCGAACTGGATTTACGCCTCTACCGGCAGCGAGGCGGCAAATACCCGCGCCATGGTCAACAGGCTCTTTACGGACGCTGAGTTTGTCGCCCGGCTGAAAGCCGTTTACGCCGAATACCGCGACAACGGCGCCCTGACGGAAGACGCTTTGCTGGGCGTTATCGACAGCTATGCCGCGCAACTGGACGATTCGCAAAAGCTCAACTTTACCCGCTGGAACATCTTGAATACAACGGTGCATCAAAATCCCCGAACATACGGAAGCTATGAGGGCGAAACGGAAAACGTAAGAACCTTTGTAAGGGAACGGCTGCAGTGGATGGACAGGAAACTAAACTATGTTCCCCGCACGGAAAACCCCGAAGACCCGGAAACTTCCGCCGCCGAAACGGAAAACTTCCCCGAAGTGTACGTCTGGACGCGGGAAAACGCCATTTACGTGGAGGGAATTTCCCGAACGGTAAGGGTGGAAGTCATCGACACTGCCGGGAAGACGCTGTTCACAACAATGACGGACGTCGGCACGGTCATCCCTTCCGGCAAGGGTCTTTTCATCATTGTTGTTTCCGACAAAACGGGAAAACGGAAAACCCTGAAATGCGCAGTACCCTGACCATTCGGAAACCGGCGTTCGCAGCGGACAGGGCGACGATGGCAGCGGGATGCCTGCTGTCCTGTTTTGTCGTGTGGTGGTACTTGACGGCAAACAGGTACCAGACGCTGTTCTATCAGGAACAGACCCAGATGTTCCTTTTCTCGCGGGACTATTTCCTGCAATACCTCAAAACGCCCGGCGGCATCGCGGGCTATGCCGGCGCGTTCCTCACGCAGTTCTTCCGTTTCCCGGCGGCGGGAGCGGGCGTCTATCTCCTTGTTTTCTGGTGGCTTTGCCGCTCGTGCAGGGCGCTGTTCCGCCGGTTTGCCGTATTTGAAGCCTCGTTTTTCGTGCCGTTCGTTCCTGCGCTGCTCCTGTTGCCGGCAAGCGCCGGGCTGATGTTCCGGTTGGGCGACGCAATTGCGCTGGCAGCCGCCCTGTCGGGCTTTCCGCTACTGTTGAAACTCACCCGCGCCCGCCTTTATTTCCTGTGGCTTCCCCCGGCGGTGTTGCTGCTCTACGCCGTTGCCGGAGGAAACATGATGTGCTGCGCCCTGCTGCTCCCGCTTCATGCGCTGCGGCGCGGGGAAGGGCGCGGGATGCGCCCGCTCGCCGTTTTTGCCTTCATGATGCTCGTTCCGCTTGCCTGTCGCCGCTTCCCGTACACGGTGGACGTCGAGACGGCATACTTTGCCTGCACGCCCTTTCTGCATCCGCAGGGACAGGCGTTCTTTTTCGGCATGGCGGCATGGTGCGCCGCCTGCATACTGCCCCCGGCGGGGATGCTGTCGGCAAAAGCAAGGCTTCCCGCCAAGGTAACCCTGACGCTGAACATGGCGCTTGCCGCCGGCGTACTGTGGGCGGCGCTGAAAAGCTACCGCCCCGACACGGAACGCATTATTGAGATGGGATGCGCCGCCGAAAACGGCGAATGGCAGCGCGTGATCGACCTCGGGAAGAAGACCCCTCCCTCGCCGGTGAAGTGTTTTTACGTCAACCTTGCCCTGCAACAGAGCGGGCAGCTGCTCCACCGGATGTTTGCCTGCGACCAGATCGGCACGGAAGGACTGTTGATCAGCGCGCAGGACAATTTTACCTGCGGAGTGCTTGGCGAATTTTATTTCCGGTTGGGACTGGTCAATGAAGCCCGCCGGTATGCCTTCGAATCGATGGTGGGCTATTCCTGTTACGGGGAAATGAACGTGCGGAACGTGAAACGCCTGCTGGAGTGCGCCCTGATGAGCGGCGACCGGCGCCTTGCCGACAAGTACGACGCCCTGCTGCGCAAAACGCTCTTCTACCGCAACTGCCGGGAAACCCTCCGCAGCCTTCCGGAACCGGCGGAACCAAAGAACATGCTCATTGCAGGCGTCCCGGAACTGCTGGAAGCCATTTTGGAAAAACATCCGGCACACCGGATGGCTTTTGAATACCTGATGGCTTACCGGATGCTGGAAGGGGAGTATGAAAAGGCAAAGGAATGTTACCGCCGCCACCGCGCGGAGATGCCCTACGACGCCCTGCCGGAGCATATCGCGGAGTTGCTGACGCTTTACCGCTACGTGAGCGGCGCGGAAGAAGATTTTTACCTCGAATATCCCGTTGCGCGGGACACGCGCGAACACTTCGACCTGATGGACCAGCTGCTGCATTACGGAACCGATGACCCGCAGATATGGCAGGCGATGGAGGAAAGATACGGGGACACCTACTGGTTCTACATACAGTTTCCATTAGTGAGCCTTCCAAAAATGCAACAAAATGAAAAGACCATATACTGAAATTTTCCTTTCGGCGATGTTCCTGTGCATCCTTGCCTCGTGCGGACGGGTGGGTCGGTACGCCGAAACGGACGAAGCCCCGACCCTGTTCCCCGACTGGTCGGGCGCAACGATCCCCTGCAACATCGCCCCGCTCAATTTCCGCGTCGGAAGCGGCGAAGGTCGTTTCGCGGTGCGTTTCCTTGCCGGAAAAGACTCATTTGAGGTGCGTGGCGGCGGCGACGTGTACATCCCGCGGAAAAAGTGGGCAACCCTCCTGCGCGCTCACGCGGGCGAACCCCTCACGGTGAAAATCTTTGCACGCGAACAGACAGGATGGAAGCGTTACCGCGACGTTTTCCTGCTCATCGCCCCAGACGTCATTGATCCATACATGGCATACCGCCTCATTGAACCCGGATACGAATACTGGGGGAAGATGGGAATTTACCAGCGGCATCTGGAAACATTCGACGAAACGCCCGTGATGCTCAACACGCTCACCGACGGCAGCTGCATGAACTGCCACTCCTTTTGCAGGAACGACCCGCAAACGATGCTCTTCCACATACGCGCGCAACATGCGGGAACCATCCTTGTGAAGAACGGCAGCGTGGCAAAGATAGATACCAAAATCCCCGGCAGCCTCTCCGCAGCCGTCTATCCCCGCTGGCATCCGCAGGGACGCTACGTCGCCTTTTCGCTGAACAGGACTTCGCAGTCGTTTCATGCCGCCGGAAGCCACCTTGTTGAGGTGTACGACCGCGATTCCGACCTTGCGGTGTATGACACGGAAACCGGAACGATGTTCCACACGCCCCAAATCCATTCCCCCGACCGTTTCGAGACGTTTCCCGAATGGTCGCCCGACGGAAGGACGCTCTTTTTTTTGCAGCGCGCCTGCTATGGAAATGCCCGCGCGCTACGAAGAACTGAAATACGATTTGCTCGCGGTCGCTTTCGATCCCCAAACGGGCGTTTTGGGCGACAAAACGGATACCGTGCTGGCGGCGGCGCGCACCGGCAAAAGCGCGTCCCTGCCCAGAATGTCCCCCGACGGGAAATACATTGCCCTGTGCCTCTCCGCCTCCGGAACCTTCCCCGTGTGGCACAGAGACAACGACATTTACCTGCTCGACATGAGCGACGGAAGCCTCCTGCCGGCGGAAGAGATCAACAGCGACGAAAGCGACAGCTATCATTCGTGGTCGTCCTGCGGGCGGTGGATGGTTTTCGGCAGCCGCCGGGCGGACGGGCTGTACACCAGACCCTACATCGCCCGTTTTGACGGACGGGGGAAATTCGCCAAACCCTTTCTGCTGCCGCAAAAAGACCCCATGTTTTACCAGGGGATGTTCAAGTCGTACAACATTCCCGAACTAATCACCGGAAAGATCGCCACCGGTATCCACACCTTCGAGCGCGTCGCCAAAGGCAGGGCAACTGGAGTACGACCCCCCTGACGACGCTCCGCAAAGCAAAAAACAGGCGATAAACCGCCATCCACGCAAACAAAAAGCGCCGGCGAATAAAACAGGGGAAATTTTAAAAATATATGGCATTGCTAATTAAATATATTTTTGTATCTTTGCAGAAAAATAATAACATATGAATTGTCCAAAATGTTCATGCGGTAAAAGCGTTAAATCCGGTATTATAAAAGGGAGACAACGTT
>JAISRX010000043.1 GCA_031273395.1 Bacteroidales bacterium | reverse complement strand
AAAAAATCCCGCTGATCAGCAGCGACCGCAAGTTTGAGCATTATCGCAGGCAGAAGTTGAATTTTATCTTTAACAGGAAATAAGCCAACCCGGATAATTCCTGTGATCGGAGTGACGTTCCGGATGAGTGCATGGAAATCCGGAGAGTAAAATAACGTGAAGATGCACCACGAAGGCAGGATGCAAGCAATACAATGACTTAACTCGCTGTCCGAATTTTGGGAGACATTATAATAGTATGCTCCTTCACATTTGTCCGGCTGTTCTGCCGTCGAGGTATCCCTGCAGCAAAATGACGGCGCTGAGTTTATCCGTATTGGCTTTGTTTCGTCTGTCTTTCTTTTTCATGCCTCCGTCCACCATTGCGCGTGCAGCCATCTTTGAGGTAAAGCGTTCGTCAACCAGCGTCACTTGCACCGCGGGATACGCTTTTTCCAGCCGGCGAACAAAGGGAAGCACATATTGCGTCATTGTTTCCGAAGCGCTGCCGTCGAGAAGGAGGGGAGCGCCCACTATGATGCACTCCACCTCTTCGAGCGTCAGGTAGTGCCGCAACCATGCGGACAGTTGGGCGGTCGCCACCGTTTCCAATCCTCCCGCAATCATCCGCAAAGGATCGCTAACGGCTAATCCCGTGCGTTTGCGACCGTAATCAATGGCAAGTATCCGTCCCATCTCCGAAGTTTTTAACACGCGCCAAGGCGATCACCGGCTGATGATGCGCAACGTATCGCCTTGCTTCAGCGCCTCGTGGGAAATGAAATAGCCGTCTATCTTTTTGTTTCCGCAGGTGATGCCGGTGATTTTCCTTCCCCGGTTTTCGCTGATGATCGTAAAGGGTGTGCGGTCGTCCAGCCTCAGCGTCACCTTGTCGAACAGGGGAACGGAAATGATGTATTCCGGATCGGCAGGCGAAAAGGTATATAACCCTATGGCGTTGAACACGTACCATGCCGACATTTCGCCGGCGTCGTCCATTCCCGCCAGCGCCAAACCTTCCCTGCCCATGCCGTAGAAATAGTTCAGGCAAGTATCCAGTATGGCTTGCGCCTTTTCCTGCTTGCCGACGAAATAGTACAAATGGGGAAAATTATGGTCGGGTTGATTTCCATGACAATACTGACCTATGAAAACCGACAGGTTATGCGCTTCATAACCCTTCCAGGGAATGGAGAAAAGCGAATCCAGCTTGCTTTCAAATTCCTCCCTGCTTTTGTACAGACCGATCAGTCCTTCCACATCGTGGGGTGCGAAGAAGGAAGACTGCCACGCATTGGCTTCGCGGTACATGTATTCAAAATACGGGTATTCGGGGTCGAATTTTTTGATCCATTCGCCGTTTTCCAGCCGTCCCCGCATCAGTCCTGTCGAAGGGTCAAACAGATTTTTATAATTGCCCGTTCTCCTGATGAGCTTTTCGTAATTTGCCGTGTCGTTCAGTTCCTTTGCCATGAGCGCCACCGCATAATCGTCGTAGGCATATTCGAGCGTTTTGGTCACTGCGGCTTTGGCAACGGTTGCCGTCACAGGGTTTTCGACGTCCGCTTCCGGTATGTATCCCTTTTCGATGTACTCGGTCAGATACGGTCGGCTGCGACTTTCCACAAAGGCATTTTTGAGCATCAAGCGATAGGCGCTGTCCACGGTCCAGCCTCTCAAGCCTCTCAGATACGATCCGGCAACGAACACGGAAGCGTGGTCGCCGTGAAAAAACGTCGGCATGAAGCCTGTTTTTTCTCCCCTGTCGGTGATGGAACGGATCACATCAACCGCCACATCGGGCGACAACATGCCCAGCAGGATCAACTTGTTCCGGTAATCGTCCCAGAACGACGGGTCAGTGTAATAGCGAAAGCCTTTATTGACCGTTTTCCCGGTACGATCCGTAAAATCGCCGTTTACGTCGCTTCGCAGCGCAGGCCAGAGGAACGAGCGATACAGGCAGGAATAAAACGTTCTCCGCTGCCGTTCCGTGCCTCCCGATACTGTAATCCCGGACAGAAGCCGTTCCCAAACCTCCGTCGCCTCTTCGCGCACCTGCGCAAACGTTTTCCCTTCCATCTCCGCCATCAGGTTTTCCTTCGCGTTTTCGACGCCGACAAACGAAAATCCGATGGTGAGTTCCAACGGTTTCGACGGGGTTTCTGGAATGAAATGCACCAGCGACGCCTTGGATGTGTTGTTTTTCTTGCGCAAGGTTTCAATGTCCCCGATTTTGTGGTTGGCAACGGCGTAGAAATACATTTTCTCGCCTGTCTGCTGAAATCCCTGCAAAACATATTCTCCCTTCCGCTCAATGCTTTGTCCTCTCACCCTTTCATTGGAAACGGAGAGATCTGCCAGCAGTTTTTTATCCTGCCCGTCCGGGTAGGTGTAGCGGTGAAAGGCGCACCTCAGCGTGGAGGTTAGTTCGACGTTTACCGCATAGCGATCAAGAAAAACCCGGTAATAGCCCGGATGAGCGGACTCGTTGTCATGACTGAAGCCGGAACAATAGTCGTCCGCGGAAACATCGCCCGTAACGGGCAGCAGCGGGATATGGCACAGGTTCCAGTGTCCCTTGCCGGTATGGGTAAAGGCGTAAATAACAGTGTCTTCGTACTGATAGCCCGAACCGCTGCCGAACATGGTGACAGGACTTAACTGCACCATGGCGTTCGGAAGCGACGAGCCGGGGAATACCTCTGCACCCCACGTCCGGCGGGTGGGCTTGTAGCCAAGTTCCGTACTGTCCCACAAGGTTGCCGTTCCAAGAAACGGATTGACATCATCCGTCAAACGGCGTGGAGAGTTGGAACACCCTGCCGTCCAAACCAATAAGATGAAAAAAATAAATTGAACCTGATACATAAGCATTGAAATTAAGCATTGACGAGGGATATTTTTCCTTCCTTTTCGAGTTTTACGATGAGTTCGCCGAACAAGGTGTTTACCCACGCAAACTCGCTCCGCGTGAAATTTTCCGGATGATCCTTGTGGAACGACTCGTGCAGTAACCCGCTGTCGGCGTCGGTATTGCGCAGCATACGGATACAATCGCCGATCTCCGCGTCGTTTGCGGCGGTCATTGCTTTCAGGATGATACTCATGTGCCAGATCATATCGTATCCGATGTGCGGTCCGCCGATGCCTTCGCCGGCTTTACCGCTGAAAAAGTAAGGATTGTCGGCGCTCCATACAAATTTGCGGGTGTTGAGGTACACCGCATCTCCGGCGGCGACGCATCCCAGATAGGGCAGCGCCAGCAGGCTCGGCACATTGGCGTCGTCCATCAGCAGGCGGTTGCCGAAGCCGTCTATTTCGAAGGCGTAAATCCTGCCGTAATGAAGGTGTTCGGCAACGGCATACCGGTCAATGGCTGTCTGCACCTCGTTTGCCAGAGCGGTGCAGGTTTGCGCAAAAGCATTGTCTTTGGTAACGGTTTGCGATATTTCCGCCAACTGTCGCAGGGAAACAACGGCAAACAGGTTCGAGGGAATGAGAAACCCGTATGTTGTGGCGTCGTCGGAGGGGCGAAAGGATGATACGATCAGTCCGCAAGGCTTTACCGGATTGCCCCAGCCGTTGTTGGACAGGGTATCCAGTTGCCGTTCCGTTCGGCGTTGGAAGCGGTAGGGACCCGTGCCGTCCTTGCGCTGCTGTTCCTTAAAGGTTTTGACGATCAGGCTAACCGCCTGTCGCCATTCGGAGGAGAAGACCGTTGTGTCGCCGGTGGTTTTCCAGTAATGCCAAGCTAAGCGGACGGTGTAGCACAACGAGTCGATTTCCCACTTCCGTTCATGCAGTTCGGGTTTCATCTCCGTCATGTCCGAAAGCCATTCGCTGTTTCCCGCTCCGTCATTGAATGCGTTGGCATAAGGGTCAATCAGCACGCATTGGGTTTGCCGGTGGATCACGCCCGCAATCAGTTGTCCGAGTTGCCGGTCGTCCTTGCAAAGGGGGATGTAGGGCCACACCTGCGCACTGGAGTCGCGCAGCCACATGGCGTGGATGTCGCCCGTATAGACGAAGGTATCCGGACGTCCGTTCCGCATCCTGAAATTGACCGTGGTATCCAGCGTGTTCGGAAAACAGTTCTCGAACATCCATGCCAGCTTCGGGTCTTTGATTTGTTTTTTAACTCGAACGATCGTTTCTTCCACCGCTTTGGAGGTAAAATGCCGTTCGGAGACGGCGGGACGTTTCGATGCGTAAGGCGGCGCGCCAAACATGCCGCTCATTCCGAAAGCGTTGGTTCCTGCACTCAATGCAGCCAAGCCCAAGCCGCTTGTTCTGATAAAATCTCTACGGGTAGTCATGAAATTTATTGATGATGATTTAAATGATATATACGATTAAAAATATATGCTTTCTTTTGGTTGTTGATTGCTTCCAGAAGCGTTTTTAAGTAATGAAGACTTTCACAAACCCTTGTTTCCTTATTTACAGACGCCGTCCGGTCGCACATGTCTTTATGATTTTATGAACCGTTATTCACCCATTTGGCATAAATAATCGCGTTCTCCGATGAAAGATTAACGCCGGCGACAGATTGGGAGAAGTTCGCATCCGTATAAAACTCCGGCTTTTTCCCCGGAACTTCCGGAAAATAGCCGGTTAACTTGCGTAACTCAATATATGGCGATGGCTTGCCTCCCTGCCACGAACCGGAAGTGATGTAAAATGTATTTTCACCGTAATTCTTGCCGTCGCTTGTCCCCCAGATCACCTTAAGGCTGTGTTGCGTTACGGTAGCGAAATCGCCGGCGCCGTATCCGACGGGAAGAACGGGAGCGGCGGTATATTTGGCGGTCAGTTGCCACTGATCCTTTTTGTCGCCGTCATAGGTGTTTTCAAATTGTACGTTTTTTATTTTCCGGGCAGCGTCAAGGGTCACTGTGATGATTCCCCCGCCGTCACCCGTCCAGTTTGCCGTCAGCACAGTGTCCGATACCTGCCATGAAAATCCGCCTGCCATATCCGCTATTTCTCTCAACTCCTCCACCACCATAAGCCTGTCCCAATAAGCGTCGGTCAGGTCAAACCTGTATTTCGCCGACGAGCTGTGCATATAAAGTTCCGTGAACCCGTCAATGTAACTCAACGTGCCGATAACGTCGTTCGACGCATCATTATATTCCAGCGACAAAAACTTGCGGGTTTTTCGGTTCAATTCACTGATTTTTTTTCTCGCATGACTGTAGTCCGCATTTTTGCCGGTTAAGACAACGGTAAGTTCTTCCGCATCCGAAGTTAACAATACCGCCTCCCTGATTAAATCGCTTCTTTGTTCCGCCGTCAGATTTTTATCCGGAACAAAGAGGTCAGCGGTCTTGTCCTTGTCGCCATCGTCGGGTTTGTCGTCCTCGGCATTGCCGGTTTTGCGGCACGAAACAGCAGCTGCCGCTACCGTTATTATCAACAGAACCGTGAACCTTTTTAAGATTTTCATGAGGTAAAATTTTTAAATGACAATTTGCTGATTAAAAACCACGGACAAAAATAAAAAAAATTATTGACAAACAACATATAAATAATGTGGCGCTACTTTTATTTGTGTGGCAACAGGTCTAAGTCTCTGCGGAAAAACAGCATTGCGATGCGGAGATTGAGCAGTGTTTCCGTACCGGCGCGGTCACACAAACACTAAAGCCGAACGGTTCAACGGAAAAATACAACGTGATCTCCGACAATTATGGCTTCCGCGATAAAGATGCCTTGTACGGACTCGCTCATTATTTTTCATAGCGCCTCAAAAAAAGAATGAACCGTAACCGGAATTTTCTTTGCCATTGATTTCTATCATGCTCAGTTGCATGAGAATTGCATAAACAAAAAATCAAAACTTCACAAATTTCCTGCAAGGTTTTGATTTTTAACGTGGGAGTAGAGGGATTCGAACCCCCGACCCTCTGCTTGTAAGGCAGATGCTCTGAACCAGCTGAGCTATGCTCCCGTTTTATTTTTTCACGGGGCAAAAATACACGGATTTTTTGGTTCTACCAAATTATTCGGCTAATTATTTTTTTCGTAAATTCAAGTATCAGATGCAATTTTTTGATTACTACTGATATACCTTAAATCCGCAATCTGAAAATTGGCTACATTGAAAATCTTTATATTGTCTGAAAGAGGATGTCATTCTCCGATTTTTGCATTTTCCAGAGCGTTTCTTTCGTTTTTTAGCGTAAAAAAAGGAGTTTTCTACCGAGCTGTCATCCCTGACGGGATGGGAGATCATCATATCCTTGTGTGTTCCTGACTGTCATGGGTGTTTCCATAAACATACGACGTCTTCGACGTCAAAACCGGCAATACATTTTATTTCCTGTTTCGAAAGGCAGAATTTTATTTCAAAGTTACGCCTTTCAGACGGTGTTATTGATTTTCGCCTTCCGCAGGTCAGCTGACCTGCGGAAGGCGAAAATCGGTACTTTCAGGACAATTCACCTGCAAACGATACGGTGATAAGTGATTATTTTTTCATTCCTTGGGGACTTGGCAACTTTGGATATACCTCTCTCAGGCAACTTTATTCAATACAACCGGATTATTTCGGCATACGTTGCAGATATACTGCATTCGGTTGAGTTTTGAGTTTTCGTTCGTACCCCGCACTGCGCTTCGCTTGTACGGGGTTATCAAAAGGCAACCCCTGTCGGGGTTGCGCACAGCCCTGCATAGACGTAAAACGCCGCAGGCGTTACCTTTTGATAACCCCGTATGAAATGCGGGGCGGGGTACGACAGGCTAAAAAACACAAGACAATAACCGAGTGCAGTATATACTGCATTCTGTTGAGTTTTGAGTTTTCGTACCCCGCACTGCGCTTCGCTTGTACGGGGTTATCAAAAGGCAACCCCTGTCGGGGTTGCGCACAGCCCTGCATAGACGTAAAACGCCGTAGGCGTTACC
>JAISRX010000227.1 GCA_031273395.1 Bacteroidales bacterium | reverse complement strand
CCCTTCTTTATTTCCTGATATGTAGGGGCTTACTTTTGATCTTACAAAAAGGAAAGATTGATTATCAGCTATTTGAAGAAGTTTGTTGCCGGTATTCCTATTTTACCGGACAACAGTGACTTGCAATGGAGGTTTGGAATTGCAAACGCCGTGAAAACCCGACAGGGTTGGATGCGTCCGATCGCATAATCTGCGTCGACACATCGCATAATCCTGCGTCGACACATCGCATAGTTCTGCGTCGACATATCGCATAGTCCTGCGTCGACATATCGCATAGTCCTGCGTCGACATATCGCATAGTTCTGCGTCGACATATCGCATAGTCCTGCATCGACACATCGCATAGTCCTGCGTCGACACATCGCATAGTCCTGCGTCGACACATCGCATCTCCCGTTTCGATTGGATCGAATAGCCCGTTTCGATCGGGTCGAATAGCCCGTTTCGATCGGGTCGAATAGCCCGTTTCGATCGGGTCGAATAGCCCGTTTCGATCGGGTCGAATAACACACAATAATCAGGCACAAGCCAATAGATATTCAAAAGGTGGTGTTTCGGAAAGTATGCCGGTTTCGACATATTCGAAATTGATATGGAAAAATTCGGATCGGATAAAATGAACAGAGCGGTTGGTACGAACAAGCCGAATGAAACGAACAGCAGTTCTGTGCTTCTCAGTGTTCCGGATATTCCGGAAATCGAAGAATTGCAGATAAAAAAAGCCGCGCATGTCAAAAAACATGTTGCGGCTATATATGGATTTCGGAAATTATTTCTTAAATTACGCGCGCACGTAATTATATAACTGCCTGATTTACTCTCTCTCTCTCTCTCTCTCTCTCTCTCTCTCTCTCTCTCTCTCTCTCTCTCTCTCTCTCTCTCTCTCTGCAAATGTCACGCCAAGGCGCGCGAACGCATGATCAGCAGGGAACACAGCAATAGCCGTCAGAAGATTCTTTGTATCTTTGGACAGCAACTCGGCAAACAATATGTGAGAAAAAGGCTTCATTTCTTATAAAAAAATTGTCTTGTTTTTTTGCTTCTCACCTCGAAGCAAAAATTTTCAAACGACGGGGCAAAGATAACACATGTTTTTCAAAATTGTTCTCATGAGGCAAAAAAATCAAAAAAAATATTTAGGATTGTAAAAGAAGGAATTAGGAAAGTATTTTTTTGCTGAGGCTAAATGTCGTCCCCTGCGGGACTGCGGAGAAAGGAGGTATCGCCGTTGCGCAGGTGGAGCGAAGCGCAACCTGCGGTTAATAAAGTGTCGTCCCTGCGGGGAGGGGCGGGTATCTCCTTCGCAGGTTAGGCTTTGCTTTGGCGACGGGCAATCAAAAGGGCAACTCCTGACGGCGTGGTACCCGCATAAAACGGTATGGAAGCAAAAAAGATTTATCACGCATTATTATATTTAATATAAAAAAACTATATTTGCGGGATGATTTCAACAAACAAAAAGAAAAGATGATTTGGAATGAAACGTTTGAGTGCATGAGTCGCGAAGATATACGGCGATGTCAGAGCAGAAGACTGGTAGATGTGGTGGAGCGCGTATATCATAATGTGCCTTTTTACCGGAAGAAAATGCAGGAAAGGGGCATAGGACCCGAAGACATACACGGCATTGAGGATTTGCCGAAACTGCCCTTCACCACCAAGCAGGACCTGCGGGACAATTATCCCTACGGACTGTTTGCCGTGCCGATGACCGAGATTGTACGGGTGCATGCGTCTTCCGGCACCACCGGCAAGCCTACCGTGGTGGGCTATACCCGCAAGGATCTTGCTACATGGAGCGAAGTGATGGCGCGCACGCTGACCTGCGCCGGAGTAACGCGGCACGACTTTGTTCAGGTGGCTTACGGATACGGATTGTTTACCGGCGGGTTGGGCGCCCATTGCGGCGCGGAGAAAATAGGGGCTTCGGTGATCCCCATTTCCGGAGGAAATACGCGGCGGCAACTGCAAATCATGCACGATTTCGGAAGCACCGCTTTGGCTTGTACTCCCTCCTATGCCCTGCATCTTGCCGAAGCCCTGCTCGAAAGCAGCTACAGGCGCGACGAGTTCAAGCTCCGCGTAGGTACTTTCGGCGCCGAACCGTGGACGGAAAACATGCGAAGGGAGATTGAAGAAAAACTCCGCATCAAAGCCATTGACATCTTCGGGCTGAGCGAAATCATCGGACCGGGCGTGTCCAGCGAATGTACCTGTCAGGACGGGCTGCACGTGTTTGAAGACCATTTCGTGCCGGAAATCATACATCCCGAAACACTGGAAGTGCTGCCCGAAGGTGAAAAAGGCGAAATAGTGTTCACCACCATCACCAAGGAAGGCTTGCCGCTGCTGCGTTACCGCACCCGCGACCTTACCATGCTCGATTATTCGCCCTGCCGTTGCGGACGGACGCTGGTACGCATGAAAAAATGCTTCGGGCGCAGCGACGACATGCTCATCATACGCGGCGTGAACCTCTTCCCATCGCAGGTGGAAACCGTGCTGCTCGAAATGAAGGAAACAAGTCCGCACTACCTGCTGACGGTTGATCGCAAAAACAACCTCGATGTTCTCGAATTGCAGGTAGAAGTGGAAGAAGGCTTTTTCCTCGACCGCATCAGCGAGTTGCAGCACCTCACCCAGCGCATCAGGCAAACCATGGAAAGCGCCCTGGGGATCAGTTTAACGGTAAAGCTGGTGGAACCCAAAACCATTGCGCGCAGCGAAGGAAAAGCCACCAGAGTGATTGATCTTCGCAAGTTGTCTTAAAAAAAACAGAGCATCATGAAAATAGGAATCCTATCGGCAGGCGGCGACTGTCCCGGCATCAACGCCACCATCAGAGGCGTGGGAAAGGCAGCTATTACATACGGAATGGAAGTGACGGGCATACTCGACGGATTTTCCGGCTTGCTGTTCAACGATTATCTTCAGCTGGACGAACGCAGTCTGTCGGGCATCCTCACCCTTGGGGGAACCATATTGGGTACTTCCCGCGAAAAACCTTTCAAGAAACAGGAAGGAGACGTTATATCCGACAAGCCTCAACTCATCAAGGAGAATTACGAGAAGGCAGGGTTTGACTGTATCGTCTGCATCGGAGGAAACGGCACGCAAAAAACGGCGGCGCAGCTATCGGAAATAGGACTGAACGTGATCGGCATCCCAAAAACCATCGACAACGACGTGTGGGGAACCGACATTACTTTCGGGTTCGACACGGCGGTGAACATCGCCACCGAAGCGATTGACCGGTTGCACTCCACCGCCAATTCCCACAAACGGGTGATGGTGATCGAACTGATGGGACACCATGCCGGGTGGATCGCCCTCTATGCGGGGCTTGCCGGCGGCGGCGACGTGATCCTGATCCCGGAAATTCCCTACGAAATGGATCATGTCAATGAGGAACTGATGGAACGTTCCCGGAAAGGAAAACCGTATTCGATTGTGGTGGTGGCGGAAGGCATCAAGGCGGGCAAAAAGGAAGACATACCCGCCGGCGCCTGTATTGCACAGCAAATAGAAAAGAAAACCAGACTGGAAACGCGAGTCACCGTTCCGGGATATACCCTGCGGGGCGGGACGCCTTCACCGCTCGACAGGGTGATTGCCACGCGGATGGGCACTTATGCCGCTTCGCTGCTCCACAAACGGGAGTTCGGACGCATGGTAGCCATTCGCAACAACGAGATGATTGCCGTGCCGCTGAAGGAAGTAGGCGGAAAGATGCGGTTAGTGCCGCCCGATTATTTCCTGATCAAACAGGCAAAAAGAATAGGAACCTGTTTCGGATAATTTTTTTATATTGAACGCATGATCATAGATACAAAGGAAGAAGCCTCTACCCTGTGGCGCACCAAAACTTTTGCCGTCATTGTTTTTGTGGTGGCGGTGCTGGTAATCATTTTCGTGGTCTCCATCGACAGTAACTTGAAAACGGCACTGCTGGGAGGATTATCGCTGATATTTCTCGCCTTTTACTGGTTCCAGTATAAAATGGAATATACCTACTTTTATTTTTCCAGCAACAACAATAATCTGGTATTCAAGTTTTATTCCCTGCGCAACCTGTACGGGAAGCCCAAAGTCATCGAAATTTCCAAGCTGAGTTTCCTCAAGTACGATATTGAATCCGTTTTCTTCGGGAAGAAGGATTTGCTGGTGCTGTACCGGAAAACCCCCAAAGGCGTTGCCAAGTATCCGCCCATATCGTTGACCCTGCTTTCCAAAAAACAGAAAACGGAACTGAAACGGACGCTTTATGCCGCTTCTGCCGAAAAATAAATTTGAACTTGCATGAAACGCATACTCAAAGGTTCGTATATCGTGGCGATGGCATGTAGCGCATGCTGGTGGTGCGGTTGCAAAAAGAGCGCGAATGTTTCGTTTGCACCCGAAGAAACCGTCACGGACCTCGCACAGACCTACCTTTACTATTCCATGATCTTCCGCGAGGCGGAACACGCATGGGCGCTTATCGACCACCGGCAATATCCCGCCGAGCCGGTAACGGAGACGGGAGCAAACGGCGCGCAACGCATCTTTACATGGGTGGAAACGGAAGAAGGCAAGCCCGAACTGACGGTGGAGTACCGCGCATGGACATGGGGAACGGCAACGCTGGCAGGCAAGCTGACAATGAACATGCCGGGAAAGGATCTCTACAGGGAAAGCGGGAAGACGGCAACCGTGAACTTCACCGGATTTTCCATCAACCGCCAGAACATCGCCGGATATGCCAACATTACCCGTGCGGCGGCAGGAGACGACGGGGCAGACCGCTACAACTATTCGTTCAACAACAGTTCCATTTACGACGAAACCGGGCAACAGGTCATCATAGCATCCACCATGACCAACGGCAGCCTTACCCGTGTAGAAGGCGGCGACACCCATCCCGTACAGGAAGACGACACATGGTCGTTCACCGGCTCCATGTCGGGAACTTTGCGCAACAACATCAGCCTGAAATATTCCAATGCGGTGTCCGAACCGCTCTTCTACGAATGGGCATGCGGCAGGAAAGCCATGAAAGGCAGATGCACCCTGACGGTCAACAGGCAGGAGATCATATACGATTACGGCGCTTCCTGCAACTCGCAAATAAGTATCGGATACATCACAAAATAAGGACATGGCGGAACATATCGATACGGGCAAACAGGGTGAAGCGATAGCGGAGGCATATCTTGTACGGAAGGGGTACAATATCCTCGAACGCAACTGGTACAACGTTCATCAGGAAATTGACATCATTGCCGAAAAGAACGGCGAACTGATCATTGTGGAAGTCAAGTGCCGTTCCGAACATCCGGTGGTGGAGCCGCAGCTTGCCGTCAACCGCAAAAAGCAGAAAATGCTGATCCTCGCGGCGAATAACTACATACAACAGAACGAACTCGACATGGATACCCGTTTCGACGTGATTACCGTCATTCTGGGAAAGAATGTGAAAACATTCCATATCAAAAACGCATTCTATCCGATTGTCCGGTGAACGGGAGACCACAGGCGCGCCACTGCCTTTCAATACCGGTTCTGGCTGTCGCGCGGGGAACCGCCGAAATCATTCATGTCGCGACCGTCATCCCTGCCGCCGCTGTCGTAGCTTCTCCGGCGGGAGCCTCCCATCGTGTTGAAACGGTAGGTAAACGACAGAATGAAATAACTTGTCAGCGAATTGTATTCGCTGTCCTCAATGTAGTTGGCGCTTACGCTGCGGGAGATGTTCAGCCGCTGTTGCAGCACGTCGTTCCAGCGAAGATAAATGCCCGCCTGTTTCTTTTTCAGGAACTGCTTGCCGACGGAGGCATTCCAGAGTATCTCGTCCTTGTTGTAGCCCGTTGACAGACCACGGTTAGCGCGGTAGTTAATATCGGAGGAAAGGGTAAGGTTTTGCGGGAGATACAGCTGCATGTTGTAGGTGAGCGTGTAGTTGTAGCTTTTCTGATCCTGTTTTCCCTCAAATGAATTGGCGGTGTTGGAATAGCGCATCGATCCGCGCACCTGTCCGTAGAACCAGCTTTTGTTGTAGCTCAAGCCGACGGTTTGCGATGCGCCGGTGGTTCCGGAAATATTGCGTTCGCTTTGTTTGTTGACCGTGGTGTAGCCGATGCGGTTATCATAGCTTACCCTTGTCTGCGCGCTGAATTTTAACCTTTTGGCTTTATCCAGCGGCGAGTTGTACATCACGTCCGCAGAGGAGTTCCACGAGCCGTTTTCATTGATGGGCATGGTGTGCTGTACGCCTGTTTCCTGTTCGTATTCCGTGAAGTTGATGATTTCGTTCATCACAAATGCAAATGCGGCATTCGCCGAAAGGGAACGCTGCGTGGCGCGCGAAGAACTGTTCAGGCGGAAGGACAGGTTGTTGGAAAACGAGGGCAGCAGATTCGGATTTCCGGTACGCAGGATGAGCGGGTTGGTGTTGTTCGGGGTGGGGTCAAGCTGCGAAACGCTTGGCTGGCGGGTGCTTCCGCGATAGTCGAAACGCAGGTTGGTATTGGAATTGAACCGGTACCTGAAATTGACCTGCGGCGAATAGTTGACCACCGTCCGTCCCTTGATCCGGTTCAAAACGGAATCCCTGCCGCTTTGTTCGCCGTTCTTGATAAAACTTGAACTTTGCGTATAGGAAGGCGCCGCGTTCACCCCGACGGTGTAGGAATATTTTGTGCGGACGGCGTTGAAGGTAATCCCGACGGTTTGATTGACGAAATTGTTGTCCAGGCTTTTGCTGTAGTCGTGGTTCAGGATGGAATGACTGCCGGTGAGGGGGTCAAGCTCGAAGGTTTCCTTGATGTTGGTTGTTCTGTTGTAGCGCACGTTGTAGGAAAATTGCAGGGTGTTGTTCACCCCTCCCACCGGCTCGATGTAGCTGGCGCGGAAGTTGTAGGCATCGTTGCCCGAATTGGTGTTCAGATCCTGATCAAGATATTTGTTTCTGTCCGGGCGCAGGAAAAATTCGCTTGTCGAGCGGTTTGTTCCGTTTCCGCTGCTGTGGTTGCGGTCTATCCGTCCGGTGAAGTTCAGCCGCCGTCCCGCCACGGCAAACCGGCGCGACCATGTGAGTTCCACTCCCAGCGTCCACCCCGACGAAAGGACGTCGGTATGCGCGTTGCTGCCGTTTACTCTGGTGGAATCAATGTCGCCCGCAAGGGTGGTTTGCGCGGTGGTGTCGATCGAATTGGAGGCATTGTACGAAAACCGCGTGGAAAAGGAGAAGGTATTCAGCGTATCCGGCTTGTATTCCGTTTTGGTGTCGAAAGCGAAATTGTGGGAATAGTTCTGTTCGCTGCTCATGTATTTCCGGTACGAAACGCTGTCCACCAGCAGATTGGTGCGGAAACTGTTTCGGTTCACCAGTTCGTCGGAATAGTTGTAGCGGACGTTCCCGCCGATTTTCAGCTTGTCGGACACCACGCTTGCCGCGTTCAGCCCCAAGGTATTCGAATTGGTGATTCCCCGTCCGCTGCCGCTGCTTCCCCCGCCGCCCCTCATGCCTGAGCGCACCGTATTGCCCTGGTCGGTCGATCCCTGATTGTTGATGTTGTTGGAATTGAATACCAGCGCTATCTGGTCGCTTTCCAGAAAACGGCTGATCATCCCGTTGGCGGAATAGCGCAGGGACTGGTCTTTCCGGATGTCGGCAAGCGTGCCGCCTCCCGCGGAGGCATTGCCTATCCAGCCTTTCTTCATTCCCTTCTTAATGGTCAGGTTGATGACGGTTTCCTCCTCTCCGTCATCCACGCCGGTGAGCATAGCTACGTCCGACTTCTTTTCGATCACCTGCACCTTGTCCACTACATCCACCGTGATGTTTTTGGTGGCCATTTTCGGATCGTTGCCGAAAAATTCCTTCCCGTCCACAAATATCCGTTTTACTTCCTTCCCGGCAA
The DNA here is from genome assembly GCA_031273395.1 of Bacteroidales bacterium. Classification (GTDB taxonomy): domain Bacteria; phylum Bacteroidota; class Bacteroidia; order Bacteroidales; family UBA4181; genus JAIRLS01. The sequence continues at coordinate 2,300 of JAISRX010000227.1, read as the reverse complement.
CGGTTACCTTTCCGTCGGCTTCCACCTCCACGCCCGGCAGCCGTTTGAGCAGGTCTTCCACCACCGCGCTTTCCTGCATCCGGAAAGCAACGGGATTGTATTCCATCGTGTCTTCCTTCACCACCACTTCGGGAGGGGCGGCGGTGATGGTGACTTCCGTCAGCGAAAGAGCCGCCTCCACCAGCGGTATGCGCCCCAGCAGAATGGCGGGGCGGCGGAAGTCGTTCCTTGTCACGTTCCGGTAGAAGGTGGTGTAGCCAAGTCCCGATATGGACACCACATAATTGCCGGGAGCTACCCCCTTCAGCAGGAAATTGCCTTTGGCGTCGCTGGTGGTGAATTTGACGATGGAACTGTCGCCCGGCTGAAGCAGGCAAACGGTCATCGAATACACGGGAAGTTCGGTTTCCCTGTCGTCTGCAAACACTTTTTCAAACACGGTACCGCTTATGTCCTTCTGCTGGCTTTGCGCGACGCAGGGTTGCCAAAAAACGGAGAGCGCCGCCGCCGGCAGGAAAAAGCATATTTTTATAAAAACAGAATGTATCATGTTCGATTGGACAAGTAAATCAGGCAAAAGTTTAAAAGGGAAGGGAAAATTGAAAACCGATGTTTCGGGACGCTCCTGTCCGGCGTCGCAGGGATCACACAAATGCCTCCGGTCTTTTATTTCGTAAACATTCATACACAAATGGAACAGATGCATTATATCACAGCCCCGTCTTTCGCGGAACGGCTTGATATTGCAAGCATTTACCCCTGATAGTGTTTATTTATATTAATGACATTACCTTGATGGGGGATATTGGAGGTGGCTTTTTATCAATTATCAATTAGAAAAGAATCAGTGGGATAACTTACAAATACTTTTTGAGGATTTGTTCTTTTTGTTCCGGAATTTCCGATAATTCCTGTTCCAATGCTGTAATTTTGGCTTCTATTTTTTCAATTTCGGCAACGATTTTTTGCTGTTCGGAGAACGGGGGAAATTTGATACTCAAACTTTGTATCCTGTCTATCGAGGCTCTAAGTGTTCTTGAGAATCCTTGCTTCTTTCCTTCTTTATGGAGTGCCCATGCTAAATACTTTGGCTGTGCTTTGTTATTTTTTATTCTCAAAATTCCACAATGGTCAGTCGGATAAAAAGGTTTATTTTCCGGCATGTAATTAACCATCCAGTCACCATCAATTCCCCAAAGAACAGACGGAACAGTAAAGTCTTTGATAAGATACTTGTTTATAAAACCAAAAGCCTCAAAAACATTAGCGCTGTAAACCGGAATTTCCCCATTTTCATTCAAATCTGCTTCAATTACCCGTTTTCCAATAGAAACGCTAAAAATATCATCATTTGATAATCTATAAACAGTATTTGCTTTGCTATAGACATCAGTAAAAATTTGTTCTATTTTTTCTTTTGCTTCCCTTATTTCCTCTTTCGCCTTCTCCGCCTGTTTTTCTAATTCCTCTATTTCAGCTACAATTTTTTCTTGTATTTCTTTGGGAGGAAGAGGAATTTTAATATCATATATTTCATTTCGATTTATTCCGGGTACACCTGTTCCTCCCGCCTTGCTTTCCAAATCCAATTGAGATAAAGTATAGTACAAATATTTGAGATTCGTTTTATCTTTAACTTGAATATAAAAAGTCGTATCAATCGGATAGCAATTATTTGAGATAAAAGTAACCTTACCTGCAGTCCCTTTTCGCCCTACTATGATTGCGGGACCTTCAACGATATATTCATTATGGTATCCACTGATTCCATTAGAACCCATTACAGGATAAATACCTTTTATTCTTTTACTCTCCTGTAACGATTTTCCGTATTCCAAAGAGATAATTTCTCCCAGTTTTACCTGCTCCCACTTGCTCTCAATCTTCACTTTTTTTTTAATCGCAAGCGAAATGGTTTTCTCAAAACTTGCCCTCTCAAATGTCAGCATATCCACCAGACGGACACGGGAAATATTTTCTTTCAAGCTTTCGTGTATCGGAGAACTGTAATCTCCTAAAAATGCTCTGTAAATATAGGTGCTTGCTTTTTCGGGATTTTCCAAATTTTTATCGTCAAACAGTCGAGTACATTCGTCAACAGTTTTGCCTCGCTGTATCGGATGAATGCCCTCATTTCCGCGGCGATTGGAAAATTCGTAACCTAGAAATCGTTTTTCAGCGTCTTTCTCGCCGGTTTTTACCAATACTGTCTTTTGCGGATAAGTCAGGATAAAGTATAATAATTTTTCTTTTTCTATCTCAATTACAGCCATCCAAAACTCTTTTTCGTTTTTCGTTTT
>JAISRX010000219.1 GCA_031273395.1 Bacteroidales bacterium | reverse complement strand
TTCTTATATCCCAGCCCAACACACCGTGTTGGGATAAATGAATGGATATTACGAATACGTCCTGAAAGGACAATTAACCTGCAAACGATACAGTTATAAGTTATTAATTTTTCATTCCTTAATATCTGTCATATTTTCTGTTCATCACCTCCTTTACGGCTTCCAGATAGCCGAAGCCGTTTTGCATGTCGGGCAACAGGTAACTGCCTTCCACCCATTCGTTCCATGCATTGACGGTCATCAGTTTCGGCTGTTCGGGGTGAGCATCCACGTATTTTTTCGCTTTGGAAAGCAGAGCGGCAAAACTTTCGGGCGTGTTGTGGTAATGCACCACATCCTTGATCCCTTTGGCAGGGAAACGGGGCGTATCATCCCATCCGACCGACGTACAGGGGAAAACCGGAACATCCAGAGCCTTGTCCCACTGTTCCCTGATGGCAACCGAGCGGTTGCCGTATGCCAGGTAGTCCTCCCTCATTCCTCCCATGTTATAGAATGTTACACTGTTGAAATTCAGGCTGTGTATCTTATCAAGCACCTTTTGGGTATTGTTTTCGTTGAGCGAAAATCCTCCGCCATAGATTAACTGGAGGTGCAATCCGGGAAAACCGGCATTTTGGACTTCCGTCCTGAAGTAATCCAGCGCTTTTCGCGTTTCCTCAACGCTTCCGTTAAAACTTTCCAGCAGTTCTTCCACGCTGAATATGGCAAATACCGGCTGACCGTCTATTTTAAAATAGTTGGGCTTTGAAAAGTACTGTCCGATCACCCGGTCAACGATGATTTTGAAATTTTTCCAGTCAACGGCGGCATTCCACAGCAGGGAGTCATTATCTCCATAGCGGTGGACGTTCCAGTAATTTTTTTTCACATCATGGTTTGCCCACATCAGGTAGAAATGCATCTTTTCGTTGTTGGCGGCTTTCAGAAAACCGTTATTCACAGCGCTTTCCAAAAAAGGCTGTTCATCATACCAGTACCAGTCATATATAAATACATTCACGCCATGATCCACGGCGACGTCAATCCATTTTTCCACCACTTTCGGATCGTCGTCCATTTCGTAGCCCCACAGAGGCAATCGCGGCTGGTAGTGTCCGTCGAAACGGGGATTGCCTTTTTTGATCACCTCCCATTCGCCTGTTCCATCGGGCCACAGCTTCTCGCGTCCCATGGGGTCGTTGTGGCATGAGGGCCACACGTAAGCGGCTACGTAATAATCGTTCCTGACGGCGGCATTTTGCGCTGTCTGCCGCGTACAGGAACTAAATCCGGTAAAAATACAGCATCCGGTTATCAAACACATTTTAAACATCCATTTTTTCATATTACCAATTATTTAATTATTTATTTTATATTTAACATTATTCATTATTTTCCAATTTCAGGCAAACCATTCCCGTTTGCGGTTTTTCAGGTTTTGCAGGACGTCGTTACAGATATTCACATCCTTTACCACCTGAAAGTCGAACATCCCGACGCAGATGAAGTCGGCGCCGTTTTCAAACGCCCAGTTAAATCCGTCCTCCGGGGTAATGGCGCCGGCAGCCAGCACTTTGAAGCCCATTACCGGAATTTTTACACGGTTAACAAATTCTACGGTACGATCCGGAAAAGGACAAAAGCAGTTGTCATGGAACATGTTGTGGTCGCTGCTGCGTTTGCCGTCCACTTCAAAGGCTTTCCTGTTTTCGCGCGGATGAGCCGACCAGTAATTGTCGTGATGCATGGTTTTCATGTAATAGTCGGGGATGATGCCGTTTTCCTCGCAAACAAGGAACGAGTCGATGGTGTGCGCGCCCAGTCCTGCTACATATCCCTGACTTCGGACGCGCTCCATGAGCCGGTCGATAACGTCCAGTCTGCTGTCGCGCACTAACCAGTCGCACCAGTTGCCCGACAGCTGGATAATGTCCATCCCACTGTCGATGGCAACGGTTACATCTTCATACGGGTCGTCCTTCTTTTCCTGTATGCCCACCTGACAGATCACTTTTATGCGGCTGCCGGTCAGTTTTTTGTACTTCACCATTACCGGAATGGTGGGGAAGCCGATGTTGATGGCATTGACGCCCGCCTGTTCGCACAGCATGAGGGTTTCAAAGATTTTTTTTTCGGTGTTGTAGGCTTTGAACAGCGCTCCGGCATAGAGCAGATCGCGGGCGTGCGCCCATCCGCCCAGCAGGTTTCCGCCCATGATCAGACGGCTGAGTTCCTGATTGAGGATTTTGCCTTTGGGCAGTTCGCCTTTCAGTTCGTTCAACGCCAGCTGGTTGATTTGAATGGTAGCGCCGGAGGTAGCGTCCGCGCCATACAGCCGGTGATTTCTGTACGCTCCCCAGCCCATAACGCCCAGCAGAGGCAGTGCGGCAAGGTTTTTCAGCAGTTCGCGCCGAACGCTGTCGCCCGATTCCGGAACTTGTTGCGCTGATCTTTTTGCTTTCGCCTCGCGGAGCAGCCTTGCCAGCGCCTCCATACCGTAGCCCCTGTCGCGGTAAAACATCAGGAAAATCAATGCCGTCGCTTCAATCCATATTCTGTTGACGATATAGAGGCTGCCTTCGGTATCAGCCGTCAGCGACAGTCCGAAGGGAGGATAGGCGAAATAGTAGAGCGCCAGCAAAAGGACGCCGCACAGGGAAGCCCACCTGATGAACACGCCCAGAAACAGCGCCAGACCGATGGCAATCAGCCCGGCAATGTTGAGGAAATCCACCGCTTCCAGCCGTACCGGTGAAAAAGCCAGCCAGTGATAGAAGCCCGACAGGAAACCGTGCGTATTGCTCAGATAACCGGCTGACGACCAGTTTTCGGCGATCAGTTTGGAAAAACCTTCATACAGAAAATGCCAGCCGATCGCCATGCGGAACAGTGTGATAATGATTTTCATTTTTTAATGTTTTTGAAGGATGATATTATAATGGCGGCAAGTTAACATTAATTTAATAAAGTTGAATACCCTGATCATTTTTTTAATGTTTAAAGTGATGATTACGATAAGCTTTATCCGACATCTAAGATTTACATTTTTCATTTAAAATTCGGCAACCACCAGTACGGGTTCGTGGTCGGAAGGGAATTTCCCGTTCGGACGGTCGTTGATCACCGTATATGATTTGATATGAATATCGCCGGTAACGAATATAAAGTCAATTCGATTGTTATTGCTGCTCATATCCGTATTGGGATTGAATCCCTGAGCCGTTGCCAGTGTCCCGGCAGGCGGCGTTTCGGACTGGGCGCGCGAATCCTTCATCAGACCGTCATTCAGGATATATTGAAGCCCCGGCATTGAAGTATTTGAATTGAAGTCTCCTGTGGCAAAAACGGGAAAACCTGCTGCTATCTCCTTAATTTTAGCTACTAACAGTTTGGATGATTCCAGTCGGGAGGTTGTTCCTTCATAGTCGAAGTGGGAATTGAAAACATAAAAATCGCGACCGGACACTTTGTCACGGAATTTACCCCATGAACAGATCCGTTTGCAACAAACAGCGCCATCCCATCCTATGCTCGGCACATCCGGTGTTTCGGAGAACCAGAAATCACCGTGTCCCAGCAACTCAAACCGTTCCGTTTTGTAAAAAATTGCCGCATGTTCTCCTGCGTTTACTCCGTCGTCGCGTCCTCCACCGGTATAAGAGTAACCGCCCTGCGCAAGAATATCATCTATTTGAGATTTTAGCGCTTCCTGTGCTCCGAAAATTTCAAAATCATACGACCGTATCAGATCGTTCACTATGCCTTTTCGATAGTCCCAGCCATTCTCTCCATCTTGAGTATTCTTATACCGTATATTGAAAGTAGCCACGCGCAGGAGGCAATTCATCCTGTTTTGCCGCACGGGTATCGCGACGGCGTTGTTGAAAGCGGCTGTTGCCGACCGGACAGTGATCACCCCTTCACGTGATTGATCAACGCCGGATAAGGCGTCGGCGACGAATGAATACGTTTTGGCGCCGAGAACCGGCGTATTGCCTGCTTTTTCTTTGATCCACGAGGGAAGGTCAAAAGCGACGGGAATATTTGCGCTGACGTCTAATGTAAAATCAAAACCGACATTTTCATTGACTGTAACAGCGGTTTCTTTTACCGAAAGGGACGGATCGGGCGCTGTTTGCCGCACGGTAATGATTTTGCTGTCCACTCCTTCGGCGCTGACCATTATCCGACCGCTGCGTTCCACGCTCACCTGAGCGTTCTCCGTTACCGAAATTTTCAGGTTTTCGGTTTTGTCGGGAATAATTTCTACCGTACACCACGATGGATCGGAAAACTCGGCAAGCGTCGCCGTAAAAGCGGAACTGCCGCTTACGGACACTGTTTTGGACGAGGCTTCGGGCCAGAAGACCAGTTCATTACTCGAAACATCAAACTGCACGGAAGCTTCGCCCGATTTTTCTTTACAGGAAGTTTCAGTACATATCAATACGGACAAAAACACTGCTTTTAAAATATCTGTTTTCATTTTTTTAATTATTATTTTTATTGGATTTTACATACATTATATTTGAATACAGACTCATTTCCAGCCTATTAATATATCGGCAACAATCGGCAAGTGGTCGGACGCTAAGGTACTAATTACAAACGCCTGCCTCACGGAACAGGTAAATTTTTCGGAAGTGTAGCCCAAAATATAATCAATAGTAGCGGAAGGAGCATCTGATGTGGCTGTAAACTGCCGGTGATCGCTCAATATTTCCCAGTTTTCCCTGAGCGCCTTCAACACGGGCGATTCCGGCGTGTCGTTGATATCGCCGGCAAGCAGCACGGGTTTGTCGTACAACCGCACAGCTTCGTTAATAATGGCAACCGATGTTTTCCGGTCGGCTTCGGTCAGGGAAAAATGGGTACAGCAGAATACGTAAGCGCTAAATTCGACGATCAGCAACGACCGCAGTTCTTCTCTTCCCGGCAGCGGTATGCGCTTCCATGTGAGCGGCTGCTCTTTAGACAGTACGCCTATTCCGTATTTCCCGCCGTTGAAAGGAATGGATGCGCCATACACGGCATGCATTGCAGTCAATTCCGACAACCTTGAGAGTACGTCCGTGAAGTTACTGCGAACGGTGACACTGTCCAGTTCCTGCAGGGCAACCACGTCGGGGTCCGCGGCGGTAATCACATTTGCAATGCGCTGGTAATCGGTTTTGCCGTCCATTCCGACTCCATTTCGGACATTGTAGCTCATTGCCAGCACGCCGGTTGTTTTGCTTTGCCGTACCGGAACGGTAACACTGTTGTCGAAAGCCGCATGATCCTGCGCGCGAACAGTGATGCTGCCCGTGCGTTCCGGTTCAGCTGCGGCAAGCGGGACCATCTCAAAAAAGCAGATCTGCCTGCCCGTAGTCTGCGGATTGCCGGAGGCGAGCGTGATCCATTCGGGCAGATCAAAGGAAACAGGAATATTGGAGGTGATTTCCAGCGAAAAAGTCAGGCGTACGTTTTCATTCACCACTATCTGCGTTTCTTTTACGGAAAGCGCAGGTTCCGCTCCCGTTTGCCTGACAGTAATAAATTTATTGTCGGCGCCTTCCGCTCCCACGACAATCCGGGTGTTCCGTTCCTGCCGTATCTGTTCGTTGTCTGTTACGGAAACCTTGAGATTGCCCGCCTTGTCGGGAATAATTTCTACCGTACACCACGACGGATCGGAAAACTCGGCAAGCGTCGCCGTAAAAGCGGAACTGCCGCTTACGGACACTGTTTTGGACGAGGCTTCGGGCCAGAAGACCATTTCATCCGCCGATACTTCCAGATGTTTGATTTCTCCGGATGACTCCTTGCAGGAACATGCAAGGAGAATAATAAGTGAAAAATAAACTAATTTATACATATTTATTAATTTTAATTTAATAAGCAACACCGTTATCGCTGAACTCCAGCTGCAACTGTTCCTTCATGTAGTAAGTTACGGAACCCAATTTAAAATTGTAGCGCAGCAGGAACGTTTTAAATTTCCGGTATCCGTCGTCTTCGATATGGAATGTGTTGGGATATTCCGGATCTCCGTCTATCTGCGTTACTTCCATACCTCCCGCTGTCCTCCAGGGCATAATGCTTACCTTTCCGTTGCCGGCTATCTCAAGGATGATCGCCAGCCGGTTGATGCGCGACAGCTGGTCTTCGTTTGTATCTTCAAACTGCTGGTTGCCGGGCATGATGCGCACCCTGTTCCTGCTGACGGGATGCATCCGTTTGGTGTCCATCACCTGACCGAACAGCAGTTCGCCGGAACTCCCGTCTGTTGTTCCGTCGGAAAGAAACCCGCGCAGGGTATAGTCGGTCTGCACTTTCTGCGTGGCATAGAAGTTTTTTGTCAACACCTGATACAAGACATTATTTTTGTTCGGGTTCAGCTCGTATGCCGAATACGTGACCACTTTGAACGGGATGAAATAAATGGAATCGGGCGACAAGCCGTCCGGTCGAAGTTTGATTTTCATCTTTCCGTTCTTTTCCCCCGCAGGAATGGTGAGGCTGTAATCGTCCACCGTGTATTTACTCCGCGGCACCACCTTTGCATATTTTTCGGCGCTTACATCGAAATTGGCAGTGTTGTAGCGGTCAAATGCTTCCCGGTCAAACGCCAGTTCCACATAAAGATCCTCTTCAATAGGATTGGTGCCGCCACAGGAAGCAGCGACATAACCGGTCGATTCGATTTCTTCCAGATCGTGTACCGCCTGAAAAATATTGTAGTTATCATCGCTGACTAATGCAAATACCTTCTTGTACTGTTCTTTGTCGAACACCTCATTTTCATTGCAGGCGCTCGTGCCGGCAATCATGCCGGACAGGCATATTCCGGCGATCATGCCGGACAGCCAACCGTCTCCTGTTTTACCGTATTTTATCATATCTTTCATTTTATTTCAATTTTTAATTCTTCAACTTTCCATTCTTCCTCACCATCCGGGGTTTTGGTCAAACGAAGGCAAACGCCTGATTTCCGAGAGCGGTATGGGCAGAAAGATCATTTTCCGGTGTACCACCCGGTTCGTTACACGCGAGGTATTGGGTACCACCCGCATGTAATAATTGGATTTGTCCGCTTCCACATTCATTCCGGTGAAGCGTACATTTTCCTCCCTTTCATATTTTTCCCAGCGGCGGACGTCGTAGTAGCGTCTGTTTTCAAAAAAGAATTCTATCATGCGTTCTTTTTCTATCAGCGCCTGTATCTGTTGCCGGCCGGCAAGCTCGTCGGGAGTCAGACCGGGCAGTCCCGCCCGATAGCGTACCTGATTGAATGCCCTTTTGATTTCTTCGGTATTGCGGGTAAACGTCTGCATCTGTCCGTCAACTTCCACTTCGTAGCTGCGACTGTCGGGAATATTGTTGAGCGCTTCGGCGTAGGACAGCAGTATTTCCGCATAGCGGATAATAGGGAACACCTTATCCATCAGGCGCGCATTGGTGCCTCTGATAGCATCTATGGGATGGACGAATTTTCTGCATACATAACCGGTAGGCGTCCAGTCGACCGCGCTTGGAGCCTTCGATTTCCCATCGTCCGAACTGTAATAATAGGTGATCGTCTGATCATACATGTATTGCGACGAGGTAGAACTGCATGTCCAGAAACATTCGCTAAAGCCGATATTGGCATAAAAACGCATTTCGCGGTTGGCGTACATGTTATTTACTCCGGCATTCAGCTTATAACCGGAAAAATTAGTTACCTTGGTGGTAAAGTTGACTTCGTCATAAGGATATGCGGCGCTGGGGTTCTGAATAGTCCGTCCGTCCCGCATATAGTAAGCGTCCACCATTTTTTGATTGACGCCGCATCCCATGGAGGATCCTATTGAGTTGGGGAAAAACCAGAACATGTAATTTTTCAGTTGCGGGGTTTTGCACGCCCAGATAAATTCGGGATTGATGCCTGCCACACATTCGCCGGTGAAGTTTTCGGAATAGGATTTGAAATGATCTATTTTGCCCGCGCCTTCCGGGAACGGTTTGTAATAATCCGGATCGGCGACGCCGGCAGGCAGAGCAGGCGTTAGCGCGGTGCTGTCAACGGTATAGAGCCTGTAGCGCGGATCTTCCATATCCATCACTCTTTTGGCGGCGGCAGCTGCTATTGCCCAGCGCCTTTCATCAGGTTCCTGCGCCACATAATAAGCGCCATCGGATTTGCGCGTCCAGCTGCTGTAATAGTTGCGCGCCAGATCGCCTCCGTTAAACAAAGGGCTGGCATGAATCAGCCGCAAACGCGCAGTTAAGGCAAATGCCGCTCCTTTGGTGGGACGCTCAAAGTTGATGAGCGAAACAGTGGAAGGCAAATATTTGGCTGCCTCTTCAAACTCGCCGCAGATGTACTCCACCGCTTCGTCGTAGGTACTGCGCGAGCGGTCATAATACTCCATTGTTTCATTGTTTTCTACAATTTCGTCGCCCAGCAGCACGGGAGGTCCGAAGTCAATCAACAGTTTATAGTACGCATAAGCGCGGTAGAAACGGGTAAGACCCAGTATTTCAAAGCGGTCGATGGTGGTTAGGTCCGGTACCTCGTCTATCCGGGTGATGATGAGGTTGCATTTTCGGATGATCTGGTACATTTTATTCCATACATCGTCAAAAGGATAGACGTCTTCCGCGGTAATCATACCCTGAACAAAACGCATCCCGTTGTAGCTGCCGCGACCGAGGTTGCACATGGTCATTACCTCGTCGGTAGCCAAAGGACCGGGCGTACCCTGACTGGTACTGTTGCTAAGCAACTGTCCTTCGTCTTTGAACAAAGTAGCAGCGCCCCACATGTATGCCTCCACATAACGCTTCGACTGAAAGATAGAATCTACTTTTACTTCATCGTCAAAATATTTGTCCACATTCAAAAAATCCTTGCAGGAACCTGCAATGAAGACGTTTACAGCAATAAAAATTAAACCGAATATTGATTTTATATTTTTCATTTCAATTTTTTCAATTAATAAAATTCAATTAACAAAATTACAGGTATATATAAATCTGTAAAGAATACACCGAGGGGATCGGATAAACGCGCCCGTTAAACTGTGCCTGTTCGGGATCAAATATCTTTACTTTATCCCACACATACAGGTTGTTGCCTACCAGTTGCAGGTCAATGGAAGCCACGCCGATCTTTCTTAATGCGTTCGTTTTCAGATTGTAATTGACGGTTACTTCCTGTAACCTCAAATAGCGTGCATCGTTGTGCCAGAAGGACGACAGCTGCGAATTGTTGCTGTTGTATCCATACTGTAGCCGTGGAAACCGCGCATTCGGATTTTCTGCCAGCGCCGGATCTATATTGTTGGCTAAGGCATAGTCCCTCGGTATCCACCGGTTGGCAGGGTCTGCCGCAATGGACAGTACGTTCCCGGATGCGCCTTCATAGAACGGCACATAACCCATGCCGTTTTGATAGGTACTGCCGCCCTGGGTCACCGACTGCCCTACATGATAGAAGTCTGTTCTGCCGGTACCTTTGAAAAGAATCCCCACGGTCAGGTTTTTATAACGAAATTCGCCACCCATGCCATACATCAAACGGGGATAGGTATTGTAAGAAAGCGGAATCATGTCGTCCGAAGATATTTTACCGTCGCCGTTGACGTCTTCATACTTGATGTCGCCCGGCATTACGGTACCCCAGGGTTGAGCGGGACTGTAGGCAACATCGTCCGGGTCTTTGAACAGGCCCATCGCCTTGTACCCGCGTATGGCATTGTGCGGATAACCGCTGTGCGACAAATAATCATAGTCCAGATACTGTTCTTCCCAGTTCTGTACCTCATTGCGCGAATAGGTGAAATTACCCCTGACGGTAACGCTCATGTCCTTATTCAGTTCATGAGTATAACTGGCGTTTCCGTCGGCGCCGAAACTGCGCATGCGTCCCACATTTCCGAAGGGCATCTGTATCAGCCCTACATACGCCGGCACCTGTACTCTTTGCTGAAAGATACCGTTGCGCTGGTCGTTAAAAATGTCCACCACAAAGGACAGTTTGTCGTTGAAAAGACGGCCTTCGATACCAATATCGGCTTTGAGCGCCTTTTCCCATTCCAGATTATCGGCGCCGATGCGCGTTTCCATAAATGTTTCTACCGCGCTGCCGTTCATTACGCTGCGGTTCGCCAGGCTGACCATCGTCATGTAGGGAAAACGGGTGGAAGTGGCAAGCCGGTCATTGCCTACCGAACCATACGAAGCCCTGATTTTGAAAAAGTTTAACCACGGGGCAATATCTTTCATTTGCCGGTAACTGGTGGGTACCCATCCCAGAGCTATGGACGGGAAGAAACCGTACTGCCGTCCGGGCTGGAAATTTTCGGAACCGGTATATCCGAAATTGACGTCCATCATGTAGGTATCCTGATAACTGTAGGTCAATCGACCGGATGCTCCCTGATAGCGCACGGGAATGGCGTTCATGCTGCCGGTAGCATTCTCCGTATGTTTCTGGTCGCTCAGGTAGTAATACAGCAGTCCCGACACACGGTGATCCGTCCCCAAAACCTTATCATAATTGACGGTGCTTTCCAGATGGTATTTCCGGAACATGTTCCTGCCCGATGTGTACTGCGCCGGTACTGCTTCCATCGTCTTCGTGGTTACCAGATCGCCATTGGTATTGCGTTGTACAGCCTGATACAGGGCAGGCTGTACATAACGCCGTTCATTGAAAAAATTCTGGTCGTCATACGCGCCCTGTATTTTAAAATTCAATCCGTCCAGCAGAAAGGAGAAATCCTGCGACAGCGACAGTGTTACCTTGCCTTTATAGGTGCGGTTGCTTGCCTGTCCGGTATGGTTGATCATCACATAAGGCGAAGAGGTCGCCGCTGCGCCGGCGGAAGGGAAATATCCGTTGGAATAGGTGGTCGGCAGCAACAAAGGGTTGATTTGCGACTGGGCATACCACAGATAATCCGAGTTTGCCATCCCCGGTTCGGTGCGGATGGAAAGAAAGCCGTCGACGCCAAAATAGACGGTAGTGGATTTGCTCAAACTCAAATCCAGGTTCGTCCGGTAATTAAAGGTATTGTAACCTACGTTGGAACTGTAAATACTGCTTTTGTCCTGTTTGTAGGCGGCGCTTTCGTTACTTCCGCCCAGCGAAAGGAAATAGCGCGCCATTTCACCCCCTCCCCGAGCGCTGACATAATAGGTCTGTTCGAAAGAGGTATTCCGCATGATCTCGTCCTGCCAGCTGACGTCGGGAAAAATGTCGGGATCCAGTCCGTTTTGGATAATATCCAGTTCGATATTCCGGTAGTCAGGCGATCCGCCCCGCAACACCTGCGCTTCGTTTGCCAGCAGCGCATAATCGTAAGCCCTCAGGTATTCGGGCATCCTGCGAAGCTGCGAAAGGGAATAATTGGCGCGCGCCGTGATGTTCAGCTTACCCGCTTCGCCGCGTTTGGTGGTGATCAAAACCACGCCGTTGGCGCCGCGCACCCCGTAAACGGCGGTTGCCGAAGCATCCTTCAATACCGAAAAACTTTCAATGTCGGCGGGATCAATGGAATTGATGTCGCCCTCAAGTCCGTCAATCAGCACTAATGCGCCTCCGCTTGCGCCGAAAGTGCCGATACCGCGCACCCAGAATTCGGAGATGTTCTTACCCGGTTCGCCGCTGGTTTGCATGGAGATCACTCCCGCCACCTTGCCGCCCAGCAGGTTGGCAACGGAAGCCACCGGCATCTGCAAATCTTTCACTGCAACGGTGCTTACCGCCGCCAGAGAGGATATTTTCCGCTGCTGACCCATACCCACCACCACCACTTCTTCCAGTTGCTGTGAAGCGTTGGTTATGTCTATCCGCAAATCCGTTTTTCCTTCCAGTGCCAGATATTCCACCGGTTCATAGCCTACGAAGGAGAAAATAATCACATCGCCGCGCGAAGTTTTGATGCTGAATTTTCCGTCCGTATCACTGGCGGTGCCGATACCTATCTTGTCCTTCAGGTAAATGGTGACCCCGGGCATCGTCGATCCCGTTTCATCATAAACCGTGCCAGATACCACAAAAGACTTTTGCTGCGCCAAAAGCGCTGTGCCCGCATATAAAAGCGCACATAAAACAACCAATATTTTTTTCTTCATTCGATGATTTATTTATCTGTTATTCCACGATTAATTTTCTGAGCCGGCGGTTTCCCCAGTCTGCCACATATACGGTACCGTCTTTGGTGACGCCGATTCCTCTGGGAGCGAAGAAAAGAGCTTCTTCCTTGGTTCCGTCCTTCCATCCGTCTTTACCGGGAACGCCAAGTATGGTTTCCACCAACCTTTCGTCCGGCGTAATCCTCCGGATACAGTGGTTCCCCGCATCGGCAACGTAAAGACTTCCGTCGGGATCGAAGAAAATTTGCCACGGCTCGTTGAATTGCGCCATCCCTATCGGACCGTCGCGATGTCCGGAGACGCCTGAATGAAGCCTCGTGAGCGTGCCTGCAAAATCGTTGATATTGAACTTCCAGATACCCGGCGCTGAGGAGCCGGAACGGGCGCTCATATACATCCACTCCGTATGGATCGGATGATTGGCAAATCCGGGCCACGTGCCGCCCGCCGCGTCCTTTACCACACCGATGATCTCCGCTTCATAGGTGGCGGGATCCATTCTGAAAACCTGTCCGCTGTACCATTTACCGTATATCTTACCGTCTGCCTTGCACCAGGCCATCGAATGTTTCCCCGGCGCTACGCCATTGATATAATCCGGCAGCGGATGTCCGTTTGTTTTGGTAATAAGCAAATTACGCCGGCGCGGTGCAAAGTTTTCGCGCGGATCCAGGGTGAAAAATTCCTCTATTTTCCCTTCGCCGGCAACCAGAACAATACCGGTATTCATGTCAACACAGAGACCGTTTGCCGCAAGTTTGGACCAGGCGTCCTCCATGACCAGTATATCTGCTGCGTTGGCGGCTTCGTTGATCTTAAAAATTCCAAAGTTGGTTTCACTGGTAAAACCCAGTACCGCCCTTGATTCTCCCACGGTGACAAAGACGTTGTTTTCCCCGTCCACTGCCAGATATAGCGGGCTTAAAGTAGCCCTGTCCAGCGTGCCTGCCACAGGCAAACGTTCGCCGTTGCCCGTCACCGTCTGTACCGAAACGGACTGGAAATACCTGAAAGGATGCGCGTAAGCGGCAGAATCGTCGCCTACGGCTACCGACACCACACAGGTGTCGCCCGGCATACGCGGCACAATAGCATAGATCATGCTGCCGGAGGAACGAACCACTGCCGCCCTCTTCTGATTGAAATACACCCTGATCTTACCCGGATCGCTGCCGAAATTGTCGCCGGTCAGCAATACCCGCTCCGCTATCTTTCCCGAATCGGGATAAAAAGACGTCCGAACCACCTCTCTTCCCGGATCGTAAACGGAGGAATTTCCTTCTTTGTCGCCGCAGGAAATCGCAAGGAACATACACCCGACGACTGCCGATATCCATATTTTTATATTCATATACAATAGATTAGATGATTATATATCCATTTGACATATATAATAAGCGGCAGGGCAACAGTTCCGATTTTTTACCGTTACCCTGTCACTTAAACTGTTTATTTTAAGGCTGCACCAAACGTATTTTCCGGATGACGTGATTGTTTACATCCCCTACATACAGGATTTTTTCTCCCGGACTTAAACAAAGTCCCATCGGACCGTTGAAACGGGCGGCAGCGCCTGTGCCGTTCGCAGTGCCGGTACTTCCATTTGCCCCGGCGAGAGTCGAAACCATCCCTCCTGCTACTGTCATATCTACTTTTCTGATGCTTTGTCCACCGTTGGTAGATACATAGAGGTTATCTCCCGCCCGATCAAAAAGCAATTTTCTCGGAGTGTTAAACTTGGCTGTACTCAATGCTCCTTCCTCATTTACATTTGAGACGTTGGACGGAGTCGCATGCGTATAAGCCTGGTTGCTTACATCCATGTAATTCAATCCGTGGTTATTGACATGGTGATATGAAGAAAACCACAAATGATTCGGATTTTGAGGATCGAATGCCAGGTGCTTTGTTCCTCCATAAGCGGCATTGTTGCTTGCCAATGGAAAGACTTCAGCTGCAAAAGTTACGGGATCTGCCCTGTAAAAATATGCGTTGACGTGCCCGTAAATATCGCCTGTTTGCGGGTGCAGGACCATGGTGTGTTTCCCTCCGTTGGCATTTAAACCGGTATTCGTCGGATCTACAACAGCTGCTATATCGGTGAGTGTTGTCCAATTTGCCGTATTTACGGCAAGCGTCATCTTTTGTGGAGTGAGTTCCCAGCCTCCGTCATTTTTCCTGTCCAATGTAAAAAAATGTTCAAAAGTATTCCTTGTTTCGACGGCTATAATAAATCTGTCACGTTCCTCATCATAAACAATTTCGTTTGGCGTGAACAAACTCCAAAAACGATAAGGATCCGATTGACTGGCGACGGTTCTGATATCTATCACTTCCACCGTATTTTCGATTTCATTGATTTTGACAACTCCGGCTAAGGGGTACGCCTCTCTCAGTATGACGAACATATTGCCGTCCTTATCAAAAGCCATGAAGGTTGGATTTGCAAGATGAGCCGATTTCAGGCCGCCTAAGCTGCCGGATGTATATTTGTTGAATACCGGAGGAAGCGCCGCAGCAGGTTGAACCCATCCAAAACTGCTGTTGGCGAGGGTGAGTGCAACTCTATCTCCTGCAAAGTCGCCCACCAATACCGTATTGCTCCACCGCGTTGCCTGAATGGTACGTGTTTGCGTGTTTATCTGGTCATTTGCAGTGGTAGGCGTCACCGTCCAGACGATGTCGGCTGTTGCTCCGTATGCCACGCCAAGATCTTCCAGCAGGTCGTCGAATTTTTCTTCGGTGAATATTTTTCTGTCCGCATTGGATAGATCGAAAGTAACGGTTTGTTGACCAACAGAAAATATCAGGGTATAATCGGTCACTTCATTTATTGTTGTCCAACTGAAGGTCAGCGGCAGTATTTCGCGAGCCAGAAAGTCCGCTTCCGCATCAATCGCAAATTCATCGGCAGGCGCGTTAAGCACAATGGTGCTGCCGGGTTTGCGCGTGGCGCTAATGGTACGGGTACTCGTGGCATGTTCGATGTTTTCGTCGGCAGGCGTCACCGTCCAGTAAAGTGTCAGATTTCCCTCATACGCGACGCCGAAACCCTCCAGCAGCACATCGAACTCCTCGGCGGAGAGCGTTTTGCTGTTGGCGTTTGCCACGTCATACTTGACGGTGGAGGCGTCGGCGGGAAAAGCGCTTGCCGTGGATATTTTCACACTGTAGGCGGTTATTTCCGGAGCCTGCGTCCACTGAAAGGCAAGCGGGAAAGCGTAAACGGAAGCGTCCACCGTTGCGCCCTCGGCAGGCTGTTGCAGGGCAATGGTCGGAGGCGGTATGGTGATGCGCTTAATGCTCAGCGACCGTGTTTCCGGCAATGTGGCTTTCTGACTGCCCGAACTTGGTTTCACCGACCAGTAAAGGGTTTTGGACTCCCCGGACGCCCAGCCAAGGACGCCCAAAGTACCGTCCAGATTGGCAGAGGTAAACTCGCGCGAAGTAGAAGTTTCGGTGAAGGTTTCCGCACCGGATAAATCCGAACTTGCGCTTAACGATAAGGTATAACCGCCGTCGATGGTACCTCCTTCTACCTTCCAGCTAAACGCGACATTGCCCGTCGCATCCAGATCAACAGTAGCATTGGCGGCGGGAGCCACCAGCAAAAGCGTGGGAACAGGCTCTTCCTTCGAGTCCTT
>JAISRX010000212.1 GCA_031273395.1 Bacteroidales bacterium | reverse complement strand
CACACAAACTTCAAATATATCGCGCGCCTCTCTCTCTCTCTCTCTCTCTCTCTCTCTCTCTCTCTCTCTCTCTCTCTCTCTCTCTCTCTCTCTCTCTCTCTCTCTCTCTCTCTCTACAGTCATTCCGTAACGCTCCCTGTCAGGGATTTCGGAGGAACAATATGTAAGAAAAAACGACATAAAAAAACGATAAATTGATCTTAAATTTTCACGGACAAAATTCCGAATAATATTTGTCCGTATGTTAACGGAATATGACATAATGGTGAAAAGATTGTTAACATGGTTAACCGGAAATCCGTCCGTTTTTTACCGCGCGTCAAAAAGGAAACAAACAAAGGCAAAAATCCGGACAATCTTTCTACTCTCCCTGCAAATGTCGCATCGAAGTATATGAACGCTTGATTACGGGGCGTTACAGCAATAGCCGTTAAAAGATTTGCATCATTCAACCGCAATTTACCGGACAATATGTGAGAAAAATTCTTCATTTCCTATTAAAAAATTTTGTCTTGCTTTTTTGCTTCTCACCTCGAAGCAACAAATTTCAAAACGACGGGACAAACATAATACATTTTTTTCAGAATTGTTCTCCTGGAGGCAAAAAAAAATGAAAAAAAATTTCTTGTAGCTGTAAGAGAGGAAGTTAGAAAATGATTTTTTTTTGAGGGGGGGGAGTGTAGGTACATTTCAGATTGTCGCACCGTAAAGAAACCATTGCAAAGAAGGGAGCGAGCGCAAAGAGTTTTTCCCGCGTCCCTTGCGACACGTCCGACGCTCCCTGCGTTTGAAAAGCGACAATTTGCCATACACCCTGTTCATCCGAAGCGGAAACATGAATATCTTTTTGCAAAAAACAGTATTATGTTATACATGGTATTAAAAATATTTTATATCTTTGCATCGAATAATAAAATAATCACATCATGAAAAAAGTAGTATCCATACATCTGAACAACAAGGTTTTCCAAATAGAAGAAGAAGCATATTCATACCTGAACAACGTATTGTCCGTTCAGTTGAAAAAGGCGGAACTGGAAGTTCAAATCGCCGAACGGCTGGAGCAAAAAATATCGGGAAGCAAAACGGTCATCATTTACCCGGACGTAGCGGAAGTGTTGTATCAACTTGGTTTTTCGGCTTTCGACGGACAGGCAGCCGCATCATCGCCTAAAAAATTATACCGGCAACCTTCCGATAAAATGATTGCCGGCGTGTGTACCGGATTGGGCGAATATTTCGGGGTGGATTGTGTTTCTATCAGGTTTGTTTTTATTGTCGCCTTCTTTCTGCTGTCTGCCGGACTCTGGCTCTATCTGGCGCTTTGGATCATTATTCCTCAATTTCCCAAACCACACAATACATCCCTGTCATGAGTGTAGATAATGCGAAAGCCCAAATGCGAAAAGGAGTGCTGGAATACTGCATCCTTTCCGTCCTGTCCGGGGGAGACGCCTATCCTTCCAACATTATCAACCGGTTGAAGGAAGCCCGCATGATGGTGGTGGAAGGCACCCTCTATCCGCTGCTGATGCGGCAAAAGAATGCGGGACTGCTGGCTTACCGGTGGGAGGAATCCACCCAGGGACCGCCCCGCAAATATTATTCCATCACCGAAGAAGGACTCCGTTTTCTTGCCGAAATGGACGCGGCATGGCAGGAACTGGTCGATTCGGTGAATCATCTCAGGCATCATCAAATAATCAAACAAAATCAGTCATGAAACGTGTAGAAACCATCCACATCAACGGGATTATTTTCAGTATCGAAGACGACGCATACAACACGCTGTCGGCATACATCAGTGCCTTGAGCAATTATTTCAAGAATGAACAGGGCGGAAACGAGATCATCGCCGACATAGAAGCCCGCATAGCAGAGTTGCTTGCAGGGCGCTCAGGAGGAAACGCCGCTGTGGTCGCTCTCGCGGATGTATCCCGGATCATCACCGTGCTGGGAACGCCGGAAGACATTGCCGGATCCGATTCGGATGTAAAACCGGAAATGCCTTCCGAAACGCCGCAACAGGAGAAATCGTCCGGAAAGCTGTACCGCGACCCGGACAAACGCTATCTGGGCGGTGTGTGTGCGGGAATTGCCAACAGGATGGATATTAGTCCTCTTGTTCTCCGTCTGGCGTTTGTTGCCGCTGTTTTCTTCTGGGGCGTTTCCGCAGTGGCGTACCTCTGTTTATGGATCGTCATCCCCTTAGCCAAAACCACCGCGCAAAAACTCGAAATGTGCGGTCAACCGGTCACCGTCAGCAATATCAAGAAAAACATCAGGGAAAATCGGGCTGTTTCGTCGGTCGAACACTTGTTCGGGCAATTTATGACGGAAGCAGGGGAGTTATGCAAAAAAATGTTCAAAACCCTGATCAACATTTCGGGCGTTTGCATTGGGATTGCCCTGGCGCTTGCCGGAACGGGTATTCTGCTGCTTGCCGGAAGTTTGCTGCTCTTTCAGGATCTCATTTTCGGACACGCCATAGAATGGGACTGGTTCTCATTCGCCGAACTGCTGCAACACGTCGTTTCTCCCGTGTCATACCTTATCCTGCACATTTGCGGGTGCATCATCGTCTTTTTGCCGGTCGCCGCCTGCCTTTTCTGGGGTATCCGGCTGATGAGGGGATTTACCGTCAAGGGAAGGTTCGTACATGTGCTCCTGTTGCTGGTGTGGTTGAGCGGTATGGTCGTTTTGACGCTTGCCGGCATATTTGAAGCCCGGAATTTTGCGTGGCACAACGGAATAAAGGAAACCACCACACTGCCTTCCGCCGATACCCTGTACCTCGAAGCCATGCCGGCAATGAAAATATCCAATAATCCGCTGGATATGTATTACGACAAGGAAACAGGACGCTTTTACGGAAAACCGACCCTGATGATCCGTAAAAGCGAGGATGGGAAAACCGGTTTGGTGATCAACAGGGAATCGCAGGGCAAAACGAAAATAGATGCTTACCGGCATGCCGAAAATATCGGCTATCATGTGGATGTTCGCGATTCTCTGCTGCTGTTTCCCTCCTTTTTTACCGTACAGCCGGAAAATCAATGGAAATTTCAATACCTGAACATGATCCTGTATGTCCCCGAAGGAACGGTGATTGCGGCTAATGAAACCCTTTGCGGCGACCTGATGTTCAAACGCCGGCGCTTTTCGGGATGCAAATGGATCATGACCGGACATGACGGACTGCAACTGTTGCAACAATGATCGAAAACAAACAGGAGAATACATGAAAACGAACGTATTTTTAAAGACCGGTATATTCCACCGGAAACGGATATGCGGCGTAGCGCTGTATCTGTTGACGACGGCGGCTGTGGGGCAAACCGCGCTGCAAAGCAATCTCGACAGGCTGCTGGACGACGGGTTCTATCAAACCGCTACCGTCGGCATTTCAGTGTACGACCTGACCGAGGGTCGAACGCTGTACAACCGCAACGAACGGCACTTATGCCGTCCGGCTTCAAACATGAAACTGTTGACTTCCGCCGCCGCGCTGCATTTTCTGGGTTCCTCCCATGAATTTCGCACCTGCCTGTTGCGCACGGGTACGGTGGACGACGCCGGCTGCCTGCACGGCAATCTGTATCTGATCGGGGGCTTCGATCCCGAATTTTCCTCATCCGGCTTGGATACGATGATCCTGATGCTGCAAAAAGCCGGTATCAGCCGTTTTGAAGGCAAGGTACATACGGATGTGTCCATGTTCGACGGAGTGCAGTGGGGCAAAGGCTGGTCGTGGGACGACGACATGGAAGCCTTTCAGCCTTACCTCTCGCCGCTTCCGCTGAACAAGGGCGTGGTGAAACTGAAAACGCTGCCGGCAGCGCCCGGTCATGCACCGGTCATCCTTACCGAACCCGGCAGCGACTTCATCAGGATAGAAAATAACGCGGCTACGGTATGGCAGTCGCCCGACCCGGCGCGAAAAACGCTGCATTTCAGCCGCACGTTCGACGGAAGTCATAACACCATCGCCGTTTCCGGGACGATAGCCGCCAAAGCGCAGGCGTATGAAACCGCCATCAGCTTGCAGTCGCCGGAAATGTACATAGAAACGGTTTTCCGGGAAAAACTGTCCGAACAGCTTCCCGGAAGCCGCCCGGAAAGCGGTGGAAGGCTCGTCCCGCCGGCTGCTGCGGACACGGTGGGGTACGTCAGGCACGGTATATGGGAGGTGATCCGGCAAATGAACAAGGAAAGCGACAATCTGAACGCGGAGATGCTCCTGTATGCGCTTGGGCGGCAATGCTGCGGCGATCCCGCCTCCACGGAAAAAGGAGTTGAACAGCTAAGGCAAATGCTGCGGCAACTCGGACTGAACCCGGAGCATTACAGCATCGTTGACGGATCGGGTTTGTCACACCAAAACTACCTGACGCCGGAAGTGATGATCGCCATTCTCAAGCACCTGTATGCGACTCAGGAATACGAACCGTTCAAATTGTCGTTGCCCGAAGCCGGCATGGACGGAACACTAAAAAACCGGATGAAAAAAACGCCCGCCTACCGGAAAGTATTTGCCAAAACAGGATCGCTGACGGGAATAAGCGCGCTGTCCGGCTACATGGAAGCGCCCAACGGACATCTGCTGGCTTTCTCCGTCATGGTGCAGAATTTCGTTGAAAAGAACGCTTTTGTCAATGCCAATCATATTGATAAAATTTGTGACCGTATCCTGACGGACGCCCTTGCCGAACCGTGACGCCGCGCCATACCCGTAGAGACGCACGGCAACGCGTCGTTACGGGGTGATCGAAAGGGCAACTCCTGCCGGCTAAATCTTTTTTTTGGAGTACTATGAAATTTTTCAAGTACTTTTGCCCAAATGAAAAGGCATGGTACAAGGGAATAACAACGGCAGCGCTGAACCGGTTGAAAGAGTGAAAGTGAAAAATACTTTTCCACTATGCCCGGACTTTCCTTTGTTCCGGTAATGTCATCGGAAGTCAGGCGGATAAGTTTTATAAAACTGTTTCCGCAAACTATGGACTGAAAGAGAAGGATTTTTTCCTCTATCATACTGCCGGATATTTTTCATAACGCCTCAAAAAAAGATTTAGTCGTTTTGTTTTGTTGTTTGAAATAAAATGATTACTTTTACCGCCATAATTGTTTTATGACAAACTCAAATTTTTAAGTGTAACCTATGGAAAATAGTATTTCAAAACTTGACACGCAAAAGTTGAAAGAAATTGCGCTGTCTCTTCAAAGTAAAGTGGAAACCGGATTGAGCAAAGAGAATGCGGAAATTCAGTGTATTCCCACGTTTATCAGTCCCAAGACCACCGGTATCACCGGCAAGGCGGTGGTGCTTGATCTGGGGGGAACCAATTATCGGGTGGCAAAAGTCGATTTTTCGGGTAAGACGCCGGTAATACATCCCGAAAACGGTTGGAAAATAGACCTTTCGGTAATGAAGACGCCGGGTTTTACCCAAAATGACTTGTTCCGTGAACAGGCAGATACTATTAACGAGATCAAGCTGGAAGGTGCCATGCCGATCGGTTATTGCTTCTCGTATCCGGCCGAATCGTTACCGAATGGCGACGCCAAACTGCTCCGGTGGACAAAAGGCGTCAACATCGGGGAAATGGTGGGGAAACCCGTCGGACAACCGTTTGTGGATTATCTGAACGGACAAAATACCGGCAAGTTCACCGGCATAAAAGTCATCAACGATACGGTAGCGAGTTTGTTCGCCGGTCTCACCGAAAGCGGTTACGATGCATACATAGGGCTTATCGTGGGTACCGGAACCAATATGGCTACCTTTATCCGTGCGGATAAAATCAAAAAACTGGATCCTGCCATGAAATTAAGCGGATTGATTCCGGTGAACCTCGAATCGGGCAATTTCCATCCTCCGCATCTGACCGGCGCGGACGATATAGTGGACAAGAACTCGGACAAGCAGGGCGCTCAACGTTTTGAAAAAGCGGTTTCGGGCATGTATCTGGGCGAAATCCTTAAAGCGGCTTTCCCCTCGGATGAATTTGAAGAAAAATTCGACGCCCAGAAGTTAACCACCATCCTGAGTTATCCCGACATATACAAGGAAGCATACGTGGAAACAGCCCGCAATATCTATGAACGGTCGGCACAACTTGTTGCCGCATCGCTCGCCGGATTGATCGAAGTATTGATTTCGCACGACAGTTCCGTTAAAAAGATACGACTGACCGCCGAAGGGAGTCTTTTCTGGAGCAAAAACAAAAAAGGCAAAAGCTATGTGGAACTGGTCATCGGCGAATTGAACCTGTTGCTGGAAGAACTCGGGCACAAAGGCGTTCAGGTGGATATTACCCAAATGGACAATGCCAACCTGATCGGAACAGCCATCGCCGCTTTGTCGTAAGGAAACTGTCCCCGCTAAACCCTCACAGGGTTTTGAATCCTGTGAGGACGGCATGATGTTACAATGTGCCGTTCCTGCGGGACTTTTCATCATCCCTGTTGCCGTCTGTCCGTAAGCCGAAGCATACGGTTGATAAAGTGTCGTCGCTGCGGGACTTGTCCGCCCCTGTAACTCTCTGACAGGGGGGGATGCGTCTCCGCCGCACCGGTACGCGCGATGGTAGAGATGGGGTGCGCCGTGTCTCTACGGAGGGGCTACCTGTTTCTTTCCCTGAAAGGCAATCTTGGTAGCGCCTGAGCGCCGCACAACAACAAAACCCTTATTTACCTTATTTTGTATTGAATAAGGCTAAGGTTTTCCTGTCGAAAACAAGGTTCCCGCAATAATGCCTCCGCCATTTCTGCCCGTCTGATGTATCATAAGCACTATCAATGACGTGTCGGTGATTTGAAAACGGTCGCCTTTATTTTCCAACCATTCCTTATTGATAGGTCACTTCAAGATTCCATTTCCAGCGGTCATAATAAATATTTCCGCCTTTCCATTCCAGTTCGCCACGCTGGAAATCAATGTTATCGCTGCGCGGGTAAATTTTGGCGGGGAACAGCGGTTGGGCATAGTCGCTGTTGACGATCCAGCGGTAAGCGTCGATGCCGTTGGAATAGAAATACCTGATTTTGTCGTCGTCGGAAAACAGGTTGACGCCAAAGGATTCGTCCATCGGGATCCAACCCGCTCCTTCGATGTAAAATTCGCTCCAGTCGTGCATGTTGGCGCTGTTGGGATGCATCATGAAGCCGCTTTGCCAGCGCGCGGGGATACCGTTATAACGCGCCAGGGTGATCAGCAGGAGGGTTACCTGCCCGCAATCGCCGTGACGGGTGGACAGGACGTATTCCGGGATGT
Source organism: Bacteroidales bacterium (assembly GCA_031273395.1). GTDB lineage: Bacteria > Bacteroidota > Bacteroidia > Bacteroidales > UBA4181 > JAIRLS01. The sequence continues at coordinate 7,737 of JAISRX010000212.1, read as the reverse complement.
TGTCCAGCGTGGAATATTCTCTTGCGCCTGCCCACGGAAAAGCCTCATCTACCCACGTGAACAGTCTTTTCAGCTTCTCATACGGACGGGTTTCGCCGCCGAGGATTCGCTGCGAGATAGCCCGTATGGAATCGCTAAATACAATATGTGGCGGACGTTCGGCGGTACAGGCTCGGTACAGGGCGCTGCCCGTGTCATAGGGCGCTGTCTCCTTTGACTGAAGATCAAACCATTCGGCGGCAGACCGGTACGAAAATTCGCAGGCGAACACTAACGGTTCGTCTTTTTTTGCTGTTTTTTCCATGTACAATGTGCGGTGTGCATATTGGTGGGGCGAAACAACATAGTTGCCGGCGTTCACGGAAAGCAGGCGAACGCCGGTTTGTCTGCGGTTGTCTTCTCTCGGATAGGGCAACCAGCACCTCACCGTTTCGCCGTCGGGGACGGCATTGGGCTGGAGGGTAAGCGTGTATTTCACCTTCATGTCGACGGGCGTGTCCTGCGTTTTCCCGCTTTTGCCGAGTGCGGCTACCACCTGCGGCAGATGCGTGCGCAATACCTCTTCCTTGCGGCTGACGCCGGGCTTGTCTATTTCCTGCTTGCGCGCCGCAGCGTCCCTGTCGAGCCGGAACAAATTGGAAGCTCCACGGTCAAAATATTTCTTTTCCCCGTCAATCACCATGTATTCCAGCGTTTGATCGCTCTCCCAACGCAACAACATCTCCCCGTTCACGTCGGGGTAATATTTCCGGATGTATTGCATGACGGATTCCCTGTCGTCCGTAAAATCCATGATGATGCGGCGCATCCTGTCCTTTCTCCCGTTGAGAATATAAATTGAGTCCTCCGTCAAACGGTTTTCGGCAATGTAGGCGTCGATCATTCGGGAAGCTATGGTGAAGTTACCCGCTTTTTCTTCCGCGTCGATCTGCGCCATGCGCGGCGGCTGGGGCGAACATGCACAGCATGTTGCGATGATGATGATGAAAAAATATAAATGTCGCATTGATTTATTTGTTTGATTTTTCTATTCCTATTCCGGGCAAATCGCTTAAAGTTAATTTTCCGTCCGTAACGGTAACTCCTTTGTAAATATCGTTGGAGATCAACAGATTTCCGTCCAGATCAGCCCAATCGACTGCCGGGGACAATTGCGCCGCCGCCGAAATAGCGCAGGACGTTTCGGTCATGCAGCCGATCATCACCCCCATGCCTGCCGCGCGGGCTACATTGAGTATCTTCCAAGCCTCCCTCATGCCGGTGCATTTCATCAGCTTGATGTTCACGCCGGTAAAAGCGCCTTTGAGTTTCAAGACGTCGGTCAGCCGCTGAAAGGACTCGTCGGCAAATACCGGAAGCGGACTTCGTTCGGTAATCCATGCCGCATCGTCGAGCCGGTGTTTCGACATGGGCTGCTCCACCAGCACGACGCCTTTTTCCTTGAGCCAGTGTATCATGTCCAGCGCATAATGTTTGTCCGTCCATCCCTGATTGGCGTCAACGACAAGCGGTTTGTCCGTCACCGCGCGGATGGCTTCAATCATTTCCCTGTCATTGTCTCGTCCCAGCTTTACTTTCAGCATATTGTACAGCGGGGCGGCTTCCCTTGTTTTCTCCCTTACCGCCTCCGCCGTGTCAATCCCGATGGTAAATGTGGTGGAAGGCGCTTTCGACCCGTCCAGTCCCCAGATTTTGTGCCACGCCTGTCCCATGATTTTTCCCGTCAAATCGTGCAGCGCAATGTCGATGGCGGCTTTGGCTGCGGTGTTGTTCTCGGCGATTTTATCCACATAGGTCAAAATATCCTCTAACCGGAAAGGATCGGAGAATTGAGCGAGGTTCACTTTTTTGAGAAATTCGATCACCGACGCCTGCGTTTCGCCCAGGTAAGGAGGCAGCGACGCTTCGCCGTATCCGGTAATGCCGTCGTATGCGATTTCGGCGAGCACCACAGGAGTGACGGTACGCGAAGAATTGGCGATGGTGAATACATGCCTCAGTTGCAGGTCGAACGGTCGGTAAGTCAACGTTAACCGTCCTTTTCCCGACGGTTCTTTCGGGCGTGGAGTTTGTGCAAACATATTGATGGGTGAAGTGGCAATGATCCCTGCCGAAGAAGCCAAAGCCGATGTTTTTAAAAAATTGCGTCTCGAATGTGTCATTGAATTTATTTTTGTTCCTGATATAAAGGATGATTGTCCATGTTGCGGATGCCGTCTGTGCCGGTTGCGCCGATGATCCGCGCCGCCCGTATCAGTTCGCGGGTATTGTAACGGTCATAGTGGGCTTGCGTGGAGTCCAGACTGTTGATCCTGACGTAACCGTTGGCGTGGATAAATTCCTTGTTTCCGATGTACAGGGCTACATGCCGCACCCGCTCCCTTTTCCCGTTTTGCGCTTTCCTGCCGAAAAACAGCAGATCGCCGGGGCGCAAAAGATCGTAGCCGTCTGTCACGTCAACCGGTATGCCTGTTTTTGCCTGTTGCGATGCGTCGCGCCGAAGGATAACGCCGTGCATCAGCATGACCGTTTTGACAAACCCGCTGCAATCCATGCTTTTTACGGACGTGCCGCCCCATGTGTAGGGGATTCCTTTCAACATCAATGCCTTTTGCACTATACTCTCTTCCGTTAACCGAACGGACGACAGCCAGTCTTCGTAGCGTCTGCCCTGATGTTTCGGGATATAAGCCATACGCCCGTCGGGATAGGATACCTTGAAAAATTCGCCACTGTCGCCTTCCCATTTCAGCAGATTGCCGAATACCAGATCGGAAACATGCCGCGTGGCGTCCGGACTTTCGTAGGCAAATCCGTAAATATCGGTGAAGATGATTTTCCTTGCCGCCGTCCATTGGTTGAACCTGTCCCTGTCCATGCGCACAAAGGCGTTTCCTTCCATCCAGCCCAGATAGCCTTCCGGACTTTTGATCCGCCACCATCCGTCGCGCTGCAACACCTGCAGCGGCATCCCCAGCAACAGTTGCGTTCCCATTTCGGCTGCATGATTTGCCTCCTGCCGCGAGTCGGCTACAGAGATATTGACCACGCCGTAGGGTTGATCTCCCACGGTGTGGTCGGGCAAGAGCGCCACACTGTCTATCGCCTCCGGACAGACAGCCTGTATCCGTGTCCGCAGAGCCGTTTTGGCAGCTTCCACAGAGGTGAAGCCCTCAAGTATGACCCTGCCGTTGCGCCGGACAATATTGACGGCAAATACGTCATCGCGCCGGTCGGGGGCATATTGCAGGCGGATGCTGTCCGTAACGGCGCCGCAGTCCGCATCGTGCAGGCTCCGCTGCCGGCATCCGGAGCAACCGGCAAATACCACCGCCATCCAGCATAACAGTATCCGTTCGATTTTCATTTCCTAATTTTTCACGACGGCTGCCGCCACCACGTTTGCCACAATGTCGCGCAGGCGTGTCACCCCGCCTTTGTCGTCGGGATGTACCCTGTTGGTGAGTAAAATGACCGCCGTACCGGTTTCCGGATCAATCGTAATTGATGTTCCCGTATAGCCGGTATGCCCGTATGCCGACACATCAAACAAATCGCCGTCTTTGGCATAGGCGGAGAAGACGTCCCACCCCGGCGACCGCCCGAACTTTTCAAATCCTTTCGGTACGGTGCGCATGGCTTGCACCGTGAGCGGAGCGAGTATGCGCACGCCGTTGATTTCCCCGCCGTTCAGCAGCATGGCTGCCAGCGTAGCCAGGTCTTCGGCGTTCGAGAATACGCCCGCATTGCCGGAAACGCCGCCGTTCGCGACATTTGCCAGCGGATCGTGCACACGTCCCGTCAGTACCGTCCCGTCGGCTTGACGTTTCGTGGGAGCAGCCCATGCAAGGGTTTCTCCGGAGGGATTGTAGTCGGTATGCGTCATCTTTAGCGGCATAAAGATATGCCGGCGGGCAAATTCCTGCAAACTCATTCCGCTGATGTTTTGAATGATATGCTGCAAAGTAATAAAATTCAAACAACTGTAGTCAAATACCGTACCGGGTTCGCTGTTGCGCTGCACGTCGCATATATGCCCCAGCAAACCCTGCGGGTTCGGCAGGTCGTACATCTGCCCCAGTTCTTCTACGGAAGCATACGGCGGCAATCCGGAGGTGTGCGTCATCAGTTCGATGATGCGGATGCTCCTTGCTCTTCCGGTGGTGTCCGTCCACGGACGAAATCCGGGTATATACATGGCAACGGGATCGCTCAGGCGCAACTTTCCGCGTTCCAGCAGTATCATGGCGGATATGGCAGTGGAAACCGATTTGCTTACCGAAGCCAGATCAAATACGGTATGTACGCTCATCGGCACGGTATCCGGATATACCTGTTTGTTGCCGTATGCTTTCAGGTAGGCAATTTTGTTGCGCCTGACCACTGCGAGTACCGCACCGGGTATTTCGCCGTTGCGGATGGACTGCATGATGGCTTCGTCCGCATAACTTAGCCGGCGGACGTCCATCCCTGCTTTCGACGGTTTGACCACCGGCAGGGATTGTCCCTGCATCGCTCCTGACGCCAGCATCAAAACCGGAAAAAGAACGGTTGTTTTCAATTTCAACCAAATAGGATATACGGTTATTTTATTCACGGATGTATGTAAAAAAACACTGCAAATGTACATGATAAAAACGAAATTTTTATCACATGAACGGATAACGAGTGAAAAAAATCGACGCCATACTGAATCTGCTGCCGAAATTTACATCAATTCAGGACATAAGACTAACAGGATTCCTATATATCTACGCAGATATTGGATAGATCTACGCAGATACTCGGCAGAAAAAACAATACCACCTTTGCCGGCGTCCCGTTAAGGATGCATCCCTACAGGATGCGGGAGTAAACCTGTTTTCACATTGTTTGAAATACACCGGTACGGGGATATAAGGTTTTTTGGGGTTCATCATCCTGTTTCATCTCATAAACCATTTCTTAAATTCCGCCACCCTTGCTTTGCTGACAAAAATCCGTTCGGATGTGGGAACGATTAAATTGACGGACAATTTTCCGCCAAACCAGAGCGAGATATCTTTTACCGCCCTGTGCGCAATGATGTATTGACGGTTTGCCCTGTAAAACAGCGCAGGGTCGAGTTGCCGCATCAAATCGTCCAAGCCAGAATCAAGGTAAAAGATGCGCCTGTCGAAAGTTACCGCCTTTACCATTTTCGTATCAATGCAGATGTAAGCCATATCGCGGGTCGCCAAAGGAATCAGCTTGTCTTTTTCGGGGGTTAAAAAGTAGGATTTGTACGAAACATTTGTCTGTTTGATGCTTTCGAGTAATTTTCTTATCGCGGCGGCATGGTCGATGGCATGTCCCGAAAGGTTTTTGTATTTGTTGATTGCCCGCTCCATATCTTTCCTGTTGAGCGGTTTCAATAAATAGTCGATGCTGTTCACTTCAAAGGCTTTCAAGGCATATTCATCGTAAGCGGTGGTAAAAATAACGGGACAGGAAACGGTTGTTTTGTCAAAAACGGCAAATGCCGAGCCGTCCGCCAGATGAATATCCATGAAAACCAGATCGGGCGGCGGACAGGTTTGAAACCACTCCACGCTTTCATCAATGGATTGAAGCGTTGCGATGATTTCAATATCCGGATCCACCTTTTTAACAAGCGTTTGCAGGGCTTCCGCGGCAATTATTTCGTCCTCTATGATAACGGCTTTCATACTGTCAAGGGGATTTCTACTTCAAATATTCCTCCTGCGCTGCGGATAGCGATTTCCCTGTTCCACAGGAGGCGGTAACGTTCCGCCAGATTCGACAGTCCGATGCCTTCGCCCCGTTCTTCCTTTTTTTTGGGTTGGATGGGATTGGATACGGTGACGGTTTCTTTTTCGGAGGCGGAGATGGTGATGGAAAGCGGTTGCCTGTTACTGACCACGTTGTGCTTAATGGCATTTTCAACCAGTACCTGCAAACTTAACGGGACTATCCGCCGGCGGTGGTATTTTTCATCTACCGACAGGACGAAGCGCAGATTATCCCCGTAACGAATTTGCATCAGACGGCAATAGGCAAGGGTGCATTTGATTTCTTCTTCCAGAGTTATTACTTCCTTGTTCTGAAGGGTATAGCGGAATACACAGGAGAGTTGCTGCACATAATCTTCGGCTTTGTCGGCGTCGGTTTTTATCAGGGAGCTCAAGGTATTGAGCGAATTGAACAGGAAATGCGGGTCCACCTGATTCTTTAGCGCCATGAAGCGGGTTTTCATATATTCGGATTGCAGCATCTCGTTTTCCAAAGCCGTTTTTTGCTGTTTGTTGGACATGTATAAAAGTTGCGAAGACAGAAATACGACCGCCGATATGAAATAATCGACAGGCGAACCCAGCATACCGGGGTGTGGAAAATCTTCAAACCGCGTCTTAACAAGCGAGCAAAGGTAACAGAGAAGCACGGTAAAGGCAATAATCACCGTAGCGGAAAGGATTTTGTCCTTTATGCGTGAAAACCTGTTCTGCGTTAATAAACGAAAATTAAGCAGATAGAGGAGGAATGTGAAAACGAAATTCAGGAAAATACGCACAAGCGCCACTTCCAAGCTGAAAATATGCCTGAAATGCGCGTCCGGCGGAACATGGTCCCTACCGTGAAAAAACATTGTAAGGAAAAGCATGTTCATCAGCAGGCTGATCCCCAGGGAGAGTATGAATGCCGTCTTCCAGTTCAGACTCAATTTATTGTTTTTGTTCATGCCGGAAATGGTCTCCTGTTACGAATGAAAAGTTATTTTTCGGATAATTCCTTTTTGATTATCTCATAAATTTCCTGCCATGATTTACGATACAAAAGGTTGGAATAATCGGAAAGCCGGGTGAAAATATCAGAGTTATAAACTATATTCATCGCCTCAATCGCAGATATGTTTTGGTCTTGCATCAGTGCAACGGACAATTCGCTTACCAGTTCTTCTATTTTATATCGGGGCGGTTCGTTATAATCAAGCAACAAGTCTATTGCCCGCTCCGAGCAAAATGCAATCTGGTGCGTTGCTTCACGGAATTTCAATCTTCTCACAAATTCCTGCGACTTGATTTGATTGGATAAAAACCGCTGGAATTGTCGAAACATCTTATCGTTTGCCACAGGTCCTTCTACAATGTCATAATCATGCATGGGGTCGCCTTCTTTACGCAAACGGTGATACATAACAAAACGCGCCCATTCTTCGCTGACATTATCGAATTGCTTGACCCGTAATGTAGGGTTTGCGGAAATAATTTCGTTTAAATCGAAATCGAATTCCATAACGGTCGCTACTCCCTTGAACCTGCGTACAGATTCCTGCGCCCGACGTTCTGCATGAGCTTTGATACTTGTAGTATAAAAAGCCTGTCCGAAATCGCGGTCGGGTGGACATTTGTCAAGGTCGATACCTCCAAATTCAATATTAGTGCCGTGATAAAGTTTCATTGGTATAGAAATATTCCTCCATTTCGTGTGCAAATATCCTGAATTGCTTTCAAGGTGAGATTCGGATTTTCGCAATGTTCAACATCGTAGAACTCATAAAGAAATTCAATTCCCCCATACCGATAAAGGTAATTGAACGACTGTTTCATTGAGAGGTGGTTCTTTAATGAAAACTCATTGATCATGAATGCTATATAATCAACTGCATCCTTTGCCATATCCAATGTTTTCGATTCCATATTTTTTATGTTTATTTTTATTTTTTTTTCAATGCAAAAATACAATATTCGATTAAATAAA
>JAISRX010000251.1 GCA_031273395.1 Bacteroidales bacterium | reverse complement strand
CCGGCTTTCGACAATTTTTTCGGTTTTCCGGCAGCCGTTTTTGTCTTTTCTGTTTGTTTTACTGCATTTTGCATATTCGTAAATATGTTGGTTTATACGGCAAAGATAGTTTATTTTTTGGTTCTACCGTTATTTGTGTGGAAAAGAGAAAAAAGAGTATCTTTGTGTCATGGAAAATTATACGGAAAAACAGATATTGGAGAAGATACTTTTGCCGTTGAATATAGATTGAGACGTATCGGAAGTAACAACCAGACGAAATCAAAGAGGAAATATTCGCAAAGTTGCATTACAGGTTAGATTATGTCGAAGAAAACAGGATGCGTTATCCGATATATGACCGGAGAAAAGAACGGAAGTGGAGACATTTGGATTTGTGGCAGTACAAGCCCTGTTTAGTGGTACAATTGCCCCGCTACAGGGATGCACGGGGTTTCTTCAAAACGGTATCCAGACCGTGGGCAGAGGAATATGAGCGTATGACAGTTTTACTCGAAAAAAAACGATAGAAACATTGCAGTCAACAAAAAGTCAGAGCAAAACTGCTCAATTACTGCGAATTAATTTTGAACAGGCACATAGAGTGATGCACCGTGCGGTTAAAACAGGATTGTCTCGATGCGACCCGAACGGGCGTTATTACTGTTTGAGCATAGATGAAAAAACGGTTCACAAAGGACATGATTATCTTACTGTTTTGTCGGAAGAAACCTCAGGCATAGTGATAGATGTGATAGAAGGGCGTAATGATGATGCAGTTGAAGAACTTTGCCTGACGGCACTTACGGAAGCACAAAGAGGAGCAGTAAAAACAATTTGCAGTGACATGTGGCAACCATATATAAACGGGATAAAAACGTAGTTTACAAATGTTATCCACACAAATAACGGTAGAACCGAAATAAAAGCTAACCGCATTATCGCCATTGCGTGATAACGTACTCATTGTTTTTTGCCGGTTCCTCCCCGCACCGGAGTTCATCGGAGACCGTACCGGAGTTTATTGGAGACCGGACGCGATGTTACCCCCATCCTCTCCGCCGCGTTCCGCCAAACATTACATCCGTTATTTTTGCCGGTTCCCTGCCTCCTGTTCCTTTCTTTGAAATAACAAATATTAACAGTTCGCATTTGCATGAATAATAAAAAAAAACCTTATTTTTGTGGTCAATTCTTATCAGATTGTACGATGTCGTTGTTTTTATATTCTTTATTTTATGCGTTTTGCCGGTTACTGGCTCTTTTACCGTATCGAATACTCTATTTTATATCCGGTTTCCTGTATCTGGTTGTTTATTATGTGATCGGTTACCGGCGAAAAGTGGTACGGGAAAACCTGCGGCTTGCCTTCCCCGAAAAAACGGAAAAGGAACGCAAAAAAATAACACGGCAATTCTATCATTTTATTTGCGATCTGTTTATTGAAACCGTCAAGTCGCTTCGCGCCACCGAACAGCAGATGCGTCGCCACATCCACTACACCCGTCCCGAGATGCTGGAAGACCTGTACAGGAAAGGCAAGCAGATATTTTTCATCACGGGGCATTACGGCAACTGGGAGTGGCTGGCTACCCTCGAACACAGCACTTCGTACCATATTGCAACGCTGTACCAGCCGCTGCAAAACAGGTATTTCGACAAGTTTTACTATGACCTTCGCACCAAACACGGCACAGAGGCCATTCCTTCGAATATGGCGATACGCGCCATCAACAAATACCAGAGCGAGAACCGGCTGACCGCCCTGTGTTTTCTTGCCGATCAGGCGCCCATGAGCAGCCAGAACAGCTACTGGACAACCTTCCTCCACCAGGAGTCGGCAATTTTCATGGGGGTGGAAAAACTGTCGCGCCGCTACAATACCGCCGTTTTGTATTACGAAGTGCGGCGTGTGAAACGCGGCTATTACGAGGTGGATACTACCCTGATTACCGAAAACGCCGCCGAAACAGCCGAAAAGGAAATCACCGACCGGCACGTGGCGCTGCTCGAACAAACCATCCGGAGAACGCCGCAATACTGGCTGTGGACTCACCGGAGATGGAAGCGGAAACGTCCGAAAGCCGAAAGTACAACATAAAAATGCCGATCATGGATTTTTCGCAAATACCTTCGCCCTGTTATGTCATTGACGAACATTTGCTGCTCGCCAATCTGGAGCTGATCCGCAAAACAGGCAGACGCGCGGACGTCGATATTATTCCCGCCTTCAAGGGTTTTGCCGGCTGGGGCGTTTTTCCGCTGATGCGGCAATACGTGAAAGCCGTTTCGGCAAGTTCGGCGCATGAGGCGCGTCTGGCTTCCGAGGAGATGAAAACGCCCGCGCATACCTATTCGCCCGCGTACACCGATGCGGATTTCGACCGGATACTGTCCTGCAGCAGCCATGTCACGTTCAATTCGCTGACGCAGTACCGCCGTTTTTACGAAAGAACACTCCGGTGCGGACATTCCGTATCGGTCGGGTTGCGTGTGAATCCGGAACTCTCGCAGGCAGGCGCGGCGCTGTACGATCCCTGCGCGCCCGGTTCGCGGCTCGGTCTGACGTGCGAACAGGTCGGGGCCTCTTTGCCTGCCGGCGTTGAAGGGCTGCACGTACATGCCCTGTGCGAATCGCCCGCCGAGGCAACCTGCAGGCTGATGGACGCCGTCGAAACAAAGTTCGGGCATCTCTTTGCGGCAGTGAAATGGATCAATTTCGGCGGCGGACACCTGATGACGCGCAAGGGCTACGATACGGAACTGCTGGTGAAAGCGCTGCAAACCTTCCGGAAAAAATATCCGCATATCAGGCTCATCCTCGAACCGGGCGCGGCTTTTGTCTGGGAAACGGGCGTTTTGCGGGCTACCGTGGAAGACATTGTGCGCAATGGCGACGTCCGCACGGCAATACTCGACGTGTCTTTCACGGCGCACATGCCCGATTGCCTCGAAATGCCCTACAAACCGCGCATACGCGGAGCCACCGATGCGCTGCCCGGCAAACCGGCGTGGCGACTGGGAGGCAACAGCTGCCTTGCCGGCGATTTCACGGGCGAATGGTCGTTCGAAGAAGAACCGTGCGCGGGAAAAACCGTTGTGTTTGAGGACATGATCCACTATACGATGGTAAAAACAACCACCTTCAACGGCGTGCCTCATCCTTCCATCGGAACGTGGAACAACAGCACGGGGTTCACGCTGCTGAAACGCTTCGGATACGATGACTACAAAAACCGCCTGTCGTGATGATAACGTTGCACAGAACATGGCGCATGATCCTGCTGACGCTGTTTCTTTTTTCGATGCGTCAGCCGGAAGCGGGAGCGCAACCCGATTTCCACTTCCGCTTCATGGCGCGGGTGGTTTCGGGCGACAGTGCGGAAACAGCCCTCCGTGACTGCCACATCATCAATAAAACCCAGCGGATGGGAACCGTCAGCAACGAGTTCGGCGATTTCACCATCACCGCCAACCGGCAGGACAGCATAGAATTTAGCATGCTCGGATACGAAAAATTAATCATCACCGCAGCCGACTCCATGTTTACCAACAACCGCACCGTTCGCCTGAAACCGATGAGTTACCTGCTGGGAAGCGTCGATATAGGACTTTTTTCTTCCTACAGTCAGTTCAAACGGGACTTCAACGATATGGAAACGGAAACGCTGCCTTTGCAGATCAACCCCGTCAGCAGATTTGAAATAGCCCCGCGCCTGTTGCCGGGGCAGGGAGGCGTTCACGTTCCTTTGGGCGTCAGTCCGGTTACTTTTCTGTACAACCTGCTGAGCAGGGAAGGAAAACGGCAGCGGTATTACCGTAGCCTGATCGACCGGACGGCAGACTATATAGTGATCGGCGAAAAGTTCAACGGCGATGTTGTCCGCCAGCTAACCGGACTGGAAAACGACGAACTTGTGCGGTTCATGTCCTATTGCTTTTTTACCAAAGAATACCTGCTTCACATGCCGCAGGACGAAATCAACAGGGAGATCATGAAGAAATACAGGCAGTATATTGCCGAAAAAGACAAACCGCAGGGATGAAAGCGTGTTGTTTTGACCGTTTCGCTGTCAGGGCGACCGTCCTGCTATGCCTCCTTTCGGCAGGACATTCCCTGCTCGCGTTCCGGATTGAGGTTTACACAGAGGCGCTGCCCAATGCGCCCGTCTTTCTGGCAGGATACTACGGCGACCGGGTAACGGTGATCGACTCCACGCTGTCCGATGCTTCGGGACGGGCGGTTTTTTCCGGCAAGCGGTCGCTCCCGCCGGGTATCTATACCCTTGTGTCCCCTGCGGGCGGCTTCCGTTATGACTTTCTGACCGATCAGGCGCAGGAGCTGACCGTTCGCAGCAGCGCCCGTCACACCGTCATTACCGGCAGTCCGCAAACGGAAGCATACGCGGCTTACCTCTCGTGGATGGATACCCGTCCCGACAGGCAACAGGCTGTTGCCCGCCGCGACACACTGATCAGACAGCACGCCGGCACGTTCCTTGCCGCGTATCTGACCGCGCTGCAACCGCTGCGGGAAGAAACGCCGCATCATCCCGACGACATGACGCAGCTGATGCGGCGCTATTACCGTCAGCGGCAGCGCTTCTTCGACCGCATGAACCTGTCCGACGTCCGCCTGCTGCACACGCCGCTGTACCATGAGACCATACGGTATTATTTTTCCGGATTTATCAGCCAAAAAACAGACACGTTGATACATGCGGCATACGATATGCTCGAAAAGGCGTCGGGTAATTACGAAACCTTTTTTTTCGTGCTGGATTTTCTGATTGACTACAGTTTGAGAAACGACGCGGAAGATATTGACCGCTTGTATCGCTTCCTGCAACCGAGCCGCTGCATGCTGACCGCAAAGGCGCTTGCACTGCTGCCCGCCCGGCAGCGCCACATGCGGTTCATGCTGCATGAAGGAGAAAACGCCATCGGGCGGCAGTTTGCCGGCATGTCGCTGACGGACGTCGACGGGCAACCGTTTGAGCCGTCATCCGTCCGGTCGCAATACCGCATGTTTTATTTCTGGGATCCCGTTTGCCCGCGCTGCCTGTCCGACGCGCCTTCATGGCAGGCGTTGCTGGAGAAATACCGTTCCAAGTCCTGTGCCGGCATAGCCGTTAATGTCCGTGCCGGCGACGCGCAAGCGGACAGCCGCCTGAACGGTTGCGCGTCGTGCATCCACCTTGTTGCCGGCAATCTGTCCGAACAGGAGCGTATTTTCCTGACCGCCGGCTATGCGAAGATCATCATTACCGACACGGAGGGGAACATCATCGGCATATTCGGTTCTCTACCCATACTGGATGAATTTTTGAGCATGATATAGGGTTGGATGCGCCCGCCGCGATGCTGCGTGCGATGGTAGAGACGCGGCGCGCCGCATCTCTACGGCGACGAAGGCGTTTGTTTTACCGGGCAGTCCCGCACGGGACGGGGTATTTGCTGCCTGCATATTACCATTTGGTACGAATAGCGTCTCAAAAAAAATGTAGCCCTTTAAGGAATGGCGAATAAAAAACTTATAGCGGATATGAAATTCGACCTCGAAGAGGTCACATGTTTATATACTGCATTCGGTTATAGTCTTGTGTTTTTTAGCCTGTCGTACCCCGCATTTCATACGGGGTTATCAAAGGGTAACGCCTGCGGCGTTTTACGTCCATGCAGGGCTGTGTACAACCCCGACAGGGGT
>JAISRX010000201.1 GCA_031273395.1 Bacteroidales bacterium | reverse complement strand
CACTGTCAATTAGTTTGCCAAGTCCACTGCGGGTAAATTCATTGACAATAAAAGAAATTCCTGCAAAAGAAGTGCTCCCGTTTGATTTTTTTTGTACCTTTACCATTTGAAAAATCAATGTTTACTGTTGGTTGTCTTGTAGCGCCAAAATTAGTGAAAATTTTTCAACAGGCAAAGCGTTGCAAATATTTATTTGATAACGCTTTGCTTATTTTTTAGGAAAATTATTTGCGGATTTAAGGACATATTCAAAATTCGTTAAGCGAGTCGGGATTTCGGCTTAATGGTCAAAACGGAGGATGAAAACCGGTCAAAATTGTTTAATGATCAAAAAAAATGTACATCACTGCCGATGGCGGAGGCAGTAACGGAAGTAGAAACCGTCTGTGGAAAACGCAATTACAGGAATTTGCCAATGAAACGGGCTTGCATATATATGTCAGTCATTTTCTCCCGAAACAGGCAAGTGGAACAAAATAGAACACCGTTTATTTTCTTATATATCAATTAAGGGATACGGAATAAATAACTTAGTGTTCTTTGTGTTTGAATTTTTAACGCAAAGGGCGCAAAGGAAGGCGCCAAGTTCACAAAGGGCAAATAACAGACGGTTATATGTTTTTATTTCGCGTTCCTGACCGGCGTGGAAAACCGTTAGAAAGTTTGCCGGTGATTTTGAGTTTAATCGGTGCAACAGTCACAGAAACAGGATTGAAAGTAAAAGCCGTTCTTGACGAGACACAATATGAAACAGGAATAAAAATTAGCGACGGGGAACCGGCAAAATGCAAGATAACAGGAAGTGGTTTTCATGGTGAATGGAACTGTTGCATTCAGCCTAATTGTTATGTTTATTTATTGATGGCTCCTTAGGGGAAATTTAAATGCGGTGCCACTGTTTTCTGCATGCGGTATTTCAAAAAAAATCATGTACATTTGCGACTTTTAAAATATTGCATCATTTTAATTCAGGATTTTATGAAGATTCATCCCGAAGGATACCTTGTCATTCTTGTTGCCTTTCTGCTTCTGGCAGGGCTTAACGTGCTGGTGTACCGGCTCTGTCCGAACCTGTGGGTTACAGTGGGACTTGGCTTTCCGTCGCTTGTGCTTTTTCTGCTGGTCGTGTGGTTTTTCCGCAACCCCGACCGGTCGCTCGTTCCCTGCGCCGGCAAGGTCTATGCGCCGGCTGACGGCAAAATCGTGGCGATTGAAGAAGTGGACGAACCGGAATATTTCCGCGACCGACGGATAAAAGTATCCGTTTTCATGTCGCCGCTCAACGTGCACGTCAATCGCTATCCGGTGGGAGGCGAGATTACCTTTGTGAAATATCATCCGGGCAAATATCTGGTGGCGTGGCATCCGAAATCGTCCCTGCTGAACGAACGTTCCACGGTGGTGGTGAAAACGGAGAGCGGCAGGGAGGTGCTTTTCCGCCAGATTGCCGGCAGGGTAGCGAGGCGCATCGTGATGTATTCCAAAACGGGGGAGCGGGCGGTGCAGGGCAGCGACTGCGGGTTCATCCGGTTCGGTTCGCGCGTGGACGTTTTCCTGCCGTTGGACGCCAAAATCACGGTAAAAGAGGGAGAAAAGTCGGTGGGTAACAGGACGGTGATCGCCGTGTTCGAATAAGATTCGGGAAGATGGCAAAGTTGAAAACCGCGTTTTTTTGCCGCAACTGCGGCGCGGAGGCGTCCAAGTGGACGGGACGGTGTCCGGCGTGCGGAGAGTGGAATACCTATGTGGAGGAAACGGTGGAAAAGAAAGCCGCACATCCCGCTTATGATTCCGGAGAGCGGATACGACCGCAGAAACTGTCCGAAATTTCGGCGCTTCCCCACGGGCGCATCGACACCCTCAACGGGGAATTGAACAGGGCGCTTGGCGGCGGGCTGGTGCCGGGATCGCTGGTGCTGCTGGGAGGAGAACCGGGTATCGGCAAATCGACGCTGGCTTTGCAGATAGCCTTGCAACTGAAAGGGCAGACTGTCCTGTATGTGTCGGGCGAGGAGAGCCTGCAACAGATCAAGATGCGCGCCGAACGCATCGGCGAGGGAAACGGCGACGACTGTCTCTTCCTGAACGAGACCTCTCTGGAAGCCATCCTGACGCATTGCAGGGAATTTAATCCGGGACTGCTCTTCATAGATTCCATCCAGACTATCAGCACGCAAAGCATTGACTCGTCCGCCGGCAGCGTTTCACAGATCAGGGAATGTACGGCAACGCTGCTCAAGTTCGCCAAAATGACGCATACTTCCGTTTTTCTGATCGGACACATCACCAAGGACGGAATACTTGCCGGTCCCAAAGTGCTGGAACATATCGTTGATACGGTGCTTCAGTTTGAAGGCGACCACAATCACGTCTATCGCATCCTTCGGTCGCTGAAGAACCGGTTTGGCGCGACCTCCGAACTGGGCATCTTCGAAATGCGCGGCAACGGCTTGAGGGAAGTGGGCAATCCGTCGGAGATGCTGATCACCGCCAACGAGGAAGGGCTTAGCGGGATAGGTATCGGCGCCACCGTTGACGGCGTCCGTCCCTTTCTGATTGAAGTGCAGGCGCTGGTAAGTTCGGCGGTGTACGGCACTCCGCAACGTTCCTGCATCGGATTTGACGCCCGGCGGCTCAACATGCTGCTGGCTGTCCTTGAAAAGCGCGCGGGGTTCCGGCTGTCCGCCAAGGACGTCTTTTTGAACATTGCCGGCGGTCTGAAAGTGGACGATCCCGCCATTGACATGGCAGTGATTGCAGCCATCATGTCGTCCAACATTGATACTGCCATCCGGCATCAGTGCTGCTTTTCGGGCGAAGTGGGACTCTCCGGCGAGATACGTCCCGTGAGCCGCATTGAACAGCGGATACAGGAAGCCCAAAAGCTGGGATTTACCCGAATGTTTGTCGCCGGCGCCAACCGCAAGGGGATTGACGTTTCCGGCATGTCCATCGAGGTGGTATTCGTCAGCAAGGTGGAACATCTGTTCAAGGCGCTCTTCGGAAAAAATTCATGAACAGCAGCATGCGTACGCCACATCAACCCCACACACAGCGATGAACAAGATACCGGTGTACGGGATAAGGAAACAGCTTCCTTTCGGGATACTGCTGCCGCGAAAGCCGTTTCTTCATCAACTTCGGAGAGTATGTTTTGCACGGAGCGAAACCGGTTTGCACAGTATATGAAAAAATTATCCGACTATTTGCTTAAGGTGCGGGACTACCCGCTAAAACAAACGCCTTCGCCGTACAGACGTTGCATGCAACGTCTCTACAACCGCAGGGAAGCCATATTTGATGAAGTCAATAGCGCCTCAAAAAAAGATTTAGCCATTCTTCCCGCCTTTTTTTCATTTGAAGGAAAACCATTACCTTTGCACTTTATTTTTGAATTGAACGCATGATCAAATCATTCGGCATATTTGCCTGCGGATTGGTTTTTGCCGGTACGCCCGCGGCGTCGGCTCAAAAAATCACTGCCGCGAAATATATTGATACCTACAGGGAGCTTGCCGTATCGGAAATGAAACGGAGCGGCATTCCCGCCAGTATCACTCTGGCGCAGGGCATTCTGGAATCGGGCAGCGGCAACAGCGACCTGGCTGTCCGTTCCAACAATCATTTCGGCATCAAGTGCCACGACTGGGATGGCGAAAAAGCCTTTCACGACGACGACCTCAAGAAGGAATGTTTCCGCAGCTACGGCAGCGCCGAGGAGTCCTTCCTCGACCATACGGATTTCCTGATGTCGCGAAGCCGCTACGCCTTTCTCTTCAACTACCGTCCCACCGATTACAAAAGCTGGGCAAAGGGCTTGCGCAAGGCGGGATACGCCACCGATCCGAGGTATCCGCAACGGCTGATAGAACTGATTGAACGCCATAAGCTGCACCTGTACGACAGCGGAGTGAGCATGGCAAAAGCGGAGGAACGTACGCCGGTTGCCGTGGCTTCCGGCGGGAAGACGGGCGCGCCGAAGCCGTCCATCGACAACTTTTCCGTGAACATCGAACGCTATCCGGTAATGGAGAACAACCATACGGAATACATCACGGCAAGGGAAGGCGACACGTATGCCTCCCTGACAAAGGAACGGAAGATGATGCTGTGGCAGCTGCCGCGCTACAACGAACGTCCCCTGTCCACAACGCTGCGCGAGGGCGAAACCGTGTATCTGCAACCCAAACGCCGCCGGGCGGAGCGCGGAAAGGATACCCATACGCTTGCGGAAGGGGAAACCATGTACGACGTGTCGCAAAAATACGCGGTCAGGCTAAGCCGTCTGTACTCAATGAACCGCATGGAAGAAGGAACGGAAGCCGCCGCGGGCGTCCAGCTGAATTTAAGGAAAAGGAAATGAGCGCACGCCGGAATATTCTTCTGCTCATCCTGTCGCTGTGGTGGCTGCGGCTGCACGGTCAGCCCGCCGGCGACACCGTTTTCCACCGTCCGCTGGATATTCCCGTGTTGCTGGCGGCTACCTTCGGCGAACTGCGGAACAATCACTTCCATTCGGGCATCGACTACCGCACGCAGGGCGTCACCGGGCACAAGGTTCGTGCCGCCGCCGACGGCTATGTGTCGCGCATCAAGGTGGAAGCGGGCGGTTACGGGAAAGCCCTGTACGTGGCTCATCCCAACGGATACACCACCGTTTACGCCCATCTTGATCTGTTCTGCGGCGAGGTTGCCGATTACGTAAAACAACAGCAGTATGCCCGCCGGCAGTTTGCAACGGATTTGTTTCCCGACTCGGCGCAGTTCGTCGTCCGGCGCGGGCAGCAGATAGCCGTTTCGGGAAATACCGGCGGCTCAAGCGGTCCGCATCTGCATTTCGAGGTGCGCGAAACCTCCTCCGAAAAGCCGGTCAATCCGCTGCACTTCGGGCTGGGCGTGAAGGACGACGTTGCCCCCGTCATGCGGCGCCTCGCCGTGTATCCCATCGGCGAGGGCAGCACGGTGAACGGCAGCAGGGAAAAACTGATTCTACAGCTGGAACAGTCGGGCGGCAGATACATCATCAAGGGCGGGCAGCAACCGGTGATCAGGGGACAGGCGGCTTTCGGCGTCGACGCCTACGACCGGCTTTCCGGATCGGCAAACCGTTGCGGGCTGTACCGGCTCAGCCTCCGCATAGACACCTCCACCGTCTTCTCGCAAACTATGAACAGCTTCTCCTTCGACGAAACCCGGTACATCAACAGCCTGATCGACTATGCTTACTACGTGGAACACAACGTCAGGTTCAACCGCCTGTATATGGAACCGAACAACAGGTTAAGCATTTACGACCGCCACATCCGCCGCGGCGTCGTATCGTTTGCCGATTCCTCCCTGCACCGGGCGCTGCTGACAGCCGAAGACCTGCACGGCAACAGCGCCCGTCTGGAGTTTTCCTTTACCTGCATCCCCGAAAGGGAACAGCCGAAGAGTTTTCTGGAGAAGATCGCGGAGATGCCCGACGTCATCGCCGCCGCCTGCGAAACGGAGGTGACCTACAACCGCCCGTACATCAGGGTGACGATACCGGCTTTCGCCCTGTACGACCGCATCCGGTTTGAATACGACACGTCGCGGCAACCGCCCTCGCTGTATTCCGACGTGCATCACGTCCACCGCAGCACCGTCCCGCTGCACAAAGCCATCACCGTCGAAATAGACGCCAACCGCCTTCCGGTGCGCCTGCGCGAAAAGGCGCTGATAGTGCAGGTGGGACGCAACGGACGGGTGGCGAGCGCGGGAGGATACTACCGCGACCAGATTGTTGTGACTTCCGTGCGCTCCTTCGGCAGTTTTGCCGTTTCCGCCGACACCGTGCCGCCCCGCATCGTCCCGGTGAACCTGACCGGAGGTGGCGACATGCGCAAAAAGCAAAACATCCGCATAAAAATTACCGACGACCTTTCGGGCGTCGGCACATACAGCGGATGGATAGACGGACAGTGGGCGCTGTTTGAATACGACGCCAAAAACAGTGTGCTTGTCTATGAGTTTGACGGCGACAGGCTGAAAAAAAACGCCGTGCACCGGCTTTTGCTGGAGGTGACGGACGTTAAGGGAAACGCGGCGGAATACCGCACGGAGTTTACATGGTAGCGTGCAGGGTGGTTATTCGGTTGCCGGCTGTTCCGTCCCCTCATCCACGATGCCGGGGTTGGAGGAAAGGGCAGCCCGTATCTTTGCTTCCAGTTCTTCGGCAAGTTCGGGATTGTCGGTGAGCAGTTGCTTGAGCGCATCGCGTCCCTGTCCCAGTTTCGTGTCGCCGTAGCTGAACCACGAACCGCTTTTCTTGATGACATTGAGCGTGACGCCCAGGTCGATGATTTCGCCGATACGCGAAATGCCTTCCCCGTAAATCACGTCAAATTCCGCCCTGCGAAAGGGAGGGGCAAGTTTGTTTTTCACGATCTTCACCTTCACGCGGTTTCCGTGTACCTCTTCTCCGTCCTTGATGGGGGTGGTTTTACGGATGTCGATGCGCACCGACGCATAGAACTTCAGCGCATTACCGCCCGTGGTGGTTTCCGGGTTGCCGAACATCAAGCCTATTTTTTCGCGCAGCTGGTTGATGAAGATGCAGCAGGTATTGGTTTTGCTGATGGTGGCGGTGAGTTTGCGCAGCGCCTGCGACATCAGCCGCGCCTGCAATCCCATCCGCGAGTCGCCCATGTCGCCTTCTATTTCGGCTTTGGGCGTAAGGGCGGCCACCGAGTCGATCACCAGTATGTCGATAGCGCTGGAACGTATCAGCCCGTCGGCAATCTCCAGCGCCTGTTCTCCGTTGTCGGGTTGCGACACGTAGAGCGAATCCATCTTCACTCCCAGTTTCTGCGCATAAAAGCGGTCGAAAGCATGTTCCGCGTCAATAAAGGCGGCGATGCCTCCCATTTTTTGCGCTTCGGCAATGGCATGGATGGCAAGGGTGGTTTTCCCCGACGATTCCGGTCCGAAAATCTCGATGACTCTCCCTCGCGGCAACCCGCCGATGCCCAGCGCAATGTCCAGGGCAATAGAGCCGGTGGGGATGGACGGCACCTGTTCCACGACCTTGTCGCTCATCCGTATGATTGATCCCTTCCCAAATTCCTTGTCCAGCTTGTCCAGCGTCAGCTGAAGCGATTTGAGTTTCTCTTTTTGAATATCCTGACTGACGGCATTGTCTTTCTTGTTTTCCATTGATTGATGATTTAATTTTTTGATCTTTCGGAACGGCAAAGATATACATTTATATGAAACGGCAAAAAAAATTATCTTAAATTATCCGATCTCTGAAAAGGCGCTTATATCCCGCACGGATAAGTTGCCCGTATGGAATCTTGCGGTTGGTGGTGCAAAACGCCAAAGATATTTTGCTTTGCCGTTCAATTCTCGAATTTCAATCCTGCCTCTCCTTCGCTGTCCACGCGGATGGGACGATCGCTCTGCACGTTGCCTGCAAGTATCCGTTTGGACAGTTCGTTGAGCAGGCGCTTCTGGATGACCCGCTTCACCGGACGCGCGCCGAACTGCGGGTCATAACCGGCTGCGGACAGCCATTCCAGCGCCGCTTCGGATACTTCGAGCCGTATGCCCTGCGGTTGCAGCATCCGTTTCAGTATTTCGACCTGCAACCATACCACCTGACGGATTTCTTCCCTGCGCAAAGGCTTGAACACCACTATCTCGTCCACCCTGTTGATGAACTCCGGACGGATGGTTTGCTTCAGGAGTTCCATCACTTCGATGCGGGTTCGCTCCAGCACCTCTTCTCGGTTGCTGTCGGTGAGTCCCTCCGCTTTTTCCATGATCAGGTGCGAACCGATGTTGGAAGTCATGATGATGATGGTGTTTTTGAAGTTCACCGTGCGTCCCTTGTTGTCGGTGAGCCGTCCGTCATCCAGCACTTGCAGCAGGATGTTGAACACGTCGGGGTGGGCTTTTTCGATTTCGTCCAGCAGCACCACCGAATAGGGCTTGTGTCGCACTGCTTCGGTGAGTTGCCCGCCTTCGTCGTATCCCACGTAGCCCGGAGGCGCTCCCACCAGACGCGATACGGCATGTCGTTCCTGATATTCGGACATGTCGATACGGGTCATCATGTTTTCGTCGTTGAACAGAAATTCCGCCAGCGCGCGCGCCAGTTCCGTTTTGCCGACGCCCGTGGTGCCCAGAAAAATGAACGATCCGATGGGGCGTTTGGGATCGGATAAACCGGCGCGGTTGCGGCGCACCGCATCCGCCACTACCGCAATAGCCTCCTCCTGCCCCACCACGCGGTGATGCAGTTCGGTTTCCAGCGACAGTAGTTTTTCGCGTTCGCTCTGCAACATCCTCACCACGGGGATGCCCGTCCAGCGCGCCACCACTTCGGCAATATCGTCCGCGGTGACTTCCTCCTGAATGAGCGCCGTGTCCGACTGCTGCTCCTGCAATTGCTTCCTGAGCGCCTGTATTTCGTTTTCGGCTTCCTTGATTTTCCCGTAGCGAAGCTCCGCCACCCGTCCGTAATCGCCTGCCCGTTCGGCTTGCTGCGCTTCCGTTTTCAACTGTTCTATCCTGCCGCTGATTTCCTGTATCTTCCCAACGGTGTTGCGTTCGCTCTGCCATTTGGCGCGCAGGGTATTGCGCTTTTCCGACAGTTCGGACAATTCTTTGGACAGTTGCCTGATCTTCGGTTCGTCGCCCTCGCGTTTGATGGCTTCGCGTTCTATTTCCAGCTGCTGGATATGCCGTTCCAGCACGTCGATTTCTTCGGGTACCGAGTTCATCTCCATCCGCAGTTTGGATGCGGCTTCGTCCATCAGGTCAATGGCTTTGTCGGGCAGGAAACGTGCGGATATGTAGCGTTGCGACAGTTCCACCGCCGCAATGATGGCTTCGTCGCGTATCCTCACCTGATGATGCGCTTCGTAGCGTTCCTTAATGCCGCGCAGGATGGATACGGCGCTCGGCGTGTCGGGTTCGTCCACCAGCACCATCTGGAAACGCCGTTCGAGCGCCTTGTCCTTTTCAAAGTATTTCTGGTATTCGTCCAGCGTGGTAGCCCCGATAGCGCGCAATTCCCCGCGCGCCAGCGCCGGTTTCAGGATGTTGGCGGCGTCCATGGCGCCGTCGCTGCGTCCCGCGCCCACAAGGGTATGTATCTCGTCGATGAAAAGCACTACCTCGCCCTCGGCAGCAATGACTTCCTTCACCACCGCTTTCAGGCGTTCCTCAAATTCGCCCTTGTATTTTGCCCCGGCAATCAGCGCGCCCATGTCGAGGGAGTACACCTGTTTGGTCTTCAGGTTTTCGGGTACGTCGCCGCTGATGATCCGGTGCGCCAGTCCTTCGGCAATGGCGGTTTTTCCCACGCCCGGCTCGCCCACCAGAATGGGGTTGTTTTTGGTTCGGCGCGAAAGAATTTGCAGCACGCGCCGTATTTCTTCGTCGCGACCGATCACGGGGTCAAGTTTGCCTTCGCGCGCGCGGTCGTTCAGGTTGATGGCATAGCGGTTGAGCGAATCAAAACTCGCTTCGGCAGTCTGGCTGTTCACCTTCTCGCCTTTGCGCAGTTCGTCGATGGCTTTTTTCAGGTCTTTCGGCATCACACCGTTATCCTTCAACAAATTCGACACCTGATCGCCCGTTTCCAGTAATCCGGCAAGAATATATTCTACCGATACAAACTGGTCGCCCGCTTCTTTGGAGAGCGAAATGGCTTTCTGCAAGGCTGCGGACGCGCTCTGAGCCAGATACGCCTCCCCTCCGGAAACTTTAGGGTATGAAGACACAATGCTGTCCGCCACGCTCAGGAGACGACCGGTATTGACATTCAACTTCTTCAACAAAAAGGAAACTACCTCTTCGTTTTCTTCAAACAGGGCTTTCAGGATATGTCCGGTTTCCACCGCCTGATGACCTCTTTCCTGCGCCAGCCGGAAGGCGCTTTGAACGGCTTCCTGCGACTTTATAGTGAATTGATTCAGGTTCATGATGTTTGTTTTTGATAGGTCATGATGATATTTTAACCTGATACCATCAAATTATTCGCCAAAACAAATTATCTGACAAAATGACATGTTTTTAAAGACGAATAATGATATAACGGCATTTGAAGTTGGGAAGCATGACTTTCAAACCGCTTGCAGAGAGGTGAAATCCTGCGTTCCTGCCGGATCATAAAACCGTATTCCGGTTTACAGGCAAGAAACCGCAACGGAAAAGCCGCAGCCTTCCCGCATCGGCGTGAGACAACAGGAAGAAGGGGCATACCGTCCCGGCAACGGAGCGCCTCCCGTTTAAGGATGGAGGCAAACACGAATGTTCGGAGCAAATCACACTTAAGGAAATGTCCGCAAATAACATTTACATTTTATTGGGTTTTATGAGATAATTCCATTCACCGTGAAATTTGAATTTCTTTAAATTAACACCATTTATCTCATCATCTGTTATTTTAATATCTTTTTGGGCATTGCTAATTAAGTATAGATAAGGTTCCGTTTCGATAATGTATCAGTAAAAGAAAGGACAATTTCAACATTTCCATCTTCTTTGAGTAGCATTTTGACTTTCTTCTCATTCTTGCCAAAAAATGTCTGAATAAACTGTTATATCCCTCGACGGTAAATGTTTCTGCTTTCGTTTG